>CALHXW010000146.1 GCA_938040325.1 uncultured bacterium | reverse complement strand
GCACGCCTACGCCTGCCCGTACCCCTACCCCGACCCGTACCCGCCCAAACCAGGGACATAGGTAACGGGCTCAGCTCTGCCGGGTTGCTGGCTGCCGGGTGCCGGCTGCTGGCTGCTGGCTGCTGGGTAAGCGTAGGCGTAAGCGTAAGCGTAGGCGTAGGCGTAAGCGTAGGCGTAGGCGTAAGCGTAGGCGTAGGCGTAGGCGTAAGCGTAGGCGTAGGCGTAGGCGTAAGCGTACGCGTAGGCGTAGGCGTAGGCGTAGGCGTAGGCGTAGGCGTAGGCGTAGGCGTAAGCGCTGGCGCCTGCGCTGGCGTCGGGCACAAGAAAAACGCCGCAGTCGGAACCGACTGCGGCGCTTTTCGCGGGTATCTCTTCGCTCGACTAGAACGTTAGCGAGGCTGCCATTCCGGGGGTGTCGCCGTTGAGCAGGGCGGGCTGCAGCGAGCGCAGAATCGGACCTTCGGAGACCGACGCTGGCTCGTTGTCGCCGACCGCCGTGAGGATGATGCCGCCGAGCAGCAGGACGCCGCCGCCGATGCCGGTGAAGAGGGCTCGGTCGAACCACTCGTCGGCACGCTCTTGCTGGCGGGCGGCGAGCGTGCTCGTGAAGTTGCTGCACTGGTCGCAGTTGACGCCTGAGTCGAGGCCGTCACCTTGCAGGTAGAAGAGCCCGGCGACGCTGGCCGCTGCGATGCCGAGGCCGATCATGACGTGGCCGGTGGTTCGTGTGGCGTCGGGTCCGCCGTCGTCTTTCATGTGCATCATGCCGCCGTGCATGGCGCCGCCCGTGCTGGAGGGTGCGGGTGCGGCGACCTTCGTCGGGGTCTTCAGCGGGATGTCGATCGTCATCGCTTCGCCAGCGGACGCGACAGCAATGGTTCGGTTGAGCTTGACGTCGGCAGCCTTGTGGAAGACGTCAACGACGTGATCGCCAGGGGGCAAGTAGGTCGTGAACGGCGTCGTCATGTCGGTCTGACCGTCGCGCGCTCCCCGAATCGAGGCCATGGCCTCCGGCGGGTCCGTCTTGATGGTGACCTTCGAGTGCGTCGCCATCAGCATCTTCTCGATGCGTCCGACCGAGTCCTGAGTCTGCCCACGGACCTCGGTCCAGGCCTGGCTCAGGCTGTCGCGGTTGCCAGACGAGCCGAGGAAGAGGTTGTAGTAGTGCATCGACGACGCGTAGTCCTCCGATGTCTCATGGGCGAGCGCCATGTCGAGCCAGAGCTGCCAGCGCTCTTCCTCAGCGGCCTCGAGTGCACGGCTGCACTCGTTCTCGCTCATGTGGATGGCATCCGCACCCACGAGCTTCTGGGCCTTTAGGCATGCGGCGCTGTCATCAGCGAGTGCGCTGCCGCCTGTGATCGACATCAACAGCGCCGCCCACGTTAGAGTGATCACGTTCCGCATAGTTCCTCCTGAATGCCGCGGCTGGGTAGCGCCGCGAGTGCGCGCATTCTAACAGTGACCTCAGAAATGTCGAACCGTTGTTGGCTCCTGAGCTGGGCCGGTAACATTGTTTGAAATCATAGCATTACGAACCAGCAGGGTCCGACACCCGCGCTCGCGCCTTTCCGAGATGCCGTGGGCACGTCGGGCCGAGAGTGTGTATGCTCGGCCCAACATGTTGAGCATGCCCATCGACCAGCACGTGAATGCGCCGTCCCGACGCCCCAGGCTCAGCCTGCAAGTGGCGGCGTGCGCGCTGGTGCTGGTGGTCGGATGCGGACTCTCGAGCGAGCTTCAGGAGCGCGAGGACGCCTACCGCCAGGCGCGCTCGTGTTTAAAGAAGGGGGCGGTCGCGAGCTGTGAAGCGGCCTGCGACGCACGCGTGGCGAGCGCCTGCTACGTCTTGGGTCGATCGAAGCTTGAGGGGGCGAAGACCGCGCCTGACACGACGTCTGCTCTTGCCCTCATCGACCGCGGATGCGCCCTTGGTGACCCATCCGCCTGCGCGCACCTGGGCGCTATCGAGGCGGAGAAGCCGCCCGAGAAGACCGACTCGGATCGGTCGCTACGCTACTTCAAGCTGGGCTGTGACGCGGGCGACCCGGCCGCATGCTCCAACCTCGGCATGTTCTATCAGCGCGGCGAGGGCGTGCCCCACGATCCGAGTCGCGCGTCGAGGCTCTACCAGAAAGCATGTGTCGGCGGCGCGGTCGTTGGCTGCGCCAACCTCGGCTACCTCTTCCAGTACGGACTCGGCGTGCCGCGAAACGACAAGCGCGCGGAGGAGCTTCTCGTCCAGGCGTGCGACGCCAACCAGCTAGTCGCGTGTGGCAATCTCGCGACGCTCAAGCTCACTGGCCGGATCGGCGCACCCAGCCCAGGCGAGTCTGCCGCGCTCCTCAAGCGTGCCTGTGACGGCGGCGTCCTCGCCGCGTGCGGCAACCTCGGCGCGCTCTACGAAGAGGGTCGAGGGGCGGCCAAGGACCCGCGCAAGGCGTTCGCGCTTTACAAGAAGGCCTGCCAGGCGGGCTTTGCCGAGCCCTGCGTCGGGGCCGCACAGCTGCATGAGCGGGGCGTCCTTGGCACACGCAGCCCCAAGGACGCTGCCGTCTACTACAACCGCGCTTGCGCCGCCGGTGACCAAGCCTCGTGCGAGCGGCGCGATCGGCTTCAGCTCAGCCTCCTGCCTTAGCAGGAGTGCTCACAGGTCGAGCTTCTTGAGCAGGTACTCTAGGCTCTTGCGGTGGATCCCGCCTCGGCGAGCTGCCTCTGAGATGTTGCCGCCGGTCCGCTGCAGCAGCCGGCCCCAGTAGCGGGACTCGAACGTGTCGGTGAGGCGCGCCTTGGCGTCCTTGAAGGGTAGATCGAAGTCGACGGTCAGCGTTGCCTCGCTACCGTTCAACGACGCGCGGATGGCGCCGCTGTCGGGAGAGGCCGAGAGGTGACGCGTCTCGAGGCGGCCGTGTTCAGCGAGGACGACGGCACGCTCCACGTAGTTCTTGAGCTCCCGCACGTTGCCTTGCCACGGGTGAGCCTTGAGACGGTCCATGGTCTCCCAGCTGACTTGGACGTCGGTCGAGCCGCTCATCCGGAGAAAGCGCTGGACCAAGAGCGGAATGTCGTCGGGACGCTTCCGAAGGGGCGGCAGACTCACCTTGATCACGGCGAGCCGGTAGTAGAGGTCTTCGCGGAAGTTCCCGTCGCGAACCTCTTGCGTCAGGTTGCGGTTGGTCGCTGCGATGACGCGGACGTCTGCAACCTTGCGCTGGTTGTCGCCAACCGGCTTGAACTCGCCCTTCTCAAGGGCCCGCAGGAGCTTCGGCTGGAGCTCCAGCGGCAGCTCGCCGATCTCGTCGAGAAAGAGCGTCCCTTTGTGTGCGGCCTCAAACACGCCGACCCGGTTGCCGACGGCGCCGGTGAACGCGCCTTTGACATGGCCGAAGAGCTCGGACTCGGCCAGGTCAGGAGGCACCGCCGAGCAGTCGAAGATCACGAAGGGCGCCGCCCGCCGCGCGCTGTGAGACTGAATGGCCTCGGCGACTAGCTCTTTGCCGGTGCCGCTCTCGCCCTGGACCAACACGCTCACATCGGACCGGGCGACCTTGGCGAGGAGCGCGAAGATCTCACGCATCTCCGTGCTCTCACCGAGCAGCGATCCAAAGCTATTGGCGCGCGAAAGCTCCACCTCGACCTGCTCGCCCAGCACGTCGAACGCCACCTCTGTGCGTCCAAAGCGCACGGTGCACGGTGTTGGCAGGTACGCCTCGCGGATCCGCACGCCGCCGATCCACGTGCCGTTCTTGGAGGCAAGGTCGCGCAGGATGTACCCCTGCCCGTCAAACTCTAGGCGCGCGTGGGCTCGCGATGCCGTCGGATCGTCGATCACGAAGTCCGAGTCAGGTGCGGTGCCGACATAGATGAGGCGCTTGTCGAAGACGGTCGACACGCCACCGGCAGTTGTCAGCTGATAGCGCTGAAACGTCAGTGCGTCCGTGCCGCTGTCGACCACCTGAGTCTCATGGGTCGTCATCGTGTCTCTCCTGAGCTTCGCCACATCTCAGCCAGCTGGGGATTCGCGCGCGGCGCAGCAGTCAGCGCCTCACGCCTCGGCCCCGTGCGTCACCGCCAGCGATACCGTATATCGGTCCGAAACACGAGCCCACGCTCGGTCACATCGACCGTCATCTCGCCGGTGTCGGTGAGCTCTTCAACCCGCCGACTTGCCGTCACGAATCTGCCGACAAGCGGGATGCGTGTCATGTGCGCCGCCCGTCGCTTCTCGCTCACCTCGGCGAGCTTGTCGGTCACCGATGCGGTGCTCCGCAGGGCCGCAATCCACTCGCCGCGCGCACTGCTGAAGCGAGCTTGAGTCAGCTGATTGCGTATCCGCTCCCGCATGTCCTTGAGCGGCGGGATCCCGGCACGCGTGAGGTCGGTCACCTCGAAGATGTGGAACCCCGTCGGGCTCTTAACCACGTCGGTCAGCCCATCCTTCTTGCGACCAAAGACCGGCTCTCCGAAGTCACCGGGAAAGGCCGTGTCGTCGACGACCCCGATGTCGACGGGCGCGTCGCCATACGTCTCAGCCACCTTGGCAAAGTCGTCGCCGCGCTTGAGCGCCTCTTGTGCCTGATCGATGGTCTGCCGCGCCGCGGACACGTCCATGAGCGAGCCCGTCTTTGTGCTGACAAACACGTGGCGGAGGTGGGCGCTTGCTCGGCGACGATAGGACTCTTTGTTGCTGCGATAGTGCTTCCGAATGGCGCCGCTGGAGACGCGAAGCTTGCCCGCCTTGGTGAAGTTTTCGAGCAAGCGGCGCTCCACGTCCGCCTGAAGGTGCTCTGGCCAAGCCGTTGCCGGCAGCGAGTCGTCCATCGGCATCATGGGCTGACCTTGTGCCGACAGCGCCTCCGAAAGGAGCGTATCGTCCACAATGCGTCCAAGCGCTTCCCGCTCGGCTTTCGCAAAGTGTGCCTCCGGGTGGTTCCGGTACGCCGCTTCGAGGAACACTCCGTCGATCAGCGGCTCGTCCACGTCCGACGTCAGCGCCGCCTCCGCGACGCGGTAGAACCCGTCAGAAGGCACCGGGTTGCCGTTGATCGTCGCAACGGGACCTTGAATGCGTCCAGCGACCGGGTAGTTTTCGGCGTTCGCGAGGAGCCAGTCGTCGGTGACCTCCGTCTCGCCGAGGTCGGCGATGAACTTCTGGGCGGCGCCACGAACGGCGAATGTCATCAGCGGCATCTTTGCGCCAACGCCCCGCTCCAGAAGAACTTTCGATGCCTCAAACGTCTTCTCGCCCAGCGACGCGACAACGAGGTTCCCTTTGACGGCGGTCTGCATCATGACGCCGCCTGGCTCACCGGAGACCGCGGGTGTCCCGTCGTCGGTCGCCGGTATCGGCACGCTGCCCAGCACGCCGCGGAGCCGGTTGAGGACCGACATGGGGTTGTCGTGGACCACCGCCAAGACGCCCTCCATCGCGGCCGACAGGTTGAACTTGTCGATCCGGACGTGCACGGCGCGCAGGCCACCCAGCAGCATCCGCGCTGCCAGATCGAACTCCATGGCTTGCTTGGTCGCGACCGCACCAAGCTGCTCGAGTGTCGGACAGCGATAGCGCTTCTGACGCAGGCTCTTGGTCAGGCGCAGGAAGAGCTTGCTTGCGGCCACAACGTCGAGCGACAGCGACACGTTGAGATCGGCATCACTGCTCGCCGCAACGCGAAGCCCGGCATCATGGCTGACGAGTCCCTTGAGGGCGTCGAGGAAGTCCGGATCCGTGGTCTCGGTGATGAAGACACCCGCCTCCCGCGAGTCGGTGAGCTGCTCGTAGCCCCAGACGAGCCTCGGCAGTGACCCGGCGAGGTCCGAGATGTCATCGCGACACACCTGCGAGCGCTCGACTGGCAGATCGAGGATCTCAGCGAAAGGCTGGTCGCGGACATCTGGCGCAAAGAGCCCGCGCGCCATCCGCGGCATGTCGAGGCTACCCACTGCGGTAGCGAGGACCCCGTAGTCGCCAACCTGTGTGATGAGTCGCTCACGCTGAGCCCCAGTGTTCGCGCTGCCGTTCGGCGCGAGCTGGGCAACGAAGCGCTGGTGTTCGCTGTTGGGGAGGATCGACGCTACCAGCTGGTCGGATGTGACGGTCAACGCGAAGCTCAGCTCGCCCGTGAGTGGTCGCGTGATGAACTCGCGCTGCGCGCCGCCAGCGGAGCCGGCGCTGAGCATTGTCGACTCCCACCCCTCGGGAAACTGCATCCGCAGCTGGTCGATGCGAGTGCGAGCGGTCTCCGGGTCGGCGAGCGCAATACGGACAACCGGCCAGAGACCGTAGCTGTGAACGACAAGCCGCAGCGGCTGGGCGATGCCGATGCTCTCGCGGCCGCCGTCCTTGAGAAACTCCTCCATCACCGCGGCGAGGATCTGCGAGTCCGTGTCAGCGGCGTCCACCAGGACCCCATAGGGCTCAAGCGCCCCCGCAGCGTTGAGCATCTCCCGGAAGGGCGCACCATAGGTCCGCTCAAGCCGGGTGTGGAGCCCATCGGGGAGGCCGTCCCAGGCCCACACGTAGACGGAGTCGTCGGGGATGGCACGGTAGATGTCATGGTCGAAGAGCGGAGCGACCGGCTCGGCGGCCGGGCCGGTCGGCGTGCTCGCACACGACGCAGCGAGCACGAGCGCACAGAGCGCTGCTAGAGCAGAGAGCAGTTGGCTTCCCACTTGCCTCCACGGGAAATTGAGCCGGTGCTCGGCGTCGCTTCGTCGGTCGCTTATCCGGCGAGCATCGTCGAGTTCGGGTGAGCGCAGCGAGCAACGCCGCGGCGAGGGCATCGCGGAAGTCGCAGCCGGTTCGAGTGGTGACATGTTCACAGGCCCAGCGTGCAAGTAGAGGTCCGACAATTGCAACGTCTCATCACGCCAGCACGTTCCAGAGACGGCGAGACCTTACCTCGATCGGCCCGATCCCGGGGTTCGCTCTCCCGAGCGGCATGCGCATCAGTACGTGCAGTAGTCCGGGCACTGCGCCAGGTTCACGTCCGTCTGCCCTGGCGCGCAGCCTGCGTTCGTGTTGGGTGTGCAGCGGTCGGTCCATGGCGAGAACGTGCGACAGACCTGGCCGCCCGAGCCCACCTGGTTGGTGTTGTTGGGGCACTGAGCGGTCGAGAACTGACATCGGCAGCGTCCCGACGTGTTGGCCGGCCCGCAGCCCGGTGTCGCCGTGAGGTCTTCGCACGCAAGACCTGGAGCACACGAGAGCCCGCACCCACCACAGTTGTTGGGGTCGGAGCGGAGGTCGCGGCAGACACCACCACAGCAGCGATTGGCGCTGATGCTGCCGCAGAGGGTTCCGTTCGGGGCATTGCCCGTCGGCACACAGCTACCGGCGCCGTTGCAGCGGTCGCCGACCGTGCAGAAGTCTTGGTCGTTGCAGCCGACGTTCGTGCCTGGATAGGTGACGGTGCAGCTCGACGTCCCGTTGCAGGCGCGGTTCGCGCCACAGCCGGTCGGGTCGTCGTTGCAGTTCTTCCAGATGCCGGTGCAAACGCCCTGGCCATCGCACCGGTCGTTGTAGGTGCAGAGCTGGCCGTCGTTGCAGGTTGTGGCCGAGCCAGGAAAGGTCAGCGTACAGCTCGATGTGCCGTTGCATGACCTGTTGACGGCGCACACACCCGCCGCGTCGTTGCAGGTGATGGACGTGCCAACACACGCGCCAGAGCCGTTGCAGCGGTCGTTGTAGGTGCAGAGCTGACCGTCGTTGCAGCCCGTTCCGGTGCCGGGAAAGGTCACCGTGCAGGTGGACGTGCCATTGCACGCACGGTTGGCGCCGCAGGTCCCGGCGGCGTCGTTGCACGTGATCGAGGTACCGCTGCAGCCACCGGAGCCGTCGCACACGTCGTCGTAGGTACACGCCTCGCCGTCGTTGCAGCTCGTGGTCGCCCCTGGGAAGGTCTCCGTGCAGCTCGAGGTGCCGTTACACGCTCGGTTGGCACCACACGCGCCCGGCGCGTCGTTGCAGGTGATCGGGATGCCTACGCAGCCACCGGCACCGTCGCAGGCGTCATCGTAGGTGCACGGATCGCCGTCGTCGCAGCTGTCGCCGGTGGTTGGAAAGCTGGTCGTGCAGGTGCTCGTTCCGTTGCAAGAGCGCTGCTCGCCGCAACCCGGCGCATTCGTGCAGACAATGGCGGTACCGCCGCAGCTACCGGCACCGTCACAGACGTCGTCGTAGGTGCACGCGTCGCCGTCATCGCAGGAGCCGGTGGGGAACGTCTCGGTGCAGGTCGCTGTGCCATTGCAGGCCCGCTGGACACCGCAGTCGCCAGGACCGGGGCTGCAGTCGACCGGGATCCCGGCACAGCCACCGGCGCCGTCACACGTGTCGCTGTGGGTGCAAGGGTCGCCGTCGTCACAGGCGGTCGCGGCGCCAGGAAAGGTCTCGGTGCAGTCAGCGCTGCCGTCGCACGCGCGGTCGGCACCGCAGACGCTTGGATCGTCGACACAGCTCAGCGCGACGCCCGCGCAGAGGCCATCTGCCAGACAGCTGTCGGTGTGGGTGCAGAGGTCGGCATCGTCGCACCCAGCGCCGACAGCGACGGTCTGCACGCAGGTCTCGGTGCCGTCGCACTGCTCGGTGAGGCAGCCGTCGAGACTGCCGGTGCACACCAGTGCGGTGCCGCCGCAGCCGCCTGCGCCGTCGCAGGCGTCAGCGTAGGTGCACAGGTCGCCGTCATCGCAGGGTGTCTCGAGGCCGGGATAGCTCTCGTCGCAGACCTCGGTGCCGTTGCAGGCGCGGCGCAAGCCACAGTCGCCGGCATCGCTCTCGCACTCGACGATCCGCCCGACGCAGGCGCCGAGGTCGTCGCAGGCATCGTCGTGGGTGCAGGGATCCCCGTCGTCGCAGAGCGCCACGACCGGCGTGTAGCGGCAGAGTGCGTCTTGGCATGCGTCCTCGGTGCAGGGGCTGTCGTCGTCGCACTCGGCAGCGTTGATGCAGCCGCCGCAGCGCCCGTCGGAACACACGCCGGAGGCACACTGCTCCGGCCGGTCGCAGGAGGTGCCGGGCGCGGCGCGCGGTACGCACGAGGTCCCGTCGCAGTAGCTGTCGCTGCCGCAGTCGGCGTCGTCCGCGCAGCCCGCACCGCAGACGCCGGACACGCAGAGGTTCGCTTGGCACTGCGAGGCGTCCTCGCAGGGTGCGCCGTCGGCTCGTCGCGGCGCGCAGCTGTCGCCGTCACAGAACTCGGTCGGCGCGCAGATGTCGGGCTGGTCGGAGCAGAGCGAGACGCAGACGAACTCGCGACAGGTTCCCGAGCGGCAGTCTTCATTGCGCGTGCAGGGGCTCCCGTCGCCGGCGAGGCACGGGTAAGACTCGTCCTCAGGTCCGTCAACGATGCAGGTGAGAACGGGTGGCGGCCCCGACTCGGGCTCCACGCAGATGGCCTCGACCGAGACGACTTCGGCTAGCTCCGAGCAGGGTGCGCTGCAGCAACACGCCCACTCGGCCACCCGGTCGAGGCTGTCGACGAGTGAGCTGGGGTCGCGCTCGTCGGGGATGCAGTCGTTGTCGGAGTCGAAGGTGGCGTGCTCGACGGCGTCGATGGCGCCGTCCCTGTCGAAGTCCGGCGCTGGATTGCGGCCAGCGCCGGTCTCTCGGTAGTCGTCCTTGCCGTCACCGTCGGTGTCTTGGGCGGCGAGGTTGGTGCCAAGCTCAAGCTCGAGCCGGTTGATGAGCCCGTCGCCGTCTTCGTCGGCGATCGGATCGACGCACGTGGACTCGAAGCAGAGCCCGGTCGAGCACGCGGCTCCGGCGCCGCAACTCGCCCCCAAAGGCCGCCGATCGGGGAGATCGTCGGCGCAGTCCGGCGCGATGATCGCTGCCGTGAGGAGCGCAATCCCTGCGCGCACCCAGCTGTTCATGTTGCCCCACACCGCCCGAGTATAGCCGCACAGCAGCGACAATGCATGGAGCTTCAGTGGGTCGGATGGGTGCGATGTAGCCAGCGCCGCCGAGCCCGGGTATAGCTGTTGATATGCTTGACCTATCGAGGCTGCGCCGCATCAAGCTCTCTAGGCGTCCGGGATACCAGGTGATGCTGGCCAACGCTGGACTCCTGCCGAACTACGCCCTGCCGCCGCGCGTCAAGATCACCGTCGAAGGGCTTGAGCACTTGCCCGACACGCCGGTGATCTTCGCGATGAACCACACCGACCGCTACAACTACTGGCCCTTCCAGTACCGGCTCTATCGCGAGCGGCAGCGGTTCACAGCGACCTGGGTGAAGGGGAAGTACTACGAGGGCAAGTTCGTGGGCTGGTTCATGGAGAAGATGGCGAACCTCCCAACGGTCTCGCGCGGCTACCTCATCACCAAGGACGTGCTGACGACCTTGGGTCGGCGCCCAAGTGACGCTGAGTATCGCTACCTGCGTCGACTGGTCGAAGCAGCCGACCACGACGCGAGCGACACAAGCGGCAGCGATGTGCCCTCCGACGTCGACCTGTCGGCACTCAAGCCGATCTTCGAGACGAAGCGAACGATCTTAGGCGAGCCCTACGACCCCGCTCAACGATCCTGGCCAGACGCCGTGAACCGGCTCTTCGCAGGGATGATGGACCTCTTCGTCAAGCTCAACGAGCAGGCGATCGAGGTCGGACTCGATGTGCTCATCTTCCCTCAGGGCACACGCTCCATTCAGCTGACGCCTGGTCGGATCGGCATGGCCCAGATCGCCTATCACCTCGGCGTTCCCATCGTCCCCGTCGGCTGCAACGGCAGCGACCGCTGCTACCCAAGCGGCTCTCCCATCGCCAAAGCCGGCACGATTCACTACCGCGTCGGCGCGCCCATCGAGGCTGCTGTCGTCGATGCCCACCGGCCTTCGACGACCTTCACGCCGTTCAAGCCCGCAGACGAAGCCCTCCACCGCGCATCGTTTCAGGGGCTGACCGACCACGTGATGAACCGGATCAACGACCTCGTCGATGAACCCTACAAGTTCGGAATCGACACAGAGGGCGCCGTCGTCGGCAGCGATCGCTTCCTGTAGAGGCGAGGCCCAGGCGGAGTCGACGGGAGCAACATTGACACCGCGGCACGCTCTTGCGGATACTAGCCGCGTGCGGGGCGAACGCCTCACACGGTCGGTCCAGAGCCCCTGAGGATTGCATATGCCCCCCCAACATCGGCTGGGAGACAAGGCCAACGTTGGCGCCGACTCCCATGGGTGCCCGGCTTGCCCGCACAACTGCACAGGTCCCATGGTCGCTGGCTCGCCAGACGTCTTCGTCAACGGCATGCCGGCGGGTCGCGACGGTGACCCAGGGATCCACGCGGCCTGCTGCGGCCCGAACACGTGGAACGCCAGCGCCGGCTCCGGCACAGTCATGATCAACGGCCAGAAAGCCTACCGCAAAGACGATGCCGCGACGCACTGCGGCGGTAGCGGAAAGTCCATCGGTGGCTCGCCGGACGTCATCACGGGCGGCTGACCTCCCCTCGTGGGGAGCGAAAGCAGCATCTCATCGGGCGCACGTCGGCTGCGCGCGCTGACGCTATCACGCACGCGGTCAGTTTGAGCCGCTAGCGCGCCCGACGAGCGTCTTGAATCGGCTTGCCATGGCTGCACCCTCGCGCCTCCGAATCTCGTCGGACGTCGGAGCACCGACGAATCAACCTGGCCGGGTGCGGCAGTAGCGTGCGCTATGAGTCACGCGACACGTCGAACCTGGGTCGACAACCTGCGAAGGTCCGGTTATCAGGATTCACCGACGTTTGGAGGCTTAGATGAACACCGAAGAGATGGTTGCCCTCTGTAATAAGCACACGATGTGGACCTGGAGCGCTGCCAACAGCGTCACTCCGATCCCGGTGGCCAGGGCTGAGGGCATTCACTTTTGGACCCCCGAGGGCAAGCGCTACATCGACTTCAACAGCCAGCTGATGAGCGTTAACGTCGGTCACGGCCACCCGAAGATTCGCGAGGCCATCAAGCGTCAGATGGACGAGCTCATCTTCGTGATGCCGAAGACGGCGACGGCGGTCCGTGCGCGCCTTGGGCAGAAGCTCGCGTCGATCGTGCCTGACCCGATCAACCGCTTCATGTTCACGCTCGGCGGCTCCGAGGCCAACGAGAACGCGATCAAGGCCGCGCGGCTCTACACCGGGCGGCACAAGATCATTACGCGGTACCGGAGCTACCACGGCGCCACGAACGCGACCATGCAGCTCACCGGCGACCCGCGGCGCTGGTACAACGAGCCAGGGATGCCGGGCGTCGTGCGCGTCATGGATCCCACGCCCTACCACTACGAGTTCGGCAAAGACGACGCGACAAAGACGGCCGAGAACCTCAAGTACCTCGAAGAGGTGATGATGTACGAAGGCCCGCAGAACATTGCTGCGGTCTTTATCGAGTCGGTCACGGGCACCAACGGTGTCTTGCCTCCGCCGAAGGGCTACCTCCAGGGATTGCGGAAGCTCTGCGACAAGAACGGCATCCTCATCGTCTGCGATGAGGTGATGGCGGGCTTCGGACGTACCGGCAAGCTCTTTGCGTTCGAGCACTTTGGGATCGTCCCCGACATCGTCACGATGGCGAAGGGGATGACGAGCTCGTACCTGCCGCTCGGCGCGATGGGAATCTCCGACAAGATCGCCAAGCACTTCGAGGATAACGTCTTCTGGGGTGGGCTGACCTACAACTCGCACCCCGTGCTGCTGGCGGCTGCCGAGGCCAACATCGACGTCATGCTCGAAGAGGGGATGATCGAAAACGCCGCACGGCTGCACTCGGTGATGCGCTCTGAGATGGACCGGCTCACGGCCAAGCACCCGAGCGTCAAGGAAGGCCGCTGCCTCGGGCTCTTCGGCATGGTCGACCTGCAGAAGAACAGCGCCGGTGAGCGCATGGCGCCTTACAACGGCACAAGCGAAGCGATGAAGGCGCTCGGCAAGGCATTCGACGACCGCGGACTGTTCACGTTTGTGCGCTGGGGGAGCTTCATGTGCAACCCGCCGCTTTGCATCACGGAAGACCAGCTGCTCGAGGCGTATGGGATCATCGACGAGTGCCTCGATGTCACAGATGGTTACTTCGAAGGCTGATGACGGTCGAGAGCGCGCCGAGCAAGATACGCGCGGGGATCGAGTTGGTTGAACCACGCCCTCCCGGCTACTACTACTGAGTGCATGGAGCGAATATCCATCAACCCTCGCGGCGACACGGCCGACCTGGGTGTAGACTCGAACCCAGCGCTGTCTCCAGCATCGGCTTCGCCGCGGCCGGAAGAGCGCTTGTTTTGGGCCTAGAGGGAGACTTGCCGCATGACGCGAGTTCCTTACCGCGACAGGCCGGCAAGGCGCGGTGCACAGGAGAGGAGGAGCTACCAAGTGATGAAGGTCCCAGCGGTCATGTCCCAAACTGCGTACGCCGTCGCCCTGGTGATGCTCTTCGCCTTCGCCCCTGGTTGCTCCGATAGCGGTGACAACGGTGACGTCGACGTTGCCGAAGACAGCATCGATACCTCGGGTGAGCTCGACACGACGCCAGAGACCATCGCCCTTTCTGCCGAGTCCGAGTGGGTGGGGCCGACCGGCCTGCTCGTCGATGTGGCAGCGGCTGATCTCGACATCACCAAGATTGTGTTCAGCGTTGCTCAGGACGACGAGGAGGCGCGCAACGTCTTCGTCGACGTGGCGTCTCCCTTCGAGTTCGAGGTCGATCCGTCACTGCATGCGCTCAGCGAGGGCCCGGTCACAGTGACGGGGCTCGCGACCCTGCAAGACGGTGGCCGTGTCCCCACGACCTCGATTGAGCTCACCGTCGACGTGACGGCGCCAACAGCAACGGCGGAAGCGACCACAGATGCCCCTGGCGTCTCGTTTCGCTTCACCGACGCCGTCTCGGGAGGCGACCTCTTCGGCAGCGAGGTCAGCGGCACCTTCGAAGCCGGCGCCGGCACAGCGACGCTCTCGGAAGGCTCAGACTATGTGCGTGACACCTCAACGGCCGGCGTCCTGACGATCGTCATCACCCAGCCCAGCAACGGCCTGTTCACGTTCGAGCTGGTGCCCAAGGACCGAGCGGGCAACGTCGGTACGCCGGTCGTCGCGACCCACACGCACACCGACGCCATCGACGAGCCACCGCTGGTATCGATCACCGAGCCAAACGCACAGACCGTGCTCACCGGCACCGCGTCCGTGACGTTCGCGCTCGAAGCGGGTGGGCCACTTGCGAGCTCCGAGCTCGGGCTGTCCGGCGTCAACGGCGGCGCTTCGAGCGCAACCCTCAACGGTGGCACCCGCACAGGCACGATCGACACGCTGCCGGTCGAGGACGGGCTCGCCACGCTCAGCGTCACCGCGCGCGACGCCACCGACGAGACCGGCTCGGACGCCATCTTGGTCACCGTCGACAACCTTCCGCCTGAGGTCGTCTCACTGACACCTGAAGACGGTGCGGCGCTCACTGGCGTTGTGATGGTCGAGCTGACGGCTCTCGACGTCGGCACAGGTGTCGCCAGCGTCGAGGCTCATGTCGACGGTGCGCCCAACCCGCTGCTGACCACCCCGGTGGAGCCTGCAGCAGGCGTAGCAACCCTTGTCTCCGGCCTCGAGCTCGGGCTCGCCCCGGGCACACGCGAGGTCGTGTTTTCCGTCAAGGACGCCACCGGCAAGGTGAGCGAGGTCAGCCGCACGTGGACGATCGCCGCCGGTCCCCCCGTCGCCACCGTGACGCCGACGTCCAGCTCGGTCCCCACGAGCGGATTTCCGACCGTGAACATCGCGATCGTTGGCTCTGCACCAGCCAACATGGCCGCAACGCTCGCGAGCGTGAGCGTTATCCATGACGGTCTCAACGACGTGACCTCAACCCTTGTCATGCAGGACACCGGCGGCGGCACAGCGACCATCGACCTTCCGAACGCTCCGCCTGGCACGTACTCACTGTCGCTGACGCCGAGCGACACGAGCGGCCAGCTCGGCTCGGTCGTGATCCGATCCTACGTGGTCGATGCGCTGCCTCCCTCTGTGCTGCTTCAAGCGCCTGTGATGGGACAGTTCTTCACGACGGGCGTTCCCGTCATCGCGGACGCGAGCGACAACGACGAGGTCTCGTCGGTGACGCTCTCGATCACCGACGGTGTCTCCAGCAATGAGCTGACGCTGCTTGCGCCGCCGTTCACCGCGTCGCTGCCGACGTCCGGACTGAGCGACGGCCTGATCACCGTGAAAGCGAGCGCCATCGATCGCGCCAGCAACAGCGACAGCGCTGAGCGCACGATCTTCGTCGACCGCACACCGCCGACCATCGAGACCGTCGGACCAGCAGCCACCGTCCAGCCGGCCACCTTCCAGATGACCATCTTGGCCAACGACACGGGCGGCATCGGCGTCAAGACCGCGACGGTACGACTCGGCTCGGCCACAGGCGACATCCTGGCCCAGCAGACGATGTCGGACGCCATGCAGTTCAATCTCTTTCTGCTCACGATCACCACGCCCGTGCCTGGGCCGACGACCTTGCACATCTCGGTGGCCGACAGCCTCGGCAACGTGGCGACCACGTCCGTTGACTACACGATCGACTCAGGCGTCCCGACCGCTGCGCTGGCCCCACCCTCGGGCATTCGGTCGTCACTGACGTCGGTGACGGTCGATGTCTATGGAACAGGAAGCGGTGCCAGCACTGGCGACGCCGTCTCGACCCAGTCGACACTCTTTGTCACCAAAGACGGCGCGCCCTTCAGCAGCTTCTCCACTCAGAACATCGATGGCGACACGTTCGTCATCAACTTCACCGGCCTGGCTGCTGGACTCTACACGGTGACCGTCACGCCGCGCGACAGCAACGGCACCGGCGGGACTCCGACGACGGTCACCTACACCCTTGACCCAACGCCACCGAGCCTCAGCATTGTCGCGCCCGTCGCCAACGAGGCGATCGGTGGCCAGGCGGTCAGCGTCGTGCTCGACCCGAGCGATCCAGGCGGCCTCGACTCTGCCGTGGTGACCTTGACCGACGCCAACAACCTCAGCGTCAGCGAGACGGTCAGCGGGTTCCCCTGGAACGTCGAGCTCGACTTGGCCGCGCTTGTTGACGGCCCGGCGACCCTGACGGCGGTTGTGACCGATCTTGCCGGCAACCCACGCACCGTCTCGATCGCCGTTCGAATCGACAACCAGCCACCGGTCATCAACTGGATGAGCCCAGCCAGCGGCACCTCGCCTGGCTCGAACTTCTTGGTTCGCGTCTCGACCAGTGACGCCGGTAGCGGCCTGGATCGCTTGGAGGTCCACCTCGACTCACCAACCGGCCCGCTTGTTGGTGTCGACGAGATCGGGGGTGCTCCCACAAGCGCCACGTTCGAAGCCCCGACGACCGTGAGTCAGCACGGCGCGGTCACGCTCTACGCGCGCGTGTCCGACCTCGCAGGTCGCGTCGCCACCACCGAGGCGATGTACCTCATCGACACCGAGCCTCCCACCGTCAGCTTCAGCCCGCCGACAGGCTCGGTCATTGCGGGCAACCTGAGCTTCACCATCTCGCTCGACGACGGCACAGCCGCATGGGACAGCGGCGCCGACAACAGCGCGACCATCGCCAGCATCAGCGCGACTGTGAGCGGCCAGCCGTTTACCTCGTTTACGACCGCGACGACCGCCAACGGCATCGTCGTGGTGCTGACCGACTCCCCCAGCGGCACCGTCGTCTTCACCCTCGAGCCCACCGATCTCGCGGGTAACGCAGCCCCCCCGACCCAGGTCATCTACGTGGTCGACTCGCTCCCGCCGGGCATCATCTCGACGGTCCCAAGCGACGGCGACGTCGGCGTGTCCCCGGTGGCGGAGGTCACCATGACGTTCAGCGACACGCTCGTCCCAAGCAGCGTGACCGACCAGTCGGTGACGGTCAGCGCCGGCGGTGTTCCCATCGCTGGCACCTTGGAGGTACTGAGCGGGCCGAGCCGCATTGTCTGGCGTCCAGCTGAGCCAATGGTCGCCTACGAGACCATTGACGTGGTCGTTGGTGACGGCATCCAGTTCAACTCAGGCCCGGTGCTTCAAGCCGACTTCCCGTTCGACTTCAGCGTCGGTGAGTTCGCGTTCGTGGAGCGCACGATGGAGTTTGGGCTCAGCGACTACCGAGGCGACACCGCCGAGGATGGCGAGCGCCACGGTCCCGGTACGACCTTCGCCGACCTCGACGCTGACGGCTTCCCCGAGCTTGTCCTCACGACCGGACCCGGGGAACCAACCCTGCTCTTCCGAAACATCCCCCACCCCGCAGGCGCCGGGCGGAGCTTCGAGCCGGCGCCCTTTGACACGAGCCGCTTGGATGGAGGCGTTGGGAGCGTTGTCGCCGACTACGACAACGACGGCGACATCGACATCTACGTCTGCAACTACGGCACGACCAACATTCTCTATCAAAACCAGCTGGTGGAGACGGGCTCGCTAAGCTTCGTGGACGTGACCGACTCGACGGCGCCCGCTGGGAGCGGACCCTCGCAGCAGGGCGTGGGCTACGGCGTCGAGGGAAGCGACCAGCTGCTGCTGACGATGACCTGTGCCTGGGCAGACGTGAACCGCGACGGCAACTTGGACCTCTACGCAGCCAACCACAATGGCTTCTTCGGCAACCCCGACGTTGGCTTCAAGCCAGGCCAGCGCGACACCCTATGGCTCAACCAGGGCGACGGAACCTTTGTCGACGTCACACTCGATGCGAACGTGCCCGGCTACCTGTCGGCCACCGGCGCTACCATCACATCGACTCAAGCCTACAGCTCATCAAACGCGGTTGCCTTCGGCGACCTCAACAACGACATGTGGCCTGACCTCATCGTGACCAACAAGCTCCGCCACAGCAAAGACCGGGACATGATCTACATCAATCTCGGCACGGACGGCGCCGGGGACTGGCTTGGCTACGAGGTCCTCAACGACGACCTCAGCCCGGTCTGGGGCTCGACGAACCTGCTCTCCATGGGCGTCGACATCGCTGACTGGGACAACGATGGAGACTTGGACTTCTACATCACAGACTGGGGCCCCTTCGGCCAGGTGCCAGGCCCCAACGAGCTCTGGCTCAATCAGCTGAGCGAGACAGGCCAGCTCGCGTTCGAGCAGGCAACGTGCTGCACGGGGGTGTACTCGTGGGGCCCGCAGTTCCAAGACTTCGACAACGATGGTCTTCTCGACCTGCACGTGTCGACCAACAGCGGCTACCGCGACTTGATGTACCGACAGCTGCCGAACGGGGCGGTCGAAGAGGTCGCGGCCGAGTGGGGCATCGAACAAGACGAGAACTCGCGGGGTAATCCCATTGCGGACTTCGATGGCGACGGGTGGCTCGACCTCTGGATTGTGAACCTAGAGACGTCGTCGGTGTTCTACCAGAACCTGCTGGGCGATGGACAAAGCGCCAACAACCACTGGCTGCATGTGTCCCTGGTCGGCGATCCGACGACGGTCGGAGCCTTGCGCTCGACCCGCGATGCGATTGGAGCGAGGATTGAGGTGACGGCCGACATCGACGGAAGCGGCACGCTCAAGACACTGACGCGCTTCGTGAAGTCAGGAAGCTCGAACGCCGCGTCGAGCTCGAGCTTGATCGCCGAGTTTGGGCTAGGGCTCGATACTCAGGTCGACGTGACGGTGTACTGGCCAAGCGGAGCAACCTCGACCCTGAGCGACGTGGCCGCCGACCAGCGCATCACCATCACGGAGTAGCGCTGTGCTGCAGATCCGCCGTCCGCAGCCGAATTCTTGTGAGAAGTGCGGGCTAGACACGGTCGGCCGGCGAAAAGGGCCGCTGGCGTCGTGACCAGGTGACTGGCAGGGGACCGACGCGCAACGGCGGGTTCATCACGGCGCTTGGCACGCCCGCGACTGTCCGCGGGCGTGGCAAGGCCAGGCTAAAGGACCGCGGCGTCGACTCGATGGCTGGCTGAGACGACGCGACGGTGGTGAGGTTGACGGACACGTCTGACGTCGCGTCCGCGTGCGGGCAAAAGGAGACGCGGTCAGGCGTGGTAGGTGACTGTGCGTGACCGCGTCTTGAGAGGTCCCGGCAAGACTCGCCGGCTGAAGACTCGCCATGACGACCCGGTGGCTGGCAAGGTCGCCATGGCGGTGCGAGATAGGTGGCGCCGCGGCGTGGCTGAGCCGCGGCACCACCGAGTCAAACCCTGTGCGAGGACTGACTGTGCCTTGAGAATCGGTCACGTTAGACAGCATGGTGGCGATGACGGTCGGCGCAGATGCGGGGCCCATGTGGCGTTGGCTGCCCCCCAGCGAGTGTTTCGCTCGCTCGAGGGTGATGGGTTTGCGCGCCGGGGTTGTCATCATGCTGTCCTGTGTTCGCTTCTTGAGACACAGGGAGCATGACCGCAGTCGGACACAAAGTCGTCCCAGCGGGGTCCCATCTTGGTTCCATCTCGGTTCCATCTCGGTTCCATTTTGGACGAAAGGTTCCATGACGTGATGCTGACCCGAGTAAGCCACTGCGTTTACTCAGCAATCGTGGTGGCACCGAAAAGGAACCGATATGTCGGTGGCGGAGGTCCCCTAGCGCTGGGCCAGACGCGGCAAGAGACGCGACAAGGCCCACCGGCGCCGCAGTGCTCCTCGCTGAGGTGGCACGAGTGACAGCGAAAGGAGGCACCGCGACCGGCCCTTCGTCAGGCACCTACCGCCTGCGTTGTGCGCGGGTCGACCAACGTCGCGGTTGCGCACCGAGGTCAGGCAGGTAGTCTAGGTGCCGGGGGTGACGTCTCGTATGCTGCTGAAGGTAATCAAGATCCGCGACGATGTTGGTGTTGAGCTTGGGACCGTGCTCAACGTCGACCATCCGGTCACCATCATTGGCCGTGACCCAAACGCCGACATCGTGCTCGTCAACCGCGGCATCTCAAGACGCCACGTGCGACTCTCGACCGACAGTGCAGGCGTCTGGGTGGAGAACCTGAGCCGCTTCGACACGTACCTCAACCAGAGCCGGCTACACGAACGTACGTCCCTCGCGTCCGGCGACTGCCTCCAGGTCGGCCCTGTCCTCTTGCAGGTCGTCGGCGAGAGCGACGCGAGCGCCACGCTTGAGGGTCTTGGCCCGATGACCGTGACGGCCACCCATGCGCGAGCCATCAGCACCACGACTGACGGCCCACTGGTGTCGATCGACAGCAATGCCAAAGCGTTGCTCTTTGGCGGGCGGGCCGTCGATCTACGACCGCGCGAGTTCGCGGTGATGGAGGCGCTCGCGCTCCGGGCTGGCCAGTGGGTGACGGTGGACAACATCGCGGACTCGCTCAACGCCGACCCCGGCTACATCAAGAAGTACGTCTCGTACGCACGCGGTGCGCTGCGCGCTGAGCTGGAGACCTCGGTCGAGCTTGCATCCCTCGTGCGGCTGGCAGTGCGTGAGGCCTCTGATGCGCTCACGCAGCGCACCGACCTCGACACCTGCAGCAGTCGTGATCTGGTGCTCGAGCTGCTCAAGTCCCGTCACAGCGCCGGCTACCGCCTCTCTGTGCTGCCCCATCGCATCAGCATCGGGTAACGACGCGGGCTCGTGTCGGTGTCTCATCACTTCGGGGCAAAACTCTCGGCGCCTTGGGTCGATGTCGGCGTCACGGCCTCCTCGAGTTGGCCCGCCACTCCTTCGAGTGCGCGGCCTGATGGGCACCAAGACGTTCACCCCTGAATCAATGAGACTAAACACGAGCAGCGCCGCCATCGCTCAGCCTTTCAGTGCGTTGGCGTTGCCGGGAAATGCGGATTCTGGGACGCAGCGAGGTGTGCCGCTGGGGTGATGAACGAGAGGAAACCACAACGCGGGTTGCAGGGGCGCAGCTCCTGAGTGATCTCGAGATCAACAGGAGCTGCGCCCCTGGGACCCGCGTTGAGCGCATCGCAAAGTCATCAGATTTCGCATTCCCCGAACGCTGCTAGCGTGGCGAAAGTGCGGGCGGGCCACGGCGAATGGCACGGGCAAGCTTTTGGGGGAGCTTCGCCAAGGATGCCTCCGCGATGTAGTCCGACGCCCCGCTACTCAACGCC
>CALHXW010000145.1 GCA_938040325.1 uncultured bacterium | reverse complement strand
TAGTCCCAAATCAAGCGCTGTTTTCGAGCGAGGCGAAGGCGATGTGCTTGCCAGCGGCGTCCGCTGGACGAAGGCGATGCGTGCATCGTTGAGTTCAGGTGAGCGGAGCGAACGCACGGACGTCGCTGGCGAGGGCATCGCCAAAGCCGCAGCCGGAAAGAGCGCTTGATTTGGGTCTAGAGCACCGATCAGGCTCATTGCATCGGAAAATGTGCGGACTTGCGTTGGCCACGAAGGCCTCTCAGTAGAGCGGTCCTAAGACGTGTCGCGGGTCTGGGTAGGCAACGCGCATCCACGCGACCTCGTTGGGCCTGACGGCGCCTGGCATGTCGTGCGTCTCCGGCGCCTCACGCGCGAGCTGGAAGTGAAGGTGCGGATCCCAACCGCCGTTTTCATGCCGGTCGCCAAACCAGCCAAGCACGTCCCCGGCGTCGAAGACGTCACCCGGCTGCCAGCGAGCGCTTGAGCGTTCGTCCAAGTGGCCATAGAGAGCCCACAGCGAGACGCCGTCGAGCGTGTGCTCAGTGACGATCACGTGGCCATAGTCTCCCGGCGCAGGGTTGTAGCCGACCGCGTGGACCGACCCGCGGTAGAATGCGTGGACGGCAGTGCCCACGGGCCCTCCGATGTCGACACCGGCGTGGACGCAGCGCTCGCCGGCGAAGAGCTCGGCCGTGTACATCGCGCGCCGCTCGGCGTACCGGCCGATGGTCCAGGTGGCGTCGCTCACGGTCTTCGGGTCGATCGCGGTCGTCATGTCGAGGACGTCGTAGACTGGCGGCAGGTCCGGAACGACCCGCTCGAACGCAAAGGCTGACCACTCGATGTGTGCCATCATGCTTGGTACTATAGCGTGTGGAGCCGAGTGCGCGCGTCTGAATCTTTTCCGACCTCTAGCCGTCGGTACAGCCACGACCTCACGCCGAGGTCCAACGAACGGGAGCTCTGATGCGAACCACGCTCAAGACACTGATTGCACTCTTGGCCTCAACGGCTGCGGCCGCGCTTGTCGCACCGAGCGTCCATGCACTCTCGTGCGCGCCGTGGAGCGAGATTCTGCCCCCGTCCGGCAGCACACTCGCACCGAGCGGCGTGATCTTTGTCTCGCCCCCACCACGAACGCTGGGTCCGACGTCCAGCCCCGGCACGGTCGCCCCGAACGGTACGCCCGCGCCCCCTGCAGCAGCACCGAGTGACGCCCTGAGCTTGGTGGACGCGTCCGGTGCGGTCTACGGCCTGACGCCGGTTGCAGAGCTCACCACCTCAGCACGCGCAGCGTTTCGACCGACGAGCGCACTCCCAATCGGCAAGACCGTTCGCTTCTCGGATGCCTCGGCGATGCGCATCCGACGCGCCAGCGGGATGCGGTGGACGGTTGAGGCTGCTCCCGAGCTGAGCGTCGCGCCGAAGACTGCTCCGTCAGCATCCACGGTGAGCGCCGGCGAGCGCACGACCATGTGGGGGCCTGTCTGGCACCACACCCTCAAGCTTGAGGGCGTCACGGGTGCACGCTTCGTGCGGCTGCAGCTGCCCCGAGACCGCGGTCCAGGGATCGATGTGGTGGTCTCGGTGAAAGACGGCGAGCTGAAGCTCTTTAACGGCATGTGCGGTGGCAACGTGTCGCTGCCCTACGGCACGCACGCGGTGACGTTGGACCTGCTCGACGCCAGCGGTACCAAGCAGGGCCTTATCCGCACGACCCTGTCGCGTGAGCAGCCGAAGCCGCTCGGCAAGCAGGGACCCAAGCGACGTCAGCCTTAGCTTGCAGGGCCTTCATTCGGCCGACGCAGGTCGCAAGCACCGGAGCGTTTGCCTCGCTCGAAAACAGCGCCTGTTTTAGGTCTAGCCTAGCCCTAGCTCGTTGGCTTCGTCAGCCCGACACGATCACCACGACCCGTACGTTTGGAGCCGGCTTGTTCTTGTCTTGAATGACGGCCACGCCGATGGACTTGTAGCGGCGCTCGGTCAGTGCTGCCGGTAGCTCCAAGTTCGCTGGGTCGACAGCGCTGGCAACGAAGCCCCACGCGCCTCGCTGGGTTAGGCCGCGCGACTTGGCTGTTGCCATGAGGTCGGCTGGGGTCGCGCCGTCGCGCCTGGCGGTGTCGCGGGCAACGACGGCGAGCTGGCGGCTGCGGTTGAGGCGCTCAAACCCGGCTTGGGCAACGGCGGTCTGGATGCGCTCCAAAAGCGCGCGCTCGGCGCTGGCGCTGTCGATGGTAGGCAGCGGCTTGGCGAACACTTGAGTCACCAGCCAGCGCCTGGACGATCCGCGCGTGTCGAGCGCAACGCCCACGCCAAGGTCCGTGACGTCACGGCTCAAGAGGTTCTTGCGATGCCCAAGCGAGTACATCAGCCCCTGCTGGGCATCGTGGAGAGACGGGTTGCCAGCGATGTTCTCGGCGACGATCTGGCTCTTGTATTGCTGCGCTTTCACCCGGTCGCTGACGCTTCCGGTCCGGGGCGAGCGGTGGGCGAAGTACTGGTGTTTGACGAGGTCTCGGCTGTGCACGCGTGCCGCGGCGTCGAGGGCACTGTGGCGCTGCAGGCGCGCTAGGCCGAAGCGCGCGCGGTCCGCGGCAATGAGGTCTCGGATGTAGGCCTCAGCGGCCTTCTCGCTCTGAATGCCAGACTCGTCGGGCCCGAACGCACCGCTGAGCTTCTCGGCAATCGGCTCGCCCACATGCAGCTCGAGCTGGGCGAGCGGCTCTGGACCGCTGGGCAGATCGGCGATCAGCTCTAGGTAAGCCAGTCCCCGTGCCTTGCCCATGGCGACGGTGCCTTCGAAGCGGTCGCCATCGAGCTTGGCCTTCACGTCACGAAAGACCCCGTCCGGCGTCGCAAGCGCAAGCGTCAAGCCGGTGACCTGTCGTGGCACGCTTCCGCGCACGACCACGCGCTCTCCCGGAGTGACCCGGCGCTTGATCGGATCGAGGTAGAGCCCGCCGCTGCTCACAAGCACGGCGACAACCCGCTCGGTCGTCTTGCCCAGCGCGTAGCTCTCGCCGACACCGACGCGAACGCCGTCGCCCCGATCTCGGAGCCCTGCCGACAGCGACTCCACGCGCTTGCGAACGACGCTCTCGTCCAGTGCGGTGGTCCGAAGAAACGCCTGGAGGACGCCCCACTCTGGGGCGCCGGCGCTCGCGAGCATGAAGTGGAAGGCCTCGGTCGGCGGGCCTCGTCGGTGCTGCGAGTAGAAGATGGCGAGCTCACGCGCGGCCTGACCGAGCGCTGGGTCGTAGTGCAGCCGGTCGTCGTCGGCGATCATCGAGGCGTAGGCGCGATCGGCCTCGGTCCAGCGCTCCTCGCCGTAGTGGGTGCGGGCCTTCTCCGAGAGCACAATCTCGAAGCCCTCGCCAGCAGCGGCGGGCTCACGAAGAGGCTGGAGCTTCGCTGTGGGCTGCTCTGGGTCGTCGACGTCGACGACGGCCGCTTCGCTCTCATCAGAAGACTCTGCTGGAGCGTTGATGACCTCTGTGCGGCTCGCAGGAACGCGGTCGACCCGCTCGTCGGTCTGCTGCATGACGAGGTACACGGCCGCGCCGACAAGTCCGACGAAGGCCAGCAGTGCCCACGGTAGCCACGGTCGTGACCGGCCGCTCATGCGGGGGCCTGCAGAGGCTTCGGTGCCTCACGAAGGTGGTTCGACGGTCGACTCACAGTGGGTGCAACGTAGCACAGCGCCCACTTGTGCCCAGCGGCAACTTTCAACGGCCAAGCGCGTCGGCCAAGAGCCGCGCCCGCGCGGAAGGATCCGCGCGCTCGAGCCAGCTGCGAGCGGTCTCGACATCGCCTGCGCGGTACCAGAGCCACGCGCGGTCGATCGGCGCTGCATCGATCGCCCAGGGATGGCTCAGCGCCTGAGTGACCCACCGCCGGACCGGGTCGGAGCGCGTGGTACCGCCTTGTTGGTGGCGGAAGACCGCGATCAGCTCGACGCCAAAGAGGGGCGTCAGCGACACCTCGGCGCCCAGCAGCCGCGCCACCGCCTCCAGTTCGTGGGTGGTGGCCCCGCCGAGCGCACCCTCGGCAGCAAGCATGGGCCGCCGCAACAGCGCTTGTTGGTCGATGATGCTCAGCACCCACCCCTTGCCACCGCGACTGAGGCGCGCCGCAAGACGGCACAGACCGGCCAAGTGGGCGCGCCGCGTACGGTCGGATCGGAGGTCGACGCCGCTCACCATTGCGCCAACTGCCGTGACCCACTCCACGGAGCCAAGGCGCGCGCGAGCGGCTTCGGCAATCGAGGACGCGTCTCGGAGGTAGTCAGCACACACGACCCGCTCGGGCTTGTAAGCGCGCGCTGCCAAGTCGGCGCTAAGCTCGACGCCAAGGTAGCGCCAGCTCACGTCACGCGCGTCGACGTAGCGCGACAGATCGGCCAACCCGCAGCCAAGGTCGACCACGCTGCTGACAGGGCCCACGGCGTCGAGGACGGCCTCGAACCGCACCGCCTGGTGGTAGCGATCCCGCCAGCCAACCTGGCGCGCCCGGTCGTGATGAGGCTGCAGCTCGCCGTAGTAGTCGCTCACGGTGTCAGTTGCAGGTGATCGGCCCGTAGGTCAGCGACTGGTCTGTCGCAAAGCCGATGACGAGCTCGCTGAGGTGGTTGGTGCCGAGGTGGTGGTGGACTTCCTCGGCAACGCCACCGATGCGCGCGTTGGAGCCAGGCCCGGTCTCGTAGCCACCTGCGGCAACCACCGCCTTGCCGTTGGCCGGGTTGAAGATGATGAGACGCGTGCCTGCGTCCGGGCGATAGCGCCAGTACATGTTGACGTACCACGCCTCGGCGTCGCGCGGGATCTTGGCGCCCGTCGAGCCCTGTCCCCAGAGCGACCCGCCCTCGCCTGCTGGCGCCCACGGCTCGGTGCGGTTCATCACATAGCCGCTCTCAGCCTGCGAGAGCGCATAGTGATTGGGGATGCCGTCCGTTCCGCTGCTGGGCCAGGTGTTCGCGAACGACTCCCCAATGGTCACCAGGTGCGCCTCTTTGACGACGGCGCCGTAGGTCGGCATGCGTAGGTGACCTCGGTTGGTGCCCTCGACCGGCGCCATGTAGCAGTCGACGCCGTCCGCGCAGGCCGTCCAGAACATCGGCTGGTCGTTGATGCCCATCGCGCAGTTGCCTGAGCCGAGGGTGTCAATGTCGACGTCGAGCGTGTAGGCGCCTTGCTGGGACGCGCCTGCTCCGTTCACCCAGGAGTCCACAATGATGTAGTAGGTGCCTGGGCGCAGGACGCGCCGCACAAGGTCGTTGTCGCGGATGATGCAGCCGGAGCCGTCGGTCGCAGTCGTGACGTGGACATCAACGTCGATGCCGTCACCAGGCACCTCGTTGATGGTCGCGGTGACCACGCTGACCTCGGTGAGGTCGAGGCGGTAGAAGATCTCAGGACCCGACTCGTTGGTGCTTGGGGCGCAGCTGTAGCTGTCGACCTCGGAGCTGGTGGACTGGGCGGTGTCGTGGGACGCGCTGTACGGCGTTGTCGCAATGATGTGCGGGTTGCACGCGTGACCGAGCGGGCAGCCCGGCGGAGCGGTGTCCGTCGGCGGCGTGGTGTCGGGCGCCGGCGTCGTGTCGGCTGCTGGCGTTGTGTCGGGCGCCGGCGTTGTGTCGGCGGCTGGCGTCGTGTCGGGCGCAGGCGTCGTGTCGTTACCAGGCGGCGTAGAGTCAACCGTTCCCAGCGTGTCAGCCGGCGGCACGACCATGCCGTCGACGAGCCCGACGACAACGTCGTGACGAACAGTGGCGTAGCCGCCGACCACGGTGGGTTCGGAGTCAGCGCATCCGAGTGCGAGCGCGCTCGCTAGCGCCACGGCCAACACCTGATACGACCTCACCATCATCGACCTCCCCGACGCCGCAGGCACCTACCTCGCAACCACACACGAGGCGCGGGCCTATGTACCATGAAAACCGGGAGCGATGCCGCACACGGGCTCATCCAGCTGAGCGGATCTCGACCCTCAGGTTGCGCAAGGTGGCTCCCCTCAGCGTGTGGGATCGGTTTCGCGCGACGTAGACATCGGGCTCGGTGATGTCGCGCTCAGGCGCTCTGCGCGGGCCAACGGCCTTGCGTGGCTTGGATCGTGCTGAGAGCGAGCGTACGATCGCCCGCCGAACGTGGCCTGTGGTCTCTTTCCACGACGCGGTGCGGTCGACGACTGCGATGAGCTCGCGCTGTTGCGACGGGGTGCTGGGGCTTGCCCAAGCGACAGCGTGCGCAATCGAGGCCCCGGCCACGTCGAAGGCGGCGAGACGCTCTCGGACGACACCATTGACGAAGCGGTCGCCAAAGAGCTCCGACAGCAGCCACATCATCTCGGAGCGAGCGGCCGCGTCGACCCGACGCCCTTCGACAGCGCGGATCAGCAGCCCGGCCTCTCCATAGGCGGCGATCCGGTCCGACCGGCGGTCGTGACGCTCGACAAGCGGGTTGAGCTCGACCGGGTTGGTGACGACCACGTCGTCGGTGCCGGGCAGCTCGGGGACGTCAAACGTCTCAACGATGGCTTTCACGATGACCTCTCCTCAAAAGCGGACCTTGGGAGCGTAGATCGAGCTTTGCAGTCGATCAGGTTTTCGCCGGTTTTTCGGGTCCTTGAGCGCTCAAGCCCGCATTCTACCGTGACCAAGAGCCGGGTCCGAGGTGTCGCAATCGGATCGATTGAGCCACGCCACACGTTTGTTGGTTTACCAAACCCGAGTTGGCGGTCCTCTGTGCATCTGCAACAGGAGAGACACCATGACCGTGACCACAAACACCGCGACGATGACCGTTCTCGCAGCCGTCGGCGCCGACGTCGACAGCCATGACGCGACGGTCGAGACCTTCGTGGTTCCAGCCCTTGCAGACACCGCACCGGAGTCCTTCGACAACCCCCAAGGACTCGTCGTCATCGGCAACAAGGTGCTCCACCCCCGCGCCGAGCGCGCAGCGGTTCTCGGCGAGGCCTTGGTCGCCGTCATGCACCTGGAGGGCCAACACATCGACCGCCAGCTGGTGCTGGAGCTGATTGGCGACTTCTACGGTCCAGCGACCATCGACGATGACGTCGCCCAGCGCGTGCACTTCTTCGACGCCGACGGCCTCGACCTGGACGGCATCGTGACGCTCATCGACCCGCGCACCCCAAGCCAACAGCGCTTGTTCTCTGAGGTCGTCGACTACGTTGCAAACAAGCGCGAGACGACCGCACACCTCCGTCGCGCCATGACCCGCGCGCTCTTCCGTCGTGACCGCCGCGCCGCATAACGGCCGGATCCCGCGGCGCAGAACGCGGCCCTCAGCGGGTTGAACAGGCCGCACCTCGGCTCACCAGCAGCAGCAGTCGCGCTCGCGTCGCGCTGACGCCCACGGGTCAACTTGACGAAAGTCCGATGCTAGGCCATGCCATGGAGGCATTCCCGCGCAGGAGACCTCCATGGAATTCGCCGATCTGCCAGTCATCAGCAAGCTGCCCGCCATTCAGCTTGATAAGGCCATGCACGCGTCGCACGCCCGCACGATCTGCAAGATCATGGGTGTGGCTCTCCTCGTTCAGTGGTTCATCCCGCTCGGAAACGGCGCTTGGATGTGGGACGCCATGGGCTTTGCGACCATCTGGGCCTTGCTCGGAGGTATCGCTCTGACCGCTGCTGGCTTCGTCCAGCACGAGAAGCTCACACCGGGCGTCCTGGTGCTGCTCGCCCTCGGCGTTGGCGGTATCGGATTGCTCTCGATGGGTGTCGGCTTTGCCAGCGGAATGCCTGGGCTGCCTTCCCTCGGCTTCTTCGGAATCTTCGGCATGGTGGCCGTCATCTTCGGCCTGATGCTCTGGTCCCGAGACGGTGGCTCTGACATTGCCTATTGGATCGTCGTTGGCGGCGTCGGCAGCATGGCGCTGAGCCTCCTGATTCCGCAGGGCGGCGAGATGCCGCTCATTGCGATGTTCAAGATTCTCGGCCAAGACGGCATGAACATCATCAGCCGCATCTTCTTCTTCTTGTTCGCACTGCTCTACATCGGCGTGGTCGTTCTGACCGTGCTCTTTGTGGTGCTCAAGCGAGCTAGCGTGACGGCCAAGACCCTCAACACCATCGCGACCATCACGTTTGCCTACCTCACGCTCGCGCCGCTGGTCCTTGGCGTCTTCCTGATGTTCTCAGCCGGCTTCTTGCTGCTGCTGATGTTCCACATGAGCGTCATTCTCGTCGCGTACGTGTGGCTGACGCTCTACGGCGGAACGCTCGTCTTCGACGCCGCAAAGAACGGCGGCGTTAAGCAACTGCTTAGCTAAGCACGTTCGCTGAGACCGCATGCAACGCGCTTCCACCCTGTGGCGGCGCGTTTTGCGTTGTGGCTGCCCCAAGTCGCGGCGCTTGTCCGCGTCTACTGGTCGATGCCGAGCACGCTGTGAGCCTTGGTCCACGCCATGAGCGCTACTTCCTTGAGCGTCTGCGCCTCAAGCTCAAGCGACTCCTCAACGCCGTCGTGAAGGGTCCCCTCGAGGCGCCAGGTGCCTTCGACGGCCTTTTCCAAGGTCAGGGTCGCGCAGAGCACTTCAAGGTCGGAGAGCGCACGCGCGAGGCTCGGTGTCTTTGATGCTCGGGTCTTTTGGATGCGCGAGGCTTCCTCGATGATGGCCTCGTCGCCTCGCGCGACCAAGTCTCGCTGACTCAGCTCGTCGAGCTCGGCCACGCGCGTTGCTTGAGTCAGCGTCACTGTCCCGCGGGCGACGGCGCCGACGAGCTCTGGGACGGCCTTGTCGATGAGCTTGCGTCCGCGCGCGATCGCCTTCGGCGAGATGTTGACCAGGGCTGCGGCCGTCTCCCGCGCCCGACGCCGGACCTCACGGGGGGACGGCAGCTTTTCTTTTTTGGTCCTCGCGGCCGGCGCATCGTCCTCAACGACGCCGTCCCCGGCGATCGGAGGCGCAACCTCGATGATGTTGAGGGTGGAGCTGACCCGCGACGCGAGGAGCTCCTCAGCGCGGGCACCGACGACGGACTTTTGACTGTCGCTGAGGTGGCGACGGTGGAAGTTCAGCGACAGCACCCAGCGCACGGGGTCTTCGCCGTCCCACTCGCGGATCTCCGGCTCGATGCCGGCGATCTCGCATGCCCTGAGCCGGTTGCGACCGTCGAGCAGCACGCCCTCGAACGTGATGACAGGCTGGTGCTGACCGTTGGCCGCGATGTCCTCGGCCATCTCTTCGAGCGACGCCTGGCTCATCATGGGCAGCATCGCGCACGCCGGATGCACCTCGTAGCCACAGACCGTCTCGTTCATGCTCGCCTCCGCGGGTTAGCTGCCAGTTCGTGGAGCCGTCCGCGGGTTAACACGACGCAACGCTCTCCTAAAGCACGATATCGAGCAGCTGAGCGCGCGTGAGGTAGTTCTCTAGGCGCGTCGAGTACTCTTCGATCATGAAGTCGAGCACGACCCGACACGCGTGCGTCTCTTCGATCATCTCGCCGCCGATCGGAATCTCGGTATCGGGCAGCACGAGCACCGCGCGCCACTCTTGCCCAGCACCCTTCGCCTCAGGCGGCAGGATGATGAACTTGCGCGACATCTGCTCAACGGGGAACACCTGCCCGTCGGGCAAGCGGACCGACGCAGGCAGCACGGCCGGTGGCTCGACCACGTAGTTCGCTCGACGGTTTTGAGCGATCAGCTCCTCGAGCGCGTTGTGGACAGGCTCGCTGAGGTCTGTGGCAGGCATCTCGAGGATCATGTCGCGAACGCTCTTGAGGCGTTTTTGGGTCGAGATGATGTTGGACCGCATGCCGTTGGTGCGCCGCTCATCACGACGGACCTTGTCAGCGACCATGCCGAGGAGGTTCTGGTAGAACGGCACAGCGACGTCGCCGTGGCTCTGGAAGTAGGTCGTCAGCTTGTCGGTGGTCGCGCGAAGCACGACAGCACCCGTCTCCGCTTTCGCCGTCACTCGCCGGGCAACACCGCTCATGGCGCCAAGCTCGCCGATCGGGGAGGTCGCCTCAACGAAGATGCGCTCTTCGCCCTCTTCGTGCAGCGCAACCGTACCCTCGATGAGGATGTAGAGCGCCTGAGCACGATCCCCAGCGCGGAACAACACCTGCCCAGGCTCGGCTGCGACCTTGTCGAAGATCGCCACAAGCCCGCTGACTCCCGCTTCCGAGATGCCCGAGAAGAGCGGCAACTGTGCGATTGAGTTGGACATTATGGACTCCTGACGGACGAGGTTGACGGGTCGGCGCCAACCATAGCACGCGTTGGCGCTGTCGCTAAAGCGGTCCGGGGGTCGTCGCACCCGCCGGCGGCCGGTTTTAGCGGCAGCTGAGGCTCTGCGGCACGCACTGGCTTCCCGAGATCTGGCCCGTCTGCGCGATGTCCATGCAGCTGTAGCCGCTCGGGCAGCCCACATCGTCGGTGCACTGGGCGCCGCACGCCTGCACGCCGTCGCCGAGCGCCAGGCACAGGTTACCGGAGCCGGGGCAGTCGCTGTTGGCGCTGCAGCTTCCGCAGAGGGTCGAGACGTCCGCGTAGGGGTTGAGCTTGCTGTTGTCATCGATGCCGTGGACACCGTAGTAGACGTCGTCGTTGTTGCGGCTGTTCATGCGCGAGAGGATCTGGTTCCAGGTCTGCGGGACGTGCGCTTGCTCATCAAGCGAGAGCAGCTCGGTGAGAAAGCCGGAGGTGGTGAACGTCTGCTGCGACAGCCACGAGAAGCTGACGGTGGAGATCGTGTCGAGGTTGTCGCCGGTCTTGTCGGGGTGGGCGTACACCGACTCCGGGTAGACGTTGTAGGTCTTGCAGCCGTTGAACACGTAGATCTGGTAGTCCTCGGGAAGGTCGAGCTTGCCGAGGTCGGTGGCCGTGATCGCGTGGCGCGGCTTGTAGTGGTAGACGACGCCCGAGTAGTCGGGGTCCTGCCCGGCGTGGCCGTCGTACATCACGATGTCTTTGGTCTGGTAGCCATCGATGATGACCTCGCGGAGCGAGTCGAGCTCAGCAACCTCGACGATCCCAGGGTGGACGAGGGTGATCTCAACCTTCACGTCGCGGCCGTTCATCGAGACCGTCTTGGTGAAGGGCGCGGACTCAAGGGTCAGCTCCTCCCAGTCCGATGCGGGGTGCGCGAAGCCAGCGGACTTCAGCCAGTCGAAGTGGCTCTCGGCGGCCAAGAGGTCGTAGCGCTTGTCGTTGTAGTCACCACCGACAACGATCAGGATGTCGATGAGGCCGTCCTCGGCGAGCTCGTTGTAGCCCGGGAAGCTGTCGATGGACGCCTCCTTGGCGTCGATGCGCACCTGGAGCTCTTCGATGTCGCCGTCCCACTGAGCAGGGTCGAACTTCTTCGGGTAGGACTCTGTGCGAAGCGCCGACGCGTCGAGCCTCGGAACGATCGTGATGAAGTAGGGGTTGCCCTCAGCGTCCCGCTCAAGCGGCAGCTGGTCGAGCAGGTCCTGGGGCCCACCCATCTCGATCTCCCAGATGAAGGCCCAGTTGAGCCCGTCGTCGGTGATCGGATCGGCCACGAACTCGAGCGTCGACCCGTGAATGAGCCCGTAGAAGCCGCCGTAGTTGTAGTTGGCGTCTTTGCGCGTCTTGGACTTCACGTACTCGTTGATGAAGTGGCTGTAGGCCTTAAAGCGCATGTCCAGCAGCTCATCGACCTCGGCAGCGCGCTCGTCGGCGGTCCTGTCAGCCCACTCCGCCTCAAGCGTCAGCTCGCCGATGCCCCACACCGCATACTCGCGTGACGCAGGCGAGAGGTAGTTGTCGGCCTTACCCGGCAAGACGACTTCGGCGAGATCGCCGCTTTCGCCACTCGTGTCAGCATCCGACGCACAGCCGAAGCCTGTGAGCGACAGCGTTGCTGCCAGAATTGAAGTGAAGAGAGGGGTCGTTGCGCGCATGGTGAACCTCCGAAGTGGGGGCGGTTTACCCAATCAAGGGGCCTCCCGTCTAGCCTCAGTCCCGTTCATTCGTTGGCTATCCCGTCAGGCTAACCTGAGACCGGGACTGCCGTGAGGTCGGTCTGGGAAAAGTCATTGCCCTTAAAGAGCAATGGATCGCCCGTGACCCGCGCGAGCGCGTAGCTACAACAATCGCCAAGGTTCAGACGTGCTGGATGGCGCCCCTTGCCAAAGCGCTTGTATGCGTCACGCGCTGCTAGAGCTTGCGGTCCATCAAAGGGCACGATCTCAAGGCGCGCAGCCTGCACCAGCGCATCAAGCTCAGCGACTCCACTCGGCCCCTTCTTTGCCAATGTGACAACAGAGGCCTCAAGGTGGGCGAGCGCAGACATTCGACGGCGAGAAAACGTCAACAGAGCCGTCCCCAGCTCGGTAGCGTCTGGCTCGGCGAATAAGATTGCTATCACCGCCGACGTATCGACGACACAGCCGCTCACCATAGTCCGTCCTCGTCATAGCCGATGATCTCATCGGCGGACCGCGGGTCGAGGTCCGGCAGAGCCGCGCAGCGACGGCCTATCTCCAAGATTGCCGTCAGCTCAGCGCCCCCCATTTCGCTCTTCACCTGCTGAAGTCGCGCCTCCAGACTCTCGATGACAGCGCGGGTCTTCGTTTGCCCAGTGAGCGTCGCGAGTTCCGCGGCGAGTTCGCTGGCCCGCTCGTTCTTAATGCTCAGAACCATCTCGACCTCTAGGATGAATTCTACCTAATTCACAACCTAGGTTGTACGCACATCAAGAGTGAGCGTCAACGCATTGCAACACGGCCTATAAAAGACTGCTTCACCGCCATAGTCGCGGACTGGTCCGGTGTTACGCATCGCTCGGCGATGATCTCGCGAATGGCATCATTCGCTTATTGGCCCTGCTGTCATCGGGCCCAAGCCGCCATCGGTCTCCAACTGCTCCGGGATTATCCGTCGCTCGGCGATGATGTCGCGAGTGGTGTCACTCGTTTACCGGCTCTGCGGTCATTGGACCCAAGCCGCCAAAGGTATCGGACTGCTCCGGGGTTATCCGCCGCTCGGCGATGATCTCGCGCAGAATGGTGGCGCCTTCGGTCTCGACGCGGCGGAAGTCGTTGCCTCTTTCGACATGGAACAGGCCAAAGCGCGGCTCCCAGCCTCCCGCCCACTCGAAGTTGTCCCTGAGACTCCAGTGGTGTAGCCGCGGAGGTCGGCCCCAGCACTCCCGAGCCCGACGATTGACACCGACGACACAGATCCATACACATAGTCCACATACAGGAGCGAATCGATGCCTCAGCTACACTTGTACGTACCCGATGAAGTTGCCTCGCAGGTGAAAGCGAAGGCTTCCGCTCTCGGTTTGTCGGTGTCACGGTACCTCGCCGATCTTGTCAGACGTGACGTTGATGTCGGTTGGCCGGACGAGTTCTTCGAAGACGTCGTCGGGGGCTGGGTTGGTGAGCCTTTGACGCGGCCAAGTCAGGGCACACACGAGGAACGCGACGCGCTGTGATTTGTTACCTGCTCGACACCAATGCCTGCATTCGACTTCTCAACGCCGACTCCCAGCAGCTGGTCAAGCATCTGCGTGAGCATGAGCCCCACGAGATTGGTATCTCTGCGGTTGTCCGGGGAGAGCTCCTCTATGGCGCACGACACAGTCGTAGAGCTCAAGCGAACATAGCGCTTCTGAAACGCTTTCTGGCACCCTTCCCATCCGTTCCCTTCGATGACCGATGCGCAGAGCACTACGGCATCATTCGTGCCCAGTTGGCCGCGTCTGGAACGCCTATCGGCCCTAACGACACGTTGATTGCAGCCACCGCTCGCGCTCATTCGCTCACACTCGTGACCAACAACGTGCGCGAGTTCAGACGCGTTGAGGAGCTCCTTGTCGAGGATTGGCAGACTTCGTAGGAAGCTCAGCCCGCTTGGGTCCATCGCCGGTCGAGGCTGTGGTCGATCACTCGCTCTCAAGCTCTGCCGTCATCGGCCCGAGGCCGCCATAGGTCTCGGACTGCTCTGGGGTCACACGTCGCTCGGCGATGATCTCGCGTAGGATCGTGGCGCCTTCGGTCTCGACGCGGCGGAAGTCGTTGCCTCTTTCGACATGGAACAGGCCAAAGCGCGGCTCCCAGCCCTCCGCCCACTCGAAGTTGTCCATGAGGCTCCAGTGGTAATAGCCGCGGACGTCGACGCCCTCTTCGCGCGCCCTGTGGATCTGCTCTAGCGAGCGGACGATGTGCTCAGCGCGGCGTGTCCCCGACTCGGTGGCGATGCCCGACTCGGTGACGGTCATCGGGAGGTCTGGCCACCGGCTGCTGAAGTCGCTGAGGATCTCGTAGAGGCCTGGCGCCCAAAACTCGTAGCCCATCGAGGGCACCCAGTGGGTGGCGTCCTCCGGCGGCAAGCACGACCCCTGATCGAGAGGGCCAAAGCAAACCACGGCATCGACCCGCGGGATGATCGGCGCCGCACCGCTGACGCCTGCGCGGAAGTAGTACTGCACGCCCAGCCAGTCGAGCTTGCCTTCCCAGTCGGGGTGGCTCTCGCTGTAGCTGCCGTCGAGCTGAGGGTCGAACGCCCCGCGGCGCAGCGACTCGGGAAAGAGGTAGTGGTAGACATTGGTGACGCGCTCGGCCGCGGCGACATCCTCCGGCTCCGTCGACGGAAGGTTGTCGCGAGCAGGCGTCCACTTCGCCACCGACAGCGTCATGCCGACGTCGGCAGCGCGGCCGTCGCCGTCCGCGTCGACCAGATCGTTGGCCTTAATAGCGTCGTAGATGGCGACATGGGCCGCGAGGTAGTTGCGGACAGCGTCGAAGAAGCGGTCGGCATCGGTGAGCAGCAGCGCCTTGCCTGGCGGGAAGATGCCGGCGCCGTAGCTGGCGATGAGGTAGTTGACCGGCTCGTTCAGCGTCGCCCAGTCGTCGACTTTGTCCCCATAGCGGCGGGCCAAGAGCGCCGCGTGCTCGGCAAGCTCGGCGACGATCTCCGCGCCGCCTTCGGGGTGGTCCCAGCCACAAAGGTGACCGTCGGTCGGTCCGTCCGGGCAGCCGGCGACCCGTGGGTCGTCTACCCACACCGGGTTGGAGAAATGGTGGAGCGTGATCATCGGCCGCACGCCGCGCTCCTGCAGGCTGTGCAAGAGCGCGTCATAGTGGGTGACCGCTGCCTCATCCACAACGTCACGCTGCGGCTCGATACGACCCCACTCGACGCTGAAGCGATAGACGTCCAGCCCCAGACCCGCGATGAGATCGACGTCTTGAAGCGCACGGGAAAAGCCCATGACCGCATCGGCGACAGGCTCGCCGTTGCCCAAGCCGTTCGGCTCTGGCGAGGTCCACGCCCACCAGTCGGTGCGCGTGTTCTGGTCTTCGATCTGCGTCGCCGCCGTCGCCACGCCAAACGAGAAGCTGCCGCGACCCGCCTCAGACGCGATGTTTCCCGGGTCGGCAAAGTTGAGCCCTGGTAACGGCGTCTCCGTGGGGTCGTCGTCGCTGCCGCAAGCGACCACCGGCAACAGCAAGGCGAGCAAGGCGCAGCACGCAGTCACACGCGCGAGAGGGGCCAACCGAAAGAGGGGTGCATTCGTTGAGTCACTCATGCGCAAAGCGTGCGCCGGCGCCGCCATCGGCGCAAGTACCCGAGGCAGCGACAGCTGCTCTTAGGCGCCAACGTGTCCGGCGTTCACCCGACGACCACCTCGTCGACAAGGATCGAGCGCGGCCAGCCAGACGCGCGCTTGTCTCGCTCGGTCGCGATCTGGATCGTTCCCGAGTGGAGCCGCTCAACGCCGGCTTCGCGGTCGATAGCGAAGCGCTCGAGGGTAAAGCGCACAGCGGCAAACGCGAGGTCATCCCAGGGGATGTCTGCCCACTCGTAGAGCCCGACTTCCAAGCTCTCGGTACCGGCCGCCATCTCGGGCCCTGCGAGGCGCGCGCGAAACATCATGTAGATCTGGCCGATCCGCGGGATGTCGAACGTGGTCAGCGGCCGCATGTCGACGATGGTTGCGCCCGCCTCTTCCATCGTCTCCCGCGCCGCACCCTCAGCTGCGGTCTCGTTGAGCTCCAAGAACCCCGCCGGCAGCGTCCAATAGCCAACACGCGGTGCAATCGCCCGCTTGCAAAGCAGCACGCGACCCTGCGCGTCGGTCGCCAGGGCCCCAACCACCACACGCGGGTTGTCGTAGTGAATGAACCCACACCCGTCACAGACACCGCGCGTCCGGTCGTCCCCGTCAGGGACCTTCTGGGTCAGTGCTGTTCCGCAGCGGCTACAAAACGATGCCAAGGTGACTCCCAATGCGTCGCCAGACCCTATCACACCCGTCACGCCCCGCGCCGCGCCAGATCTGCCTACCTCACTCGAACGCCGCGTCTGGAAGCCAGCTCGTGAGCTTGTCGGGGTCGACAAAGCGCGCCAACAAGAGCAGCGCTGTCGCTCGGTCACGTCGGTCATGCGGTGTTCGCGGGTCAGCGACATCGATGGCTCGGTGCAGATCGAACCACTGCTCGGCGACCACGAAGGGGCCGTCCGCGGGGAGCTCCTCAAAGAGCTGAAAGCGTCGCGCCGCGTTGTGTAGCCAGATCCAGCTCGCCATCTGAGTCCTTGATGACGCCAACCAGCTCGCGACGTGCCGCGGGCCGGCGTCCTCACCCAAAGTCTCGCGGGTCCAGCGCACAACGGCTGTGCGCCAGCGCTCAAAGGCGTGGGTCGCCTCCTCTCGGTCGTTGGGCTCGTTGCCGTGCTGAAGCGCCCGTCCTGTCGCCAGGAGCCGGAGCCAGCCCACGAGCTCGAGGGTCTCGTGGCGCAGCGCCTCGCCCTCGAGGGCATGCAGCGCAGGCAGCTGGTCGGCCCAGGTAGCGCCGTCCCAGGGCTGCCGCTGGAGGTAGTGCAAGACGCTCAGCTGGCGGCCCGCTCCCATCTGCTCGAGCACGTCCTCGACCGCGCCGACATCGACGTGGTGGTAGGATGCCATCAGGATCTCAAGCACCCCCTGGAGCTGCTCCTTCGAGGTCGCGCCACTCATGTACCCGTCGACAAGCTCGGGCTCCACGAGGCCATGAAGTCGACCATCGAGCCAGAGCAGCGCACGCTTCAGCTGTCGAGGCGTGTCGAAGCCTCTGCGCAGAAAGCCTAAGATCGGGTGGTTTCGAATGCGCCCCTGAGGCAGCGGTAGCTCCTCGGCCCAGAGCGTCGACTCGGACGCCAAGAGCGCCAGATCTGGCGTCGGCACCGGTGCCCGAGTGTCCACCAGCCGGGTAAGAAACGACTCCGTCGGCGGCGCGTCGCGCTTGCTCTGGCTGCGCATCGCTGCTGCAACCTCATCGCAAAAGTCGCCGTCGACGCAGAGCATCCCAACGACGCCGTCCAGCTCACGCAGATAGCCAAGAGCGTGAGCGACATCGAGCCACTCGGCCCTCGGCAGGCGCGAGACGTCATCGAGGACCAACACGATGCGAATAGGGTTGGCGGCACCCGGTGCGTCGGCCTCGGGGTGCAGCACGCGGATGAGCGTCGACAGGGCGATGGCTGCTTCGCGGGTGTCGAGGTGCCAGTCGGGAAGCGCAACGTCTCCACGAGCCGTGACGGAGTCACCGAGCTGCGATGCGGCATGAAAGCCCTTTCCAACGGCGCCGCCAGCGTTGCCCATGAAGCCGCTGGCAACCGCCGCGCCCACCGAGAGCAGCGCGTCGGCCGCCTTACGTCCGCCCGACCAGCGCCCTGGCAGCCTCGAGGGCGTCCCGCTGAAGAGGCTCAGGGCCGGCGACCAGGCCTCCCGGTCGACCTCCGATGCGATGGCATCGGCGATCAGCGCCCAGTGGTAGCGCGGGTCGTCGAGCTGGTCGATCTCGATGGGGTCCAGCCGCTCGCGTGGCTCGTGCGGGTTGCCCAAGGTGACGGTCAGCTCACCACGCGCGGCCAGCGTCTGGAGCCGACGGTAGAGCGCCTCGCCGATGCGGTAGGCGATGGCCGACCAAGGGTTCATGGTGGCCGACACCGACTGCCAGAGATTGCAGTGGACCAAGAGCGGCGCGTGGGGATCGTCGTGCCAGCCGGGAGCGTCCCACGACCGGGCACCGAGGGCGTTGCTGACGAGGTTGGCGAAGCTCGACTTACCGGTGCCCCACGGGCCTTCAATCGAGATCGTCAGCGCCGAAAAACCGGCGGCGAGGTCGCGTTGGATCTGGGCGGCAAGCGCATCGGCTGGACGACCGAACCGCAGTCGGTCGTCCTTTCGATCGACGATCGGACGGTCAGCATAGCTCATGAGTCATCCTCCTGGGACACACCAGGGCCAGGTCCAGCCTCGCTCCGTGGCGGCGCGTTCGTCATCGGCAAGCAACACGACGCCCACCACATGCGGACGGTCTCGTAGGTCGACCGGCGCGTCTTCGGCACCGCCGTCCGAGGTCGAATGGGGTCGGACGACGGCCACGCGGGCCTCGAGCCAGTCACCGCTGACCGTTCGGACCAAGATGTCGTCGCCGGCCTGAAGACCCGGACCGGCGGTCGCAGGATCCCACCCGAGCGCCAAGCCCACCGGCGACGCATCGATGAGGTCTACCTTGACGGCGGCAGGCGGCGCGGTGCCAGCTTTGGGTGCCCGTGCAACCTCGCCAGCTCCGACCAGGGGACGACGGCAGTAACGACGTCGGTGCGTCAGGAAGCGGTAGAACCGGCCGGCTTGGATGCGATGTGAGAAGTCGAGCAAGCCGCCGATGACCCGCACCCGCTCGCCCAGGTAGCGGCGACGTGCTTTCGCACCGGCGACGAAGACGCCACCGAAGCAGTCGGCGTGCTCGCCCTGCAGCGGGGTGCTGGACGCGCTGTGCGTCACAGAGCTGAGCACGCGTAGGTCGGCGTCCCGCGGGACGCTTCGGGCCTGGTTGCCGCGCGGATGATTCGCGCGGGGAGAGCTCTCGAACCCGTCGTTGACGGACTGCAGGAGGGTGCGAATCCACACGAGCGCTCCCCAGTCCGGTCGGCCGCGCGCGTCGAGAACGTTGGCCCAGCCCGGCGATGGCAGCGTCGTCTTGGCGGTGAGAGCACCGTGCAGCGCGCTGAGATCGTCGCTGAAGCGGCGTCCGGGCTCGTTGACGTCCCAGGACAAGCGCGTCGTGGCGCCGGTGAGGGAGTCCTCAAGGGGCTTGAGGTGCTCGGCGAGCTCATCGAGCGCTCGGTGGACCCGAGACGCCTCGGCGAGCTGTCGGAGGGGCTTGAGGTAGAGGCGCTCGAACACGTGGCAGACGCGCGCCACGGCGAGGTCTGTCGGGTAGATCTCATCGTCACCGATGAGGTCGCGGGTTGCCTCGTCGGCAAAGTAGCGCCAGGCGCTCGCGATGACCGGCTTGGCAACCGCCATGTCGAGGCGTGCGAGGCTTGCCAGGGCGCGACCGGGCTCCTCGTTGGCTTCGACCACGGCGGTCTGAACCAGCAGATGCGCGCAGACCTCGGCCCAGAACTGGAGCGAGGATGTGGCGCGGAGGTCGCTGTCGGCGCGAAGACCCATGGCCGCGCAGGTCAGAAAGAGGCGCCTGAAGCGTCGGTAGCCGTCGCGCCCGGGTCCACACATGAGTCGACGCCAGGCGCTGTGGCCGAAGATGTCCTCGATAAAGTCGGCGTAGCGCGAGCGGGACCGCGGGTCGGTGGTGGCGGCCGTGACGGCACGGTGGAAGGTCTCGCGTCGCGCCTGCGCACGCTCAAGTCCGCCGGCCGTGGCGATCAGCTGGTGACCAAGCTCATGGAAGATGCCCGACAGCGACATGGGCGAGAGCGCTTGGACCAGGCTGAGGCGCACGACCGGCACGCCGAGGATGGTCCGAACGGAGATGGCGTTGTTGGTGAACGTGACGATCGGCGCGTCAGCCGCGTCGCCTGCGCCACCGTGGTGGTCAGGCTGGACAAGGTTGGCAGGGGCAAAGGCCGCAGCAACGATCGCATCCACCATCATGACCAGCTGATGGATACCATAGGGCAGCGCTGCGCTGATGGGCGGCGCGCCGGCGACGGCACTGGTGAGCTGAAGGCGCTGCTGGTAGGCGATCTGACCGGCCGCGACAAGGTCTCGAACGCCCGCCGCAAGGCGCGACGAGAGCGGGCCGTCGTCAGGAGCTACGAGGGCTGCGCGCAAGATCGAACCCATGACCTCGTCGAGCGCCAGCATCGAGCCCACCATCGAAGGCCGCGCAAGGGTGTGCACGACGGCGCTGCGTAGCTGCGTGAGGTGCATCCGCTCGACGCGCGAGAGCTGACGTCGCTGAAAAGCCCGGAACTCGATGGCGTTGGTGACCGTGTCCGATGGTGCGTCCGGCGGGTCGTCAGGCCTCCGTCGCTCAGGCGAAAAGAGCCGAAAACCGCCGGTGTCGGGCTGGTGGGTGCGCGGCACGTCCGCGTCGGCCGTCGTCACGCTGCTACGGATGACGGTTCGCACGCCGATGAGGTGCCTGTTCGCGCGTGGCTCGACGCGAAACCAAGCGCCGAGGACGCCCGCGACGAGGTGGGCACGCGGGTCGGCCGGGACTTGGTACGTGACGCTCACCGTGGGGCCGTCGCCGCGGTGTTCGCGGGAGACAGCGGCCCCAAGTGCGTCGCCGGCAACCTCGTGGGCGAGCGCCGCGACCTCGCGCTCGTGGCCCGGACGAATCCGGAGCTCGATCCGAGCCGTCAGGGTGCTCGCGTGCCCGCCGGCGTGTTGACAGACCTCGGTGAGGCCCTGACAGACCTCTGCGAGGCTGGGCACCGCGGAGGCGTGCGCCGGGCTCGACGCCGCGTCCATGACCTGCTGCAGGCAGGCAGGAATGCCCGCAGCCTGCGCGGCACGAAGCCAGCCGCTGGCGTGAAGACCGAGCTGCGTTCGTGGCGCGACAAAGAGGTGACCCGGCGCCATCGCGGCGAGGATCGACCGAGGGTCGGTTGGCCGCGTGTCGGTGGCGCCGTGACGTCGCGGCCCCAGCCCAAACGCCCACGCCCGAAAGATCTCGGCCGGGATCGGGTGGGCGAGTGACCCTCGCAGGTCGTCGAGAGCGGACGCATCGAGGTCGCCGACGCTGAGTGCCTCGATGGCGTTGGCCGTGTCGAGGACCTCTAGCAAGTCGTCGCCGGCGATGATCGTGACGATCTCGGGCCATGACCAGCAGCGAGTGACGACGCCCGGCAAGCCGCGGTCGTGGAGGGCTTGCCTGACCCGCGCCATGATGGCGCGACAGAGGGGCTCGCCGCCCGCGGCGACGAGGTGGTCGCCCACCTTGAGACGGCAGAGCGCCAGGTAGGGCTTCGCTGCATCCGCAGGCGCCGGGGCAAAGAGCTGCTGCAGCCCGGCAAGGTTGTCGGCGGTGTCGTCGACCGGTCCGAAGAGGAAGTCCTGCGAGGACGCCCCGGTCGCGCTGGCAACGTGGTGGACACTGGCCAGATCATCGGCGAGGTAGGCGGTTGCGACGTCGTAGGTGCCAAGCAGCAGGTGAGCGCGCGGCTGGTAGTAGCCCACGCCCGGCAGGCCCGGCGCCTCCGCGAAGGCTTCGTCGCCGGACATGCGCGCCAGCGACGCGCGGTACGACGCGATCGACCGAGTGAGCGCGTGAGCGACCTCGCCGTCTTGGTCGGGGCGCTGCTCGTGGAGCGCGATGACGAGGACCTTGTTGACCATCTGGGCGAGAATACGATGAGGCGCGAGGCTGTCAAAAAGCGAAGGCCGCGTCGACAGGCATGAGTCGGGCGAAGTGTGAATGGCTGCGACACGCCGCCGCGTTGACGAGCAGTCCCGCGACCTCGAAAATCGAACACTTTGGGGTTAGATTTTCAAGGTGATCGAACGACCTAAACAACCCGAGCGTCTTCATCGGGGAAGGTCAACCGATCGACGAGCCTACGGAGTTAAGTCTCACCCCTTGTCGCTAGTGCCCTCCGGTCGACGCGCCTGCTCGAGGGCGATCTTGTTGACCGAGCGGAATGCACTCTGGGACGCCGCGCCATCGATCGCCGCCGTGGCAATCGCGTTGACGCGAGTTTGAGCGGCTGTCAGCTCCTCGCGAAGCGCTACTTCTTTCGCAGCCGCCGTCTCGAGAGACGCTTCGAGGTGGGCGATCGTCTGCTGGAGCAGCTTCACCTCCCAGCCCCGCTCCAGCGCGGCAACTTCAGACCGATGGGCAAAGTCGTCCTCAAGCTGTTTCTTAAGCTGGCTCGTCGCCGCCTTAACCTCACGCTCGACGGCCTTGTCGAAGCCTGCCACTTGCTGCTCAAGCTTACCGGTCGCCGCCTCGCGCTCGTTGAGTTCGGCCTCGCGTGTCAGCAGTTCCGCTGACACCTTCGCGACCTTGTCTGCGAGGGCCTTCTCTTGCAGTACACGCTTCTCATCAAACGCGTCTTGATCCAATCGCCGAGCGCGGTCGCGAGCATAGATGTACTCGGCTTCCTCACGCTCGCGAGCCTGTTTTCTATCGGCGTCGTCAGCCTTCTGAGCTGCCTTGCGCTGGGTATTCTCAGCGCTCGCTTCCTCGCGTGCTTTCGTGAGCGCCGCACTGAGTGTTGCTTTCTTCTCGTCAAACTCGACCGTCATCGCTTTGAGCCGTGCGGCACTAGCTGCCTCAAGTTCACTGCGACGCTCATCGTAGAGCGCCGATAGCTGCTGCATGGCGTCAGCTGCTGCCTCGATCTCGTGGAGCTCTTCGAGTCGCGCCTCCTGCAGCGTGACCGCCCGGCGGAGCGTCACCAACCGCTCAGCTTCGGTCCCGAGATTCAGCCGCAGCTCACTGAGGGCGGAGCTTATTTCCGACCGAAACGCGTCCACCCGCTCAACCGCGCCGAGCACCGTCACATCACCCGCATCCGCTAAAGCCACACGGTCGGCGTGCCGCGCCGCTTCGCCCTGCTGCTTGTGCGCAAGCTCCAGAGCCTTCGCCTTCGCTCGGAACGCGTCCAGCAACTCGTTGTACTTGTCTAGAATGACTTTCTTCGTGGCGTTCGACGGTAGCTTGAATGTCTCGGTCATAGGCACCTCCTAGCGCAGTTCTAGCGCCAGCCAGCCCTGCTGCCAATCGCACGGCCCGCCATTCGTTTGTTCAGTACGGCTAAGGCTGTAGATTCGAGACACCATGTGCTGGTGCCTCAGCAGCCGCCGCTTCCCTTCACCTTCAACGCGCGTCGCAGGCAGTTAGAAACAGGCTGTCACCGGAGTCATCCACCCTGTCGCCAGCGCGTCAGAACGCTGTCGACGTCGGTTGCAATCGCCCGCCTCGCGTCGCTGCGATCCATCCCGCTCATCAGCAGCTCATCATAGCGCGTCTCGCGGTGGCGGACGTGAGCGATGACGGCGAGCTGGATAGCCTCGTCGTCCAGGGCCTTCGCTGCCGCACTGCGTCCGACTCGGCCGCTGTGCTTGCGGCACGCGTGGGTCGCGATGTCTTTAGCGCGGGTCTTGGGGCACCCCGGAAACATCTCACGAATCGCCGCAGCGAATGCTTTGACGTAGGTAGCATCGAGCTCGGCCCGCGCCTCGGCCGCCCGCTCGCGCTGCCGAGCACGCGCATCGGCGTCCTCAAGACACTCCTTCTCGGCACGCTTGAGCGCATCGGACTCGACCAGCAACCCCTGCCGTTCATAGCGCCGGCGACTCCGGCTCCACTTCAGGACGATGGCACTCAAGCTGGAGTACTTTTTCGACCGCCGCGTCAGCGCAGCACTGCCGGAGGGCAGGAACACCAAGTGTCCCATGTCCCCGCAGTCCAAGCACAAGGCGCCTTTGTCGCTCCGCAGGGTGATCCACGCCTTCCGACCAAGCGCTTCGGTACACGCAGCACAGGTCGAGTCACGGTGGGAGATGAAGACTTTCAGCGGGTCTGCCATGACTGAGACGGTGACAAATCACGCCACCGCTGTCGAGTGGTCGGAAAGCAGAGATAGGGCTCACCTTTGACCGAGACTTGAATGGCGCAGCCGCTTGTTTTGGGACTAGCCGTTCTGCCTGCTGCATGCCGGGTTGCCCCCCTTCACAAGGGCGTTGACCGGTCGGTAAATCTCTGGTTTTGTCGGCGCCGGCCGAGCGATACCGCTCGCGCCCAGCCTAGGAGAAGTCACTATGAAGCCCCTTTTGTCCACGATCGCCGGACTTGTCGTCATGCTCGCCACGACGGCCGCTTTCGCCACGCCGAAGTGCAAGATTACGAGCACGAGCTCCCGCACGGTGTTTCAACACTACGATAGCGCGTGGGAGGCAGCGAAAGCACTACCAATGCTGAAGTCGGGCGAAGAGATCTGCCGTCGGACGCAGGGCTGTAAGCCCGGCAAGATCGCATCGTTTGGCACCGGCAACGCCGCTGCGGTGATGGTGCTCGCCAAGGGCAAGCTGCTCGTGTGGAACATGGTGCGCAACGAGATGAACAGCCCACGCACGAAGAACACCGACGCGGGTACCTTTAAGGTATCATGGAACGGTCAGACATTGCTTTGGACGCAGCGCTACACGACCTGCTCGTCACTCCTCGATCGCAAGTGCGACGGTCGAACGGTCGGCACGTATGTTGAGGTCGTGGATCTGTCGGACGTCGACAACCCAACCGTTGTGCTAACGGCCTCGCCTGTTCTCAACAGCGACAC
>CALHXW010000144.1 GCA_938040325.1 uncultured bacterium | reverse complement strand
TTCCGCGCCCGCCCGTCACTACTTCATCTCCTCGTTCTCGCTCAAATTCTTGTGACAACACGCGACTACGTCATCCCCAGTCGCAAGGACTCGTAGCTTCTTAGACGATCGCGCAGCTCGGCAGCGCGCTCAAACTCCAGTGACTGTGCCGCTTCGAGCATGGTCTTTTTGAGCTTGGCGATCGTCGCGTCGAGCTCTTTGTCGCTCATCTTCGCAATCGACAGGTCTACGGCGTCCTTGCGGCGTGGCTTGGCGTCATCAGCCTTCGGACCATCGTTGAAGGCCCGCTTGATCGTGGTTGGCACGATGCCGTGCTCTTCGTTGTAAGCGAGCTGCACCTCGCGCCGTCGCTCCGTCTCCGCCAGCGCTTGCTCCATCGACCGAGTGATCTTGTCGGCGTACATGATGACGGTGCCGTCCACGTGCCGAGCCGCGCGTCCAATCGTCTGCACCAGACTGCGCACCGAGCGCAGAAATCCCTCTTTGTCGGCGTCGAGGATCGCCACCAGGCTGACCTCGGGGATGTCGAGGCCCTCACGCAGCAGGTTGATACCAACCAGCACGTCAAAGACGCCGCGCCGCAGCTCCTCGATGAGCTGGATGCGCTCGAGGGTGTCGATGTCGCTGTGGAGGTAGCGCACCTTCACGCCGAGCTCTTGGTAGTACTCGGTCAGGTCTTCGGCCATCCGCTTGGTCAGCGTCGTGACGAGGACGCGCTCGTCGCGCTCAACGCGGGTTCGGATCTCGTCGAGGAGATCATCGACCTGGCCACCGACAGGGCGGATGTTGATCTGCGGATCGATGAGCCCCGTCGGGCGAATGAGCTGTTCGATCGCTTCGCCGCCGACCTGCTCCATCTCGTAGTCGCCGGGCGTTGCACTGAGGTAGATGACCTGTCCAACACGGCTCTCGAACTCGTCGAACTTCAGTGGGCGGTTGTCGAGCGCGCTCGGCAGCCGGAACCCAAAGTCGACGAGGTTCTGCTTGCGCGCTCGGTCACCTCGGAACATGCCTCCGACCTGCGGAACCGCCACATGGGACTCGTCGACGATCACGAGGAAGTCTTCCGGGAAGTAGTCGATGAGCACCGGCGGCGGGTCGCCCTCGTTCGCGCCCGTGAGGTGGCGCGAGTAGTTCTCGATGCCGTTGCAGAAACCGACCTGCTCCATCATCTCGATGTCATAGAGGGTGCGCTGCTCGAGGCGCTGAGCCTCGAGGAGCTTCTGCTCGCGGTGCAAGACCTGGAGCCGCTCGCCGAGCTCTTCCTGGATGCTGACGATCGCGTTGCGAAGCTGGTCGGCGGGGGTGACGTAGTGGCTGCCTGGAAAGATCGCGACCGCTGGAATGCGCTCGATGACCTCGCCGCGTAGCGGGTCGATTCGGGCGATGCACTCCAGCTCATCGCCCCAGAACTCCAGCCGCACTGCCTCCGCTTCCTCGTAGGCCGGGAAGATCTCGATGACGTCGCCTCGGACGCGGAACGTCCCGCGATGAAAGTCGAAGTCGTTGCGGGTGTACTGGATGTCGACCAGCTGGCGTAGGAGCCGGTCCCGCAGGATCGTATCGCCTTCCTGCAGGTGGATGAGCATGCCCTTGTAGGTGGTCTTGTCGCCGATGCCGTAGATGCACGAGACGCTCGCCACGATGATCACGTCGCGTCGCTCCAGCACAGCGCGCGTGGCTGAGTGACGCATCCGGTCGATGGCATCGTTGACGATCGCGTCCTTCTCGATGAACGTGTCGCTCGAAGGAACGTAGGCCTCTGGCTGGTAGTAGTCGTAGTAGCTGACGAAGTACTCGACGGCGTTGTTGGGGAAGAAGCCCTTGAACTCCGCGTAGAGCTGGGCCGCTAGCGTCTTGTTGGGGGCAAGGATCAACGCTGGACGCTGGCTGCGCTCGATGACGTTGGCGATCGTGAAGGTCTTGCCGGTCCCGGTAGCACCCAACAAAACTTGCGCAGCCTCACCTTGCTCGAGCCCTTCGATGAGGGCTGCGATGGCCTTCGGTTGGTCGCCCTTCGGTGTGAAGTCGCTGGCAAGCTCGAATCGGTGTTGCTTCATGACGTCGCTGTCTTACCCTGGTTTTCGCGCGATGACGCAGGTGCTCTCAAGTGGTGTCGGGCTCGCTCTAAGTCGCGTGGCGCGGCTTCCTCTCGCTTTGGTGGTGGTTGCCGAATCGGAACCCACTCCGTAAAACCCAATCGCCGCGAACGTACGCATCCGCCGAACTAGGGTCGAGACCGAATGTCCGAAACTCTTTACGAGACCATCGAGGACCAAGGGGAGAAGACGCTTCTCGCGTATTTCCGAAAGATGAAGGCTGAGATGTCGAGCCTCGAGCACGATCTGCTCAACGAGCTCGCGCGTGCACTCATCGAGCGAGGCTGGTTGCCGCCCATCGACACGGTGCTCAACACGCTCAAAGAGATGATGCCTGCCGAGCGTGTGGATGCGGCACGTGCCGAGCTGGAGCACCGCCGGCTGGTCCAGATCGAGAGCGCGTCCGGCAACGTCACCGGCCTCCTTGGGACGCTCTCTGTTGCGAGGACTCCCCACCGCGCGCACATGGACGGCGGCATCGACGTCTACACGCACGGTGGCATGGATCTGCTGGGCGTCTCTGGGATGTTGCTGAAGTCGGTCGACATCCACACGGCCTGCCCCATATCCGGGACGGCGATCACTATGCGGATCGAAGACGGCCAGATCGTGTCCGCGTCACCGAACGGGGTTGCCGGTTTTCAGGCCAACTGGAACGGCGAGCTGCCGCTCAGCGAAGTGGCCGAGAACTCGCCGCTCTTCGCTTCCGACGAAGCGCTTGAGACCTGGCAGGCCAACAACCCCTTCATCGCCGGCACGGCGCTACCTGCCGATCTGCTCTTGTGGGTCGGCATGTCGATGGTCGAGCCTCTCGCCGCCGCGCGGTTCGCGTTGATCGGCCACGAGAGCGGCTGAGCGAGCCTCAAGGAACGCGGCTATCAGCCCTCAAGGAAGTTCAGGTTCGAGGTGCCGTCTTCGTGCTCAGAGCCTAGAGACCGGGACACAGTGACTCGGCGATGTGGGCGACGACGGTACATCTCGCGAAGTCATCGAATCTCGCATTTCCCCGAGGGCTGCTACAGCCGCCGAATGCCGCGCCAGCTGTCGTACTTGCTGGCCGAAGTGGGATCGGCAAAGACCTGCAGTGCGACGAGGTCGGACGGTCCGTTCACAAACGAGACCTCGGCGCCTGCCGGCATGAAGATGGCCGTGCCGGGCCGCACCGTGTACTCGCGGCCGTCGATGGTCATCGTGCCGCTGCCTTCGAGCACGTAGATGGTCTCTTCGCTCGCGTCGCGGTGGACCGGAATCTTGGCGTTTGCGGCAAGGCGGAGACGCGCGACGAACGCGTTGTCGCCTCGGGCCAGCACTCGCACCGAGCCCGCGCCACTCGGCGAGAGCAGCTTGGCGACGCTGTCGGCGTGCACGACGGTCGCCGCGGAGCCTTTCGCGCCGACGGCGCCGTGACGGGCTGTCGTAGCGCTCGACGCGCAAGCAGCGACCAGCGCTGCGACCGCGAGCACGAGGGCGGCGTGACAGAGGCGCAGTAGTGCGGGGGGGCGGCTCAGCATCGGACGTCCTAGGGGGTCGAGTCTTCGGTGTCGTTGGCGTCGTCTGCGTCGTCTGCATCGCCGTCGGTGTCGCCCACGTCGGCGGCATCGGATGCGTCGGATGCGTCGGATGCGTCGTGGTCGTTGCCACCGCCGGCCACGTCGCCGCCGTTGGGTGCCGCTGGCGAGAGCATGCAGCTCTCGGCATCTTCATCCCACAAGCCGTCCTGGGCCTCGCAGTCTGCGCGCGCCATGTCGTTGACGACGGCCCCGGCGTCTCCAGCGGCGTGGGCGTCTTCGTTGCCCGGATGGGGCGTTGGGCCAGCCGTGCATGCACCCAGCCAGAGGGCAAGCATCACGACGACACTGCGCAGAGCGCGCCGACCGTCGATCATCGTCGAATCTCCCACGTGGCGGCCGCAAAGGCGTCGACGTCGTCGCTGGGTTGCGTGGTGATGGAGGCCAGCTGGACGCCGTCTGGGACGTCGGTCGGCGGCGCCTCCAGGCTCGTGAACGTGCACACCGCGTAGGTCAGCAGGCCGCCCTCTGTCACGAAGTCTCCGGCGCTCTTAAGCAGCGCGCGTTGCGTCCGGACGAGTGCGCCGACATCTTCGGGGCGTCGCCGCCAAGCGATCTCCGGGTGGCGCCGCAAGGTGCCCAGTCCGGAGCACGGCGCATCGACGAGGACGTGGTCGAATGTGCTGAGACCGTCGAGCGCCTCTGAGCTCTGGGTGGCGTCCGCCGCGATGGTGGTGATGCGCTCGGACACGCCGAGCTTGCCGGCCAGAGTCCGCAGCTCAGCCAGCTTGCGGTCGTCGATATCGACGCAGGTGACATGGGCGCCACGCTCGGCCAATGCCGTCGCCTTGATGCCGCGACCGGCACAGAGATCGAGCACTCGGCAGCCATCGACATCGCCCATCAGCGTGATGACCGCATGGCTTGCAGGGTCTTGGGGCACGAAGAGCCCGCTGCGAAAGGCGGTCGTCGTGAACGGGTCGCCGGGACCGGACACCTCGACGGTCTCGTAGGGAGCGGCCTTGACGGCAAAACCCTCAAGGGCAAGGGCCTTGCTGAGCGCGTCAGCGCCGCCCTTAGCGAGGTTGGGTCGGACGGTCAGCGTCGCGCGCCAACGTAGGGCTTGGCCCTCGGTCTCGGCATCGTCGCCGTAGCGACGCACGAGCTCGGAGGCAATCCAGTCGGGCAGGCTCGCCCGCGCCGCAATGGCCTGGACGCTCGAGCCATCGGGCAGTCGTTCGCCATCGCGCTCGAGCTGCTCGGCGACCCGGCGCAGAATGGGGTTGAGGAGCTTGGTGAGTCGCGCCATGCCCATCGCGCGCGCCGCGTCCTGAGTCGCGCTGACCGCGATCGGCCGGGGGATACGATCGAGCATTGCCAGCTGGTACGCGCCAAGCCGCAGCAGCGCGCGACCGAGGGGTTCGATGCCGTCGAGCCCGCGCCGGACGTAGGGGGCGAGCAGCGCGTCCATGCGCCGCTGCCAGCGCAGCGTGCCGTAGACCAGCTCGGTGGCGAGGCCACGATCGCGCGGATCGCCCAGGCGTGCGTCTGCCATCGCGTCCGCCAACGCGACACGGGATGGAACATAGGAGTCGGACTCGACACGGGCCAGCGCCTCAGCGGCGACAGCACGTGCGCCCCGACGACGCTTGACTCTGCCCTTCACGACGGCGGATATAGCGGCGGCGACGGCAGGCTGCAAGGAGGCTGAGTGCCGAACTGGGTCAACAAGCTCGTCCCCTGGGTGCTCTCGCTGGTGATTGTCGGCTTCTTGGTCGCCACCACCGACATGGACGCGTTTAGCGATGCCCTCGGCCGTGCAGACTGGCTCCTGATGGTCGGAGGAATGGCCGCCGTGACGGTTGTTGCGTGGCTCGCAGACTCCGGCACGCTCTGGCTGCTCTTTCGTCGTTTCGTCGTTCGTGATGTGACGGCGCGCGAGGTCGTCACGATCAAGGGCGTGTCGTACTTCCTCAACGCCATCACCTACAGCCTGGCGGCCGCCGGCATGGCGTGGTTTCTCCACAAGCGCTTCGCTGTTCGCTTCATGACGGCCCTGTCGGCGCTGATCTGGTTTTTCTTCGTCGACATCATCGCGCTGACCGTCATGCTCAGCCTCGGCATGCTTGTCGCGCCGGACGCGCTCGCCGCGTCGTCGGTTGCCGACCAGCTCCCGATGCTCGTGGCCGTGCTCTGGGTCATCATTGCTGGCTCCCTCATCTACTGGGTCCTGCGCTTCGACTTCTTCGTCTTTCGGTTTTTCCGCAGCTGGCGAATGTTCGAGGTCTTTGGACGCGCCCAGCTGATCGACTACCTCCGCTTCGTGCCGCTGAGGGTCGCGTTCATCTCGATCTATGTCGTCATGCACGCCATTTTGCTGCCGGCATTTGGCGTCCACATCCCGCTCGCGAACCTGCTGCTCTACGCGCCTCTCATCGCCTTCGTCCAGGTGATACCCGCTACGATCAGCGGCCTTGGAGCAGTGCAGGGCGTGATGGTGCCGCTCTTCGCCATTCACGTCGCGCCAGAGCTCGGCGACCCACACGCCGTCATCTTGGCCTACTCGACGGTCATTGGCCCTCTCATCAGCGTGTTACGCCTCGTGATTGGCTATGCCTTCGTCTCGCGCGTGTCCGCCGACTTGGTCCCCACGTCCGAGCAAGTCGAACAAGCCAAAGCCGCAATCGACGAACCCCAGGGTTCGGCAGGACCTCGTTGACGGCCAACGCCACACGATGTGTTCCGCGGGCTTGAGTTGACCCTGCCAGTCCGGCGCTTGCGCTGGCGCCAGCCTCGGTTCATTTGGTACCCGAAGCCCCGGACGGAATTCGCCATTCCGCCATGGCCAGAGCTTGCATCGGTGGACGCCTCGTTATAGTGAACCCGCCCTTTAGAGGGACCGCGGCAGCCACGCGCGTTCTCAACGCGCGACTGCTAGACTGCCGGGGAGACTGACTGCGAACGGAGTCACTGTGGCATCGCACATCGACACCCAGTACCGAGACATGTCTGCGCGGGGCGCGTGGCCACCTTTTCCGTGGAACCCGCGCGACCTCGACAACCCCATCATCGGCCGCGACGCCTCGCTCGATGCCTTGATGAGCGCGTTCGAAGACGTCGTCAGCGACTGGACGGTGCGCGTTCACCTGCTCGTGAGCGAGTACGGGATGGGCAAGACGCGCTTGGTGACTGCGTTCACCGAGCGCGCCAAGTCGCGCGAGCCCGACACGGAGGTGATCCGCGTGCGCTGCCCCGACACAGGTGGCACCTACCGAATGTGGGACGCGATCTTTCGCGCAGCGTTCAAGATCACCGAGGGCAGTGACGAACGGGCCGCGGGCGCTGCTCTGCTCGAGTCCGTCGAGCGTTTCTTTCCCACCGAGTCGACCACGATTGCGGGACTGATTGGACACTTGGTGGGCTGGCCCGTGACCGGCAGCGACGTCGTCGCGACCGGTGAGGTCGACGAGGAAGCGCTCGTCGCGCGCTGCGTGGGTGCGGTCGGACGCATGCTCGAGAGCATGGCGTTTGAGCGGCCTCACCTCATCATTGTTGAGGGCGCCAATCGCGCCAGCGCTCGTGACTTTGGCTTTGCCAGTGCCATTGAGGCGACCTTTACCGGCCGACCGATCATGATGGTGTTTGTGGGCTCTCCGGCGCTGACCCAGCACCTACCGGGCTGGGACCGCTTTCCAGCGACTCGCCTCGCGCCCCTCGAGCGGCCTGACGCCGAGCGGATGCTGCGCCTCTTCCTGAGCGGCCTCGAGACGGCGATGCCACAGGCGCTGGTCGGGCAGGTGCTCGACAACGCCGGCGGCAATCCCTACGCGCTCAAGTCGATGGTTCGTTACCTCATGGAGGCTGACGGAATCGTGTCGCGAGACGGCCGCTGGCACTGCGATGAGGCCGCGCTCAACGCGCTGTCGATCCCCGACAACCTCGAGGGCGTCCTGTTGGCGCGTGTGTCCGAGCTCAATGAGCGCGAGCGCGAGGTCCTCGCCCAAGCAGCGGTGGTCGGGCGGGAGTTCTGGCTGGGCGCACTTGTTGCGCTCGGTCGCGAGGAGAAAGCCGAGCTGCCGGCGGGCATCGACGACGGCGACGAGGCACGTCGCGTCCGGCGCATCCTCAAGAAGTTCGTGTCTCAGCGCTTCCTCGAGGCACGCGGCTCGCGGATCCCGGGCGAAGAAGCGTTTAGCTTTCGCTCCGACGTCCACTGGCGCGTCGCCCATGAGCTGCTGCCGAACACGGTTCGCACGAAGCTCCACCGAGTGGTCGGGGCCTGGCTCGCGCTGCACTCGGAAGGGTCCGACAGCCCGTTTCTCAACGAGCTAGCGCGACACGCAGAGGGGGGCGGTGAGCTCGGGCAAGCAGCGTCCTACTACATCGCCGCCGCCAAGCGTGCGCTCGGCGAGCACCACAGCCACGAGGCTCTCCGCTGCCTCGAGCGCGCGAGCGAGCTGGTTCAGCCCCATCAGATGGCCGAGCGGCTCACCATCCTGTTCGAGCTCGGCGACATTCATGCCTACGCCGGCGCGCCAGCCGATGCGAAGTCGTACTACGACCAGGCGATGCGCTTGGCATGGCGCATGAGCGACCGCCGCCGCCGAGCGCGAGCGCTGCTCAAGCTGGCAGAAGTTGAGCAGTCACGCGGTGAGTTTGACGCAGCCAAGGGCAACTTCGAAAACGCGATGCGTCTGTTCGAGCTGACCGAGGACCGGTCGGGTGTTGCCCGCAGCAGCATGCTGATGGGGCAGCTCTTCTGGATCCACGGCTCGTTCGACCAAGCGCTTCGCTGCTACCGCAAGAGCGAGCACATCTACCGGTCGCTGAGGCACGACAAGGGGCTCGGTGAGATCTACCACTCGATGGGCTCGGTCCACTACGACCGCGGCGACACGGCGGTGGCCGAGCGCATGTTCCAGGAAGCCGCCGTTCTCAGGCGACGCGCGGGCGACCGACGCGGGCTTGCCAAGACCTACAACAACCTCGGCATCATCTGGATGGGGCAGCGGCTCGAGAAGTCGGTTGAGGTTTGGAAGGACGCACTCATCGTTGCCCGCGAGATTGGCGACCGCGGCCTTGAGGCGACCCTCGCCGACAACTTGGGCGAGGCGAGCGTGTTGCTCGGTCGCTACGATGAAGCGGAGGGTTATCTGCAGCGCGCGGTTCATGTGGCACGGATCAGCGGCCGCAAGCGCACGCTCATCGACGCCCTGCGCAACCTCGGTGTCCTCAAGACGGCGCTGCGCGAGTGGGCGGAGGCCGAAGACGCGCTAGCGCTCGCCAAGAGCCATGCCGCAGCGCTTGGGGTCCTACGTCTCGAGGCCCTCGTGGCCCGCACGATCGGTGACCTGGCCGTCGCGAAGATGGAGGCGACCGGCGTGATTGCCGAGTCCGGTGGCCCCCGCACGCTCAACCGCGCGGAGACGGCCTACAAACGCGCCGCAGAAGCCTTTACCGAAGCCGGCTACGACCTCGAGGCAGCCACGAGCCACGATCGGCTCGCTGAGATGCTCGAGCTTGCGGGTCGTGATCGTGAGGCGACGGTTGAGCGCGAGCACGCCTACAACCTTCGAGCGAGCCATCAGGGCGTCGTGGCTCCTCCGACGCCTCCTGCGTGACGCTCTGTTTGATGCGCTTCGACGCAGGCGGTGGGCGCCTCTAAAGGACAGCGCAATGGTCTTCGCTGTCGCGCTGGGCCTCGCGGTTGCGCCGCTGCCTGCGCGAGCCGTTGTGGACTACCCGGCGTCGATCGCGCTGCCAGACTGGGACATCAGCGTGGGGCTGCTCGGTGGCGTGGCGTTTGGCGAGTCGACCCGCGGCAACGTCGGCTGGCTCAGTGGGGTAGAAGTCGGCGTCCATGATGGTGTCATCGGCCTTCAGACGGGACTGCACCTCTACCGCGAGGGAGAGGCCGAGCGCCTCGCGTGGTCGGTGGAAGCGACGGCTTGGTACGTGCTGCTCTTCGGGATCGGCTTTCGCGCTGGTGGTATGCTCGACGATGGCGGTCGCGACGTGCCCCAGACCGAGACAGCGCTGACCGTTTCCGCCGCGCTGCCGTTTGCACTTTGGCGCATCGACGACGGCGCTGCCGGCACCCTTGTCGTCGCACCGGTCGGGCGTGTGGGCTTTCGCATCTTCGACGGCGGGCAGGTGCGTGGCCACCACGAGGTCGGCCTGATGCTGCGGTGGACCTCGTTCGGGTGGGGCCACTAGACCCAAAACAAGCGCTCTTTCCGGCTGCGGCTTTGGCGATGCCCTCGCCAGCGACGTCCGTGCGTTCGCTTCGCTCACCTGAACTCGACGATGCACGCATCGCCTTCGTCCAGCGGACGCCGCTGGCGAGCAGCCTTCGCCT
>CALHXW010000143.1 GCA_938040325.1 uncultured bacterium | reverse complement strand
CATGGCGATGAACCCTAACAGCGTCTATGCTTGGCGCAGCCGGCTGCGCAAGAAGCTGCGTGGATGCGCCAAGGAGCTACAAGCGTGAGCGGTGAACACGACGAGGCGGCGGTCGAGCTTGAGGACCCGTTGGTGGTCGAGGCTCTGGCCAAGGCGCGACGCGAAGCCGACGACTGGATGTCGGACCCTGCTTGGGAGCGCGTGTCCGAGGGCTCGGCGTCGGCCGCGGACATCGAGCGGCTACGGTCGCTTGCCCCCGACTCCGCCAGCTTTGAGGCCTACCTGGCGGCGTCACAGCCCCTCGACGCCGGACCCATCGCGGATGCGGTTGTGCGCGAGGCGGGTGTCGCAGACGCGGCAGACAACGTGGTCGCGATCGACCGCGGCGGCAAGAGTGGACGGCGCCAGGCATGGGGCCTCGCGCTCACAGGGTTGGTCATCGCTGCCGTCGCAGGCTTCTTGCTCGTCACCCAGGTCGGCGGTGGCGAGTCGCTTCCAGCCTACGACTGGCAAGTCTCTGGCGGCCTCAGCGAGACCCGGTCGGATCCGACTCCCGAAGACCCACTCGTCGCCAAGATCGGACAGACGCTGACCGTTGTCGCCAAGCCAGCGAGCGCCGTCGGTACCGTGCTGGGTGCCAGGGCCTACTGGAGCCGCGGCGAGTCGGTCATCCCGCTCAGCACCCGAAACGAGTTCGCCCCCAGCGGCGCGCTTCGAGCCACCGTCATCCTCGATGCCCCTGGACTCACGCCAGGCACTGGGGAGCTCACGCTCGTGCTTGGCCCACGGCAAGAGCTCGACCGTGTCGGCGCTGGCGAGCCACCGCCGACGATCGCGCGTCGCGTCTGGCCGCTGACGCTCGAGCGATAGCGGCCGTCGTCAACTGTCGTGCGCCCAACGAAGGAGTGAGAGATGCGCAAGGAAGTCGAGGTCCATGTCGAGGTGTCGTCGCCTCCAGAGGCGGTCTTCGCGAGGGTCAGCGACCACGAAGCCACCGGAAGCTGGGTGCCGAAGGTGAAAGCTGTGACCCTGCTCGAGCCGGGCGTACCTGACAACGGCGTGCCAGCCGTCCGCCGGGTCGAGTTCAAGCCGTTTGGCTGGTCGACCATCGACGAGAGGATTGTCGCCTACGACGAAGACGCCATGACGTTTTCGTACACCATCATCGCTGGGATGCCCGGCATTCGAGACCACCTTGGGACGCTGACAGTGGCGCCTAGCGGCGGCGGCGCGCGGGTGACGTGGCATATCCGCTTCGACTTCAACCCGTGGTTGTGGCTTCCCTTTGCCGGGATCTTCACCAAGACCTTCGGTGCCGCCGTCCAAGAGGGGCTTGATACGCTAGCCCGCACTTCTCACAAGAATTAGGCTGCGGACGGCGGATCTGCAGCACCTGTTCGGCCGTGCTCCTTGCGGAAAACTCAAGGGGTCTGGACACATCGAAAGGAGCTGCATACCCGCGTTGTGGTCCGCGCCAGCCGCACCTGTGCGGCACCTCCTTGTCCTCGCTCGAATGCTTGTGAGAAGTGCGGGCTAGCGGGACAGGTCGCCGACGACGGGGCGCCGGGATCGTTGGGTGCGGCCACCGCCGGCACTTTAAGTTGGCTTAAGTCGTCAGACACGTCGCGGTTGTCGACGGTCTCTCCAAGACACACTGCTTGGAGACTGCCGATGCTCTCACGACGACAACTTCTCTCGCGGGCCTTAGCCGGACTGTCACTCTCGCCACTCGCGGCGTGCCTCGACGGGCGAGTCGGCCTCCGTAGCGGAGCCGTCCACAGCCCAGACGTCGAAGAAGACAGCTCCGACGTGGCTGAGGGCGATGCGGTCGATGCCTTCGTCGATCACGACACCTTCGTCGACGACGACACCTTCGTCGACGACGACACAGCCGGCCAGGACACGTCGCCGCCTGGCGACACGACGGTGATCCCTGAGGACTTCACGGTCTTGCTCGCCGACTATGGCTGTAGCAAGCACCCGCATGTGGCCTGCATCCGAGCGGGTACCTACATCGGCGACGACCCGGTGGACGTCTCGTGCGGACACACGCTGGAGTTCAGACCGAGCGAGCTGGCGCGCCTGATGAACGGCGAGCGTCTCCCCTTTGCGACGATCGACAACAGCCACGGACACTGCGGACTTGCGTGGCGTGTCGACGATGACCCGTACAAGGCCTACGAGGACAACCGTCCTAGCGTGGACGCGTCGATCCCAACCTGCGACCGACAACCGGTCGGGCAGTGCCTTTAGTGTCCCGTCCGGCGGCGCTCCGGCGGACGCAGTACGCGATGCGCCGCCGGAGCGCTCCGTCACTCGACCCAGGTGATCTCCCACGAGCGGACCTCGCCGGCGACGTTGACGTCGATGGAGTCGCCGACGGTCATACCGATGGCGGCGCGGCCGAGAGGCGACGTGGGCGTGATGACCGAGAGAAACCCGTCACCACCTGGGCCGGTGAGCTCTGTGCCCGCACCAACAGGTGCCAAAAAGAGCGTCCGACCGGTGCCGGTGTCTTCGTCCTCGACCTCGATGAGGGCGCCGCACTGAATCTCGCCGCCCCGCGGAATCGGTCGCGGGTTAAACGACTCGATCACCGACACCGCCATGTGGGCGTTCTTCGCTCGCTCACGCTGGCCGCGCGCCAGGCCGCCATACTCGATGGCCATCCGTGCATCTTCTCGCTTCGCCTTCGCATCGGCACCATGACGCGCTGCTTCAGCGGCCGCCTGCATCTCGCGCTGGGCGACAGCGGCAGAGCTTCGAAGTTTTTCAGCGAGCTGGTGTGTGAGAGCAATCTTGTCCATGCCCGGAGGCTAGTCCGGTCCGCCGGCAACGCCAAAAAATCACCCTATGGCGAGCGACCGGCTGATGGGATCGCGTCGCAGTCGGCGGCGGTTCGACGTCGGCGGCTCGCGCCAGCCCCACGTGCCTACGGCACCACGTAGAAGCTATGGAGGACATCGCCGTCCATCGTGATGGCCCGGACGGCCATGACGCTGTTGTCGATGGCCACATGGAGGAAGTGGTAGTCGCCAAAGAGGGTGACGTCCACGTACTCGCTCCAGTCCTTGATGAACGAGCTGTCGACGCCACTCTCGAGACCGCCGCCACCACCGCCGCTGGTCACCCAACTGACGGTCTGCGGGTAGGCCTCAGCGTAAGCGTAGAGGTGGTTGTGGCCGTTGAAGACGAGGTCGACGTTGTGCTGCTCGAAGAGCGGCGCCAGGTACTGGCGAACGTCCGGAGCGTCCATGTCGGCACCGTAGAACGTCACGGGTGAGGGAAACGACGCGACCGAGTCCCAGTACTGAATGAGCGGCGGCCGGTGAAAGATGGCGGTGCGAAAGTCCGCGGTCGTTGCATCGTCGCTCTCGAGCGCTTCAACGATGCAGTCGTATTGGTCTGCGCCTGGCTTGTGGAGTTCCTCCGTGTCAATGACGACCACGAAGAGCGGACCCGAGCGAAAACCAAAGCAGTGCTCATCGCCCGCTTGGTCCATGTACGTGTGGTAGAGCGCTTTGGCCTCGCTGCTACGAAAGACCGCGGAGCTGTAGGTCTCGTGGTTGCCTGCGCCGATCAGCAAGGGTGTGGTGTTGCCAAGGCCAAAGAGGGGCTCAAAGAGCTGGGTGCGATACTCCGGTCGCGTGCCGTTCTGCACGCAGTCACCTGCCGACAGGGCAAAGTCGGGGTCGAGGGCCGCCATCATGCCTGAGAGGATCTGAAAGCGCTCAGGGCCGTCCTGGTTGTCAGCGAACATGACGAACTCGATGCGGGCATCGTTGTCGGCCTCATGGGCGGTCTTGAAGTCGAAGATCTCGGTTTGGGTGTCGTCCCAGCTGACGCGGTAGAAGTAGCGCGTGCCGGGCTCAAGCCCCTCGAGTCGGAGCTCGTGGTTTGTCACGGCCTCCTCATCCTCGATCGTCATTCCGAGCTCTTCGGTGAGCCCATAGTCGACCCGAGCAATCGTCGAGCGACGGGACTCGAAGAGCACCGTCATGGCGTCGGCTGTCGGGTGCATCAGGTACGGCGGTGCGTACAGGTCGTCGGGGATGGCCGGCGCGGGCCCTTGGTGCAGGCAGATGCTGATCTTGTCGAAGTAGGCGTCGTTGTCGTTGCCCTTGTCGCGCACGCCTCGGAGCTCGATGACAACCGACCGGGTCGCCACTGGCAGCTCGAGCGCGACCTGACGCTCACGCCAATACTCGTCGGCGAACGAACCATTCTCGCGCGCCAGGAGCTCCTCGCCGCTCTCGTCGAGCGCCTTGATCGTGACGTAGCCGACGTCTCTGCCGCTGTGGCTCCGGGCCAGCAAGCGCACCTGGGCGACGACGCCACCTGCATCGATGGCCTCCGCCTGATCGCTGACGTCAAGGGTCTGCGCCATCCGTGAGGTGCTGTTTTCGCCGGCGAAGAAGTAGTAGGTGCCGTCCTCGGCCTCAGGAAACGTCGCGAACACGCCTCCGGCCTTGGCGGTGTCGAAGCTTCCCGCCGTCACGGTCCAGCCCGTCAGATCGTCGGACTCCGCGTCGCCATTGACCACCGTCGGACACGCGAGCGGCTCGCTCGGCTCCGGCTGGTCGATCGGGTCCACCGGGCCAACCTCGACCGCGAACGGATCGATGAACGTGTCCTGTGGTGCCGTATCAACAGCCGTGTCCATCGCGGTGTCGGGTGCGTCCTCGGGAGCGGTGTCAGGAAGCGTTGTGTCGTCAGGCGCGGTGTCCTCGACCTGGGTGTCCGGTTCGGGTCCCGTGTCGAACAGCACCTCGACCGTGTCCTCAGCTGGCGGGTCGTCCGTCCCGCATGCCGTCACGCTGGCTGCGACGAGCAGCGCCGCAAACGTCGAAATCCTCACCCTGCTCCTCCAGTGCCCCTGACCGATCTCCGACGATACACAGCAACCCCGAACGACGCGAACGGGTTGCTCATAATCAGCAACCACGATAGCGCTGTTATCGCTCCTGTCGGGGGCGTGATGACCACTGAGGGCACCCATGCGAACCACCTTTAACGCTCCTCCGCTGCCGGCGTTTCTAACTCGCGAACTCACCGGCTACCGACGCCATCACGTCGAAGTCGGCGGACAGCGGATGCACGTGATGACCGTCGGCAACGGCCCGGAGCACGTTGTGATGTTTCACGGCAACCCGACGTGGGGCTACCTGTACCGAAAGGTCGTCGCAGAGCTCGACCTCGACCGGTTCACCGTCGTGTTGCCGGATCTGATCGGCCTGGGGCTGTCGACGAAGCCGCGCGAGGTAGCGTTTCACACCCTCAACAACCACATCGCATGGATGGCAGCGGCGCTCCGCGCTCTCGAGCTCCGCGAGGTGTTGGCGGTTGTCCAGGACTGGGGCGGACCGGTCGGCTGCGGCGCGCTCGCGGCCGTCAGCGACACCATCGATCTTCGCGGCATCGTCATCATGAACACCGTCATCGCGCCGCCAAAGCCCGGCTTCAAACCGACCTGGTTTCATCGGCTGTCACGCGTCCCGCTGCTAAGCGACATCACGTTTCGCGGACTTGGGCTGGTCGAGTCGAGCATGAACATCGCCCAGGGCGACCGACGCAGCATCACGCGGTCGGCGCGGCGGGCTTACCGCTACCCGCTCCGCGGCTGGAAGAACGGCATCGCCCCGCTCGCTCTGGCGCGCATGGTTCCCGACACCCACGAACACCCCTCGATTGCGGGACTCCAGCGCGGGTTCGACTTTCTCACGCGCTTTGAGGGACCGAGCGCCATCGTCTGGGGCGACAAGGACCCAGTCCTGGGAAGCGTCCGCAGCTTTGTGGAGCGCTCGCTTCCGGCGGCGACCGTGACGCGCACAGGCGCCGGCCACTTTCTCCAAGAAGAAGTGCCCGACGTCATCGCGGCCGCACTTGTGGACGTCTCGGACCGAGCGAGCGCGTCGTGAGCCCACCGAGCGACGCTGGCGACTCGGCGCCTGCGCGACCGGCGAGCGCGCGGGTCGTCACACCGGGTTTTCACGCGCGCGTGTACGCTGTGGTGCGCTGCGTGCCGCCAGGCAGCGTCACCACGTATGGCGACGTTGCGACGGTCCTCGGTTCGCCGCGCGTCGCGCGCCACGTGGGCTGGGCATTGGCGGGACTCGACGAGAGCACCCATGGAGATGTCCCGTGGCACCGGGTCATCAACGCCAAAGGCACCATCAGCTTTAAGGGGCAGACCTTGCGAGCGAGCGCACAGCGCCAGCGCCTCGAGGCGGAGGGCGTGACGTTCGATGACCGGGGCCGGTTGGACCTCGCCGCACGGCGCTTCGACTACGCGGACGTGCTGGACTCGGGCGTGCTCAAGCTCGCTGACCCGTGAACAACCTGCGATTCGGGTCGCGTATCGGGCCTATTGCGAATATCGTGGCGCGCACGCACGTTCGAGCCTCAAGGAAATGACAACGCACCGCCCATCCTCGACTGACCGGACCCACGCCCTGCCCTTCGGCATGGTCGGCCTCTTGCTGCTTGCGGCAGGCTGCGCTTCCCAGACCGACGACCGCAAGGCGCAACAAGCCCCAGACAAGCTCGTCAACGCGGTGCCCACGCAGACTGCGCCGGCACCACATGCTCCGCGGCCGGCCGCAGGGGCGCCGGCTGGCGGCACCGTGACGGATGGCGCCGGCGACACCCACCGGGTGGAGCCCCCGAAGCCGGCTGTGCCGACACCGAGCGTCGCAAGCCTGACGCCCTATTTCGACACGCCAGAGCTCAGTCAAGCCCTCGGGCTCTACCATGGCGCAAAGAACGCCCGTGCAGCCGCCCTCTTCAGCGCGTTTGCCACAGCGAACCCTGGCGATGTCAGGGCCCGCCCCGCGCGACTGCTGGCGCTGCTCAGTCACCACGATGCCGGTGTGTACGCGCCCACCGACCGCGCGCTGGTCGAGCTCGCGGCAGAGTGGCCGCTGATGGCAGAGTTCTGCCTCTATTTCGCGGGGTCGGCACGCCACAAGAGTGACCGACACGAGACCGCGATCGCGGCCCTTCGCCAGATCGACCGCAGCTCGACCCTGTGGACCCGCGCTCAGGAGCTCATCGCCGCAGCCCACGGCGCCGTCGGCCGAGACGACAAGGCCCTCGAGGTGCTGCGGACTGCGACCCAGCAGGCGCCGACCAGCCGCAGTCAGCTCTGGACCGCTCTGGCGGACCTTCAGAAGAAGCGAGGCGATCTGAAAGGGCTCGCTGCGACGCGCTTTCAGCTGGCCGTGAACTTCGCCAAGGCCGGCTCGGGCCGCGGGGCGTTCAAGCGACTCGAGCTCGATGAGCTGTCCGAAGACCAGCTCTTCGCGCTCGGCACGGCGACGTTCAACGCCCAGCGCCACCGCGACACCCTCAAGATCCTTCGTCGCCTCAAGGCCACAAGCCCGCACTACTGCAACGCCCAGGTGCTCATCGGTCGAGCACTCAGCAAGCAAAAGAAGCGGACCGACGCGTGGAAGGCCCTATCGACCGCAGCCGCCTGCACCGGCGATGCCAAGGGCGACGCCACGTTCGCCGGTGGCCGTAACCGTCTCAAGACCGATGACTTCCCGGAAGCCATCCGCCTCTTCCGCACCCACGTGGACGAGTATGGCGATCGCACGACGGCCGACGACTCCCTCATCTACCTCGCGAAAGCCCATCGCGAGCTCGGCGACACCGCAAGCGCTGACGCGGCACTCCTTGAGGCGGTCACGAAGCATCCTGACGGCGACATGTGGCATGAGGCCGCGTGGTCGCTCGTGTGGCCGCGCATCCTCGAGCGGGACTATGCGTCGGCGCTCCGTTGGATCGACAAGGTCAAGGTCGCCCCTGACAGCCGCGTCGCTCGACGCGACGAGGGACGCCTCTTCTATTGGCGTGCTCGGGCGCTGGCCGAGCTGGACCGCCACGACGAGGCGTTGGCGCAGCTCAAAGACGTCATCAAGCACTTCCCCCTCACTTGGTATGGCGTCCTGGCGTACTCGCGGCTCAGCGCCGACAAGCCGGACAGCGCCGAGGGCTACATCCAGACGGTTCTGAAGGCGACAACGCCCGGCCCCGACCCGTTCACGGCCATCCCGCCGGCACTCTGGAGTGATCCCCACTTCCGTCGTGCCACAGAGTTTGCACGTATGGGTCTCATCCGCCCTGCGCGTCGAGAGATGAAGGCCGTCAAGCGTGTCACGGGCTTCGAAGCGCACGCCGCAGACTGGACGAAGGCCGCTCTCTATCAGCGCGCGCGCGTGCCCCACCTCAGCGTGCGTCTCGCGCGGCGTCGCGGCCGACTCGACACGCTTCAGTGGCCGCTCGAGCACGAACTCGAGCGCTGGCGTATCAGCTATCCCAAGGCGTTTGCTAGCCACGTCAACAAGTGGGCAACCCACTACGACATCGACCCGTTCTGGATCTGGTCGGTGATGCGCACGGAGTCGAACTTCAACCCAAGCGCTGAGAGCTGGGCGAATGCCATCGGGCTCATGCAGATCATCTTGCCAACGGCGCAGAACCTGGCGCGCGGAACCAAGCACAAACCGACGCGGGCGAACCTCCAGAAGCCGGCCGTTGCTATCGAGCTTGGCGCCAAGTACCTGGATAAGCTCTTCGCGCGAAACCCAGTCCTTCCGCTCGCGAGCGCCGGCTACAACGCGGGCGGCGGCTCGATCAAGCGCTGGCGCCGCGAGTTTGGCGGGGAGCCCCTCGACCGCTTCGTCGAGCGCATTCCGTATCGGGAGGCGCGGCGCTACGCCAAGCGGGTGACCGAGACGTGGAGCCGCTACCGCTACGTCTGGGAAGGCGAGCTGGCGACCGTGCCGCTTGGTGCGCCCGGCAAGCCCTGAGGGCTCACCGCTTGCTGCGCGCGACCTCGAAGCTGACGAGGGTCGATGCACAGGCCACGTTGAGCGACTCGATCCCATTGGCCATCGGGATCCGAAGGCACTGCATCGCTGCGTCGCGCGAGGCGCGCGAGATACCAGTGGACTCGGCGCCCAGGACGTAGAGCGCACGGCGCGGGAGCTTAGCCCCGAAGAGCGACGTTGGCGCCGAGCCATCCAAGCCGACGACGTCGACGCCGTGTAGAGCGGCAGCCGAGAGCGCGTCGTCGATGCGCTCGCAGCGCACGAGCGGCGCCTTAAAGATCGTTCCGGCCGAGGCCTTGATGACCCGCGGATTGAGCGACGACGACCCGCGGCGGGGCAGCACGATGCCGTCGATACCCGCGGCGACGGCACTGCGGATGATGAGTCCGACGTTCGCCGGAGTGGTGACCCCGTCGAGTGCAAGCGCCGAGAGCGACTCGCCCCGGCGACTCTCGAAGAAGTCATCGATGACCTGCATCGCCGGGGCCAAGATGTCGGCGACGACCCCTTGGTCTTGGCGACCGCTCTTCGAGATACGACTGACCTCTTTGGAGCTGGCGCGTGTGACCTCGACGCCTCGTGCCTGGGCGGCGGCTAGGATGCGCGCGACGAACTCCCCGCGTGCTCCCTCGGCGACGATCAGCTTGTCGATGGCGAGGCTGCTGGCGAGCGCTTTGTCTTCGAGCAGCTCGGCAACAGGCTTTCGGCCATAGACAGTGATGAAGCGATCTCGGGGATGCATTCACAGCTCCTTGGGACAGCGGCGCAGTGACGGTGCACGTTTGGAGCTCAAACGACAACGCGGCCGCCAGAACATCCTGGCGGCCGCGTGGTTCGAGCGAGCTCAAGAGCGGCAGCGAGCGGTCATGACCGCCCGGCCGCCACCGCGCTCCTAGTAACGGTAGGCGTCGTTCTTGTACGGACCGTTCTGGTCGACGCCGATGTAGCTTGCCTGCTCCTCGGTGAGGACCGTCAGCTTGGCGTCGAACTTGGCCAGGTGCAGCCGCGCGACTTTCTCGTCGAGCTCCTTGCTGAGGACGGTGACCTTGTTTTCGTAGTTGTCTGCGTTCTTGTGCAGCTCGATCTGTGCAAGCGTCTGGTTGGTGAACGAGGCGCTCATGACGAGGCTCGGGTGGCCGGTGGCGCAGCCAAGGTTCACGAGGCGTCCCTCAGCCAGGATGATGATCGAGTGTCCGCCGCCGTTGGGGCCGTGGGTGGTGTTTTTGAACTTCCACTCGTGGACTTGGGGCTTGATCTCGATCTTCTCGACTTCGCCGCGCTCGGCCATCGCCTCAAGCCCGGCCATCTCGATCTCGTTGTCGAAGTGACCGATGTTACACACGATGGCGTTGTGCTTCATCTTGGCCATGTGCGAGGCCTTGATGACGTCGAAGTTGCCGGTCGCCGTGACGTAGATGTCGAACGTCGGCAGCGCGTCCTCGAGCGTGATGACGTCGAGTCCCTGCATGGATGCCTGGAGTGCGCAGATCGGGTCGACCTCGGTGATGGCGACCTTGGACTGCTGCCCGATGAGCGACTGGACCGAGCCCTTGCCGACATCGCCGAAGCCGAGGACGAGGGCGCGCTTGCCGCTCATCAGCACGTCGGTGCTGCGCATGATGGCGTCGACGAGCGAGTGGCGGCAGCCGTAGAGGTTGTCGAACTTGCTCTTGGTGACCGAGTCGTTGACATTGATCGCCGGGAACAGGAGCGTTCCCTCTTCGACGCGCTGGTGGAGGCGATGGACGCCGGTGGTGGTCTCTTCGGAGACGCCGCGGATCTTGTCGGCCATCTCGGTGAAGTAGGTGTTGCCCTTGGCAGCACGCACGTCGTTGATGACCTGGAAGATCACGGCCTCTTCGCTGCTCGTCGCGTCAGCAACGTTCGGCAGCGTACCGGCGAGCTCATGCTCACGGCCGAGGTGGACGAGCAGCGTGGCGTCGCCACCGTCGTCGAGGATGAGGTTGGCACCGTCGCCGTCAAACCAGTCGAGCGCCTGCAGCGTGCACCACCAGTACTCGGCGAGAGTCTCGCCCTTCCAGGCGTAGACCGGCACGCCTTGGGGGTTGTCGATGGTGCCGTTGGGGCCCACGACCGTCGCGGTGGCCGCGTGGTCCTGCGTCGAGAAGATGTTGCAGCTGACCCAGCGAACCTCGGCGCCGAGCGCCGTGAGGGTCTCGATGAGAACCGCAGTCTGGATGGTCATGTGCAGCGAGCCCATGATCTTGGCGCCCTTGAGGGGCTGCTCGGCACCGAACTCCTCACGGAGCGACGCAAGACCGGGCATCTCGTGGAGAGCGAGCTCCATCTCTTTGCGACCGAAAGCATTCGTGGCTTCGGAGAAGTCGGCAACCTTGTGAGGAAGGTTGGCGAAGAGCGGTAGCCCGGTGTCCATGAAGGCCGGGATGTGCGGAACGGCGGATGCTGACATGTGAGCCTCGCTGCGAGCGTTGGGTTGACCGGGTATCATCCGGTGTTGCGGATGAATGGATATCCATCCGGTGTTGCGGATGAATGGATAAACGCCTGCACCAACCCGGTCAAGAGGCCGGTCGGAAAAAACGTCTCTGCTAGCTGCACGCGCGGGGCTGACGGCGACACCCCTGCGTCCGACGAGCTCCTGCGTTCCTCGGGCTTGAGTTGGTCTGTCAGTCCTGCACGCTGGCGCGGTCAATCTCGTCGGTCGTCGGCGCGCCGATGCAATCAACCTGACCGGGTGCTGTCAGAGGCTTGGAGCTGAGCTGCGAAGAGAGGTGGCCCGTTGGCGTCGGGCTCCGGCGGTAAGGCGACGAAGCGAGCCAAGCGTCCGGTGGTCGCGAAGTCCTCGAGCGTCTTGCGATCAAACCCCAGGTGGCGATGGCCCATCGTGTGACGGTAGTCGGCTCGGCCGTGCGCCAGCATGTCGACGATCACGACGGGACCGCCAGGGCGGACCACGCGAACGGCTTCACTGAGCGCCGCCTGGACGTCTGCGACGTGATGGAGAACCAGCACCAAGAGCGCTGCGTCGAGCTCTCCGTCGCCGAGCGGAAGCGACGTCAGATCGCCCTCCACAAAGCGCACGTTGCCGGCGTCGGCCAGCCGATCGCGGGCGGCGTTGAGCATGGCCGCTTCGTTATCGACCGCAACGACCTCGGCCACCATCGGTGCGAGCTCAGCAGTTGTCGCACCGGTCCCGCAGCCGAGGTCTCCCACGCGCCAGCTCGGCGGCAGAAACGAGAGCGCCGCCGCCCGGGCGTAGCGTCGGCCGTAGAGTTCCTCGCGCAGTGCGTCCCAGCGAGACGCCACCCGACCGAAGAAGGTCTTGGAGTCCACGCGACGCTCGGCAAGCACCGAGGCCATTCGAGCCATGTCAGCTTGATGCTGCTGGGGATCGGCGTTTGAGCCGCTGACGACCTTCCAGAGCGCCGAGCTGGTCTCATCGAGTCGCTCACCTGCAAGACGGACCATCGAACCTGCGCCCACCGCGCGGCGCTCTAGCCAACCGCCGTTGTGCAACACCTTGAGGTGCCGGCTCACGGTCGACTGAGGGAGCTGTAGGACGCGCGCCACCTCTCCAACAGCAAGCTCCTCGCGGTCCAGCAGTAACAGGATTCGAACCCGCGTGGGCTCACCAAGCGCTGCTAGCTGGGCAAAGATGTCAGCCTCTGCCATGGCCGCCCACGGGTCGCTGCGACCTCACCGGGTGCGCCAAGCCATGTGGAGCGTGAAGGCACCTGGCGCCGTGGACTCTCCTGCCAGCGTCGTCAGCTCTCGCTTCATGACGTTGAAGAGCGAGTTCATGCTCACCATCTGCATGGTCTGCCACCCAGGTGAGTCGAACGCAGCGGCCCCGGAAAACGCGAGCTCCGCAGAGCCGTCGCGCGCCGTTGAGGCACAGACCCCGGCGTCACAGACCATCCCATGGTACTTGCCGGCCCGCTTAAGGACAGCCGTCGGGCCTGCCTTCATGGCAAGCCAACGCATGACCTTGTCGCTGGTCCCGCTCGTGTCGTCGAAGACGGTCTCGAAGGCGGCGACATCCCCGTCGAGGAAGAGATCGACGACGGCATAGCAGAGACGAACCTGGTGGCCGATCGGGACCCAGAGCTTCTTGGAGGGCTTGTCGGGTAGCTCGGCCGTCTGCACGCCCATGTGGCGTCGCACGGCATCTGGAGCATCAGCGCCCCAGCGCTTGGCCACGTGGACCCCCCAGTCGCGGAAGGTGTGGCCGCGGACACGTCCAGGCAGCGCAGCAAGGCGTTCGACGCTCCACCGCGGGACACTGGAGAGCTCGGTGAGAGTGAGTTGGACCACGTCGATTTGGTAGCAACCGACCGGGTGCATTGGGAAGTGTTTTGTCCCGCCAGACCACCGCTTCGCACTCACAACGCGCCACCGACCATGAAGGCAGCGCCGTCTGACCTCGCGTGCGGACCGTGACCACACCGCGCTCGCCACGCTCGGGACTGGGTCGGCAGATCGCATGGTCCCAACGAAATACGCCCCGCTTTTTCGACTGTCGTGCGCTCCCGACGCGGGTTGCGGGTCTGACCGACGTACCGCTGCTCAAACGCTCTCGCGAGGGCTTGGCGCCGGCCCAGGCTTGCGCTACAAGCGCGGCCTTTTGAACCCACTGTCTACCCCGAACGACCCACACTCTGAGGAGACTTCCACCATGGTTACTGCCACACGCGTCGCTGCACTCCTGGCTCTCGCTGCCGTCTCGTTTTCGTATCCGACAAGCGCTGATGCCTCCCGCCGTTCAAGCCTCAACGGCAACCTGCTGATCGAGGATGTGACCGACATCTATCTCTTTCCGCAGCTCATGCAGAACTACCGCAACCTGATCCGCATCCAGATGGGCGCAACGTTCGCCGAGGGTGACGGGCTCTTCGTCTTCGGCAATGACTCTGCCGTCTACGGCATCTCGCTGCACCGCGGCGACAACGTCAGCCCCCTCGGCGCACTTCAGCTGCCTGAGCGCGGCCTGACGAGCGTTCTCCGAGGCGCAAGCTCCGTCCCAGGCATCACGGTCTTCACCGCGCCAGAGACACTCGTTGATCTCATGGCCGGCTTCGATCTTGGTGGCGCGTCGCTTGGGTTCCGCATCGGACTCGCCAACGGCGGCGAAGGGACCGAGCCCGATGTAGGCGCCATCACCGGGAAGTCGCAGACGGCCATCTTGCTCGGCATCGGCTACAGCGTCGCCGGTGACTTCTCCCTCGACCTCGCGTTCGATGCTTCCCTCGGCTTCGGCTCTGAGCAACCCGACGCCAACACGACCACCAGCCAGTTCGGTGCCAACATCAGCCTAAGCGCCCGGGCCTACTCCAAGCAGGACGAGCAGATCCGCCTGGGTCTCCTCGGTGCGGTCGGCGTCAACTTCGACTCAAGCACGACGGAAGTCAGCAACAACGACACCAGCGGCAGCGGCTTTGGCATGCGCCTGATCGCCGGTCTTGGCCCGGTCTATTCGATCCCGAAGATGAACGCGACCGTCAGTGCTTACGCGCTCGTCGGCATCGAGTTCGACTCGAGCGATGCCAACGTCGACACCAACGGCAACGAGTCGTCGGAGTTCACGCTGACCATTCCGGCGATCCAGATGGCGGCTGAGCTCTCGCTGACCGAGTGGCTGATCTTCCGCGCTGGTGCGGGCTACAACTGGCGCTACGCCTCGGAGACCGACACCAACGACACGACCGAGAGCGACACCGGCGGCGACTTCGGCTGGAGCGTCGGTCTCGGACTTGTTGTTGAGGAGTTCAACCTCGACCTCGGGATCGAGAACAACTGGGTCACCGAAGGCCCCGACTTCCTCGGCGGCGACGGAAAGCTCCTCGGCTCGCTGACGGCTAGCTACTCGTTCTAAGCGGCCCTGACCTTGGGATATTGGCCGTGCTCAACGACACGGCTCGTCCCGAGCGATCTCAAGGTCCCTGTCTGAGCCGACGAGTCGGCTGCGCTAAGGTGGACCGGGCGAACGCGCTGTGTGCAGCGCAGCGCGCGCTCGCGTCCACCGGCCTCGTGTCTCGGCTGGGAAACGGAATTGCCCGGTGACGCGCGTGATTCGCTCCGTGGCGGGTCCCAGGGGCAGCCCCTGTCGATCTCGACTTCACTCACGGACTGTGTCCCGGCGACCCGCGCTGAGGCTTCCTCTCGTTCGCCGCCCCAGCGGCACGCCCGACGAAGCGGCATGTTCCCGGCAACCCTGCTACTCGCCGGCGGAAGGCTCTCGGTTTGTCCACCCGGTGCATTGCCACGATCACGGTCGCGCGTGAGACACGCCCGGCGTGCGGCCTGCACCAAAAAAAAGAGAAACCGGCGACTTCGACCCCATGTTCGTCTGGAATCAGACGCAGGGTCACATCCTAGCCCCCTGCGTTTGGTCCATTTAGCGGGCGGTTATGTCGTTGGCAAACCCAGCGCTCACTTTTCGGCTCGTTCGAATCCGTTCGCTCGACGCTCAGTGACGGCCGGTCGGTTTCATTGAACAGGTTTGCAGCATGGGTCCCCTCCGAAGGCACTGCTACGTTTTCTGCAGGGTGATGAGTCAGCAAGCGCGGGGGCGTCTGGACATGACGGTGAGACAAAAGCATAGGGGACATGAGGCAGGCGCTGAGGCGGCTCGCTTTCTTGAGGTGTTTGCGAGCCTCGAGATCGAGGTCGCAAAGATGCGTACGCAGCTGCGCCGCCTTGAGCTAGGAGGCAACGATCCCGTGGTGACGCACGCACGCGAGCGCACGCGATCGACCCTTGCCCTGCTCTTAGGCGCCGCCGATGACGTCCGTGAGCAAGCCGCAGCCCGCGGCTTCGTCGTGCGCGGTATCTCGACGGCACGCGACGAACAGCTTGCTGAGACGGCGACAGACGCGCCGATGCCGGACACCAATCCGGCGTCGTGGATGGCCGAGTGGCCTGCTCGCGCGGATGTCGGCGGCTCGTGGTGTCAACGGCTGGGCGATGACAGCCCGTCCCGCTGGCGGTCTCCTCTAGGCATTCTCTTCCCCATGGCATCCCGTGTGATCGACGAGCGCGTCTGACGAGGGAACTGAGTTCTCCGGTCGTGGGCGATCACCCGCGAGTCGCGCCGCTCAGAACCGCTTCGAGCGGGCGTTGTTCATCGTAGCGGTCTCACGGCGCTACCGCTTTCGAGAGGCTTCGACGGCAGCGCCTCTGGAACGCCTGCGGTGTGCGCACGCACTGACTCGCGCTGTGAAAAAGACCGCGGCCACCAGTCGAGGGGCTCGTGTTGGCACGGGCGACCGCAGCCCGCGGTCCGCCGATACGGCGGTCGCATTGACCACAAGCGCATTCGGCCGTTCTCTGGTAGGGTTCGGCGGTCCTTGGGGTTGAGCATGGGCAAGTTCCCGCAACAGTTCGGCAAATATACGCTAATTCGGAAGATCGCGACCGGCGGTATGGCCGAGATCTTCCAGGCGAAGACCGCGGGTGCCGAGGGGTTTGTTCGCGACTGCGTGATCAAGCGTATCTTGCCCCATTACTCGGAAGACGAAGCATTCGTGCGGATGTTCGTGGACGAAGCATCCATCACCGCGAAGCTGCAGCACCCCAACATTGTCCAGATTTACGACTTCGATCGGCTCGACGGCGCCCACTTCATCGCCATGGAGTACATCGAGGGCGAGGACCTCTCGGCGGTCATCAAAGACGGCCATGCCGCCGGTAGACCGCTGTCGATCGCCCAGTGCGTCTGGATCTGCATGCAGATCTCGAAGGGGCTCTTCTACGCCCACACGAAGGAACACAAAGGCCGTCCGCTCAACATCATCCACCGCGACATCTCGCCCCACAACGTGATGGTGAGCTACTCGGGCGAAATCAAGCTGATGGACTTTGGGATCGCCAAGGCCGCTGAGCGAAGCACCAAGACCCAAGCAGGCACCGTGAAAGGCAAGGTTGCCTACATGTCACCTGAGCAAGCGCGGGGTCGAAAGCTCGATGGACGAAGCGACCTCTTTGCGCTCGCGATCTGCCTCTGGGAGATGCTGACCCACAAGCGGCTATTCCTGAAGACAAGCGACTTTGAGACCCTGACCGCCGTTCTCAAGCAGCAGCCCGAGCCTGCCTCGCGCTACAACCCCCGTGTCGACCAAGAGCTCGACGATATCCTGCTGACCGCCCTCGATAAGAGCGTGGAGTTCCGGCACAAGGATCTTCAGGCTTTCGATCGCGAGCTCACACGCTGGTACTACAAGCACGTCAAGGACCTTGAGCGCGAAGCGATCAAGCCGTTCATGACCGACCTCTACCGCGACAAGATCACGGCGCTCCGCACTGGCGGCAGCAGCACACGTCCAGTCCCACGTCCCAACTCGAACCCGCGTAGCCGCGCGACGCCGCCTGTGGGCTCGCGGCCACCGCGGCGACGCCCGATCCAGGAACCCGCACTTCCCGACGATGGGCGTGCCATCCCCATGACGGTCGAAGAGCCTGTCCCCGAGATCCTCAAGGCGAAGGCCCCGTCGCGAGCACGCAACATCCCCCGCCCGGATCCGGCGAGCTTCAACTCAAGCGAAACACTGCTCGAAGACCAGGGTCCGTCGCAGGCTGAGCTCCAGCAAGCCCTACGGATCGCGCGGGAGCAAGGCAACAGCGCGCGCCGCCTACGCGAGCGACCAACCACGAAGAGTCCACCAGTCCCGCCTGCATCGCGCGTCCCTGATGTGACCCTTCACGGAGCGCAGGCGCCGCAGTACACGCCCGCTGCCGTCCCGCCAACCGACCCCAACAACAACAACATCATGTTGGTCGCACTCGCGGTCCTGTTCTTGGCGCTCGGTGGCCTCATCGCCTACCTCCTCGTCGAGTAGCGCTGAGCGCGCAGCGCGCGCCTGACCGGCGACGCGATCGCAGTCGACGCCGACTCAGGTTATGGTCAGTCCATGAAGCCTCTCTTCGTAGCCTTCGCACTTGCCTGTCTCGGCTGTGCAGGTCCTCAAACCAACGCTCCGGCGGCCGCCACGTCGCCGACAGGGAAGTCGGTGACATCCAGACCGCCCGTGAACACATCCAAGACAGCGGCACGACCGTCCGAAGCACGCTTCGTTGCGGGTCCGCCCCTCGACCCATCGGGCCCCCTGCTGGCTTGGTTGCAGCGCCAGACGGATCCTCAAGCCACGCGCAAGACGATTCGATTGCCGGTGGTGTTTGAGCGCGGAGGGCCCCTCAACAGCTTTCGCCTAGGCTACGGCAAGCTGGGCCTCACGATCGAGACGGCGCGTCTCGCAGTCAGCATTGACGACACGGCGCTGGGTATTGGCCTTGCGTCGCGTCTGCAACGTCTTGCGCCAAAGGCAGCGTCGGTTGCGGTCTGGCTGGAAGGTGTCTGGGGTCCGCTGATTGAGGCACCAAGCCCTCGCACCGACGGAGCGCACGTGTTCGCTGTGCGTTCGTTGGTCGGACGCGTCGACCCAGCCCGCGACGCACCCAACGCTCAGGTGATCGCGCCCCCGCGTTGAGCGCACTTTGAAGTCGACGCCGCCACCCTGGGCTTCAGCACGCTGGTAGGCCCCCGTCCGGCTAGGGTTAGGGCGAGTTCGTTTTCAGCATTCCGTCGACGGTACGGCGCCGAGGTCAAAGAGCGACAACCGCAGGACCGGCGGGTCCATTCAAGGACGACCGACGCCGAGATCGCTTTGTCATGTCTGGAACTTGGCTGCGAGCTAGCCGGACGGAACACGACAGCGTTAGTCGCAAAGACTGACTGGACCGGGCCATTGCACCGTGAGGATCCCGGCGTCATGAGCATTCGCATTTGCTCCGACTCTGCTAGCATCCGTCCATGTCGTTGACCAAGTCTCTCGCACGCTTCTCGATGAACGCGATGCTCCCGCGCCCAAACACAACGGATGCCGACGGCTCTGACGTCCTGAAGGGACTCGCCGACACCGATGTCGACGGCTTTCTCGACCAGCTCCTCGACGAGGCCCCGCCCATCTACAAGGTCGGGCTCGTGACCGGCGCCCTCTTTCTGCTCGCGACGCCCCCCGTCACGATCGGCAAGCTCAAGCCAGCCAACGCGCTGCGACCCGATGAGCTGGATGCCCACGTCAACGCGCTTGCGACCCACCGCATCTACTTGGTGCGTCAGGTCACCTTTGCAGTCAAGATGATGGCAGGGCTCTGCTGGGGCGCCGACCCAGAGGTTCGGACGTCGGTGGGCCTCGACCCGCTGGAACCAGACCCTGGCACCTGGCGCGAGGGAGACTCCTAGTGGTGATGCCCCCCAACAATGGCACACACATCGGCTTCAAGGCCGGTCGCGTGTGGGACCCTGAGTTTTGCGCCGAGGCCGACTGGGTCGTCGTCGGCACCGGTGCTGGCGGCGCGGTCGCAGCCCTCGAGCTTGCGCGCGGCGGCGAGTCGGTCTGCATGGTCGAGGCCGGCCCGTGGCGGGAGCCGCGCGACTACCCTCGCTCGTCGTATGCGACGATGCGCGACAACATGGACGGCTGGGGCGCGACCATCGCGATGGGTCGAGCCATGTGGCCGATCGTCCAGGCGTCGCTCGTCGGCGGAACCACCGTGGTCAACAGCGCCATCGTTGTGCGGACGCCGGGCGACATCTTTGATGAGTGGAAGCGAGACCACGGCTTTGGAGGTCGCGCGCTCGCTGACGACTACTGGTCGGCTCAGGACGTCATCGAGCGCGAGCTGTCGGTCACGGCGACTCCCCAAGCAACCATGGGACGCACCAATGAGCTGGCGTACAAGGCCGGCCACGCGCTGGGCATGCACGACCACGACATGCACCGCAACATCGACGACTGTCTTGGCTCCGGCAACTGCATGCAGGGCTGCACCAACGACCGGAAGCGCTCAGCCAACGTAACGTACATTCCGGAGGCGCTGGCCATGGGAGCGACGCTCATGTCGTCGGCCCCGGTCTTCCAAGTGCGTTTCGAGCGCAAGCGTGCTGCCGGCGTCATCGGTCGCTTCGTCCATCCTCGCACACGCCAGAAGGGCCGCCGCTTCAGCGTCCGTGCGCGCAAGGGCGTCATTGTGGCCGCGTCTGCGACTCACTCGCCTGCCCTGCTGATGCGCTCCGGCGTTCGCCACCGGGCCATGGGTCGCTACTTTCGCGCACACCCCGGAAGCGGCATCTTCGGGATCTACGACGACCCGGTCGACATGAACAAAGGGGCAACCCAGGGCTGGGCCAGCACCCAGTTCAGGACCACCAAAGGGCTGAAGCTCGAGACGCTCTCGATCCCGCTGGAGCTTGTAGCAAGCCGACTGTCCGGCGCCGGACACACGCTCAAGCGCCGCTTGGGCGCCTACCGAAACCTGGCGATGTGGGTGCTTGCGGTCCGAGCGGAAGCCACCGGCCGCGTCGTTCGCGGTCCCGGCGGCAAGCCCATCGTGTTCTACAGCGCCACCAAGAGCGACATGGTCCGCTTCCGTGAGGGCGCAAAGCTCGTGGCGCAGATGCACTTCGCTGCCGGCGCCAAAGCGATCGTTCCCGGCGTCTACGGCATCCCCTACTCTCTCGGACCCGACGAGCTGCACAAGCTCGACGACATCCCGCCCGACCCGCGCGTCTGGACCGCCATCATGAGCCATATCTTTGGCGGCTGTGTCATGGGCACCGACCCGAAGCGCTCGGTCTGCACGCCTGACGGCGCGGTCCGCGGCTACAAGCAGCTCTACGTGATGGACGCATCGGCGATCCCGTCAACGCTCGGCGTCAACCCTCAGCACACCATCATGGCGATGGCGCGCGTGCAGTCCAGGCGCATCCTAGCAGGCTAGCAGGCCTCACGAGCTGACGGCTCTCAGGGGCGAGGCGCGCCGCCCAAGCTCCGGCGACGCACCATGACGAGCGCAACCAGACCGAACCAGGCGAGCGCAGCTGGCGTCGGTCCGGACTGACACCCGCAGCCACTGTCCGCATTGGACGGCGTCGCAACGAGCTGGAAAGCGTCGTCGAGCCGAGCGACCTCGCCGTCAGGGTTCGACACGATCACGTCGTGAAGGCCGACCGGCAGCTCAGCCGACACAACCCCCGTGATCAGGCCCGCCCCGACGTAGTCAACGTTGACGAGGTCGGTCCCCCCGATGCGCACCACGGCCCCCATCTCGAAGCCCCCGCCGGTGATCGAGACAGACGGGGACTCGCCTTGGGTCCCCTGATCGGGCGAGATGGCGTCGATGAAGAGCCCATCGACCGGCGCGTCGCAGGTCCCAGCATCCGAGCAGGTCGTCCCGCCCGAGCAGGAGCCGCAGCTACCGCCACATCCGTCGTCGCCACAGTCGCGGCCGTCACAGTCGGCAGCGCACTGGCCGCCGCACACGCCGTCGGTGCAGGTCGCGCCGTCGCCGCACGTTCCGCAGCTGCCGCCGCAGCCATCGTCGCCACACGCCGCGTCCGTGCAGTCCGGTACGCAATCGGCGACACACTCGCCGGCAACGCAGGTCTCCTCTTCGTTGCAAAGCCCGCAGTCGCCGCCACAGCCATCGTCGCCGCAAGCAGCCCCTTCACAGCTCGGCACGCAGACCGTCTCGCAGACGCCGGCCTCGCAGGCCTCGCCGTCGGCGCAGCTACCGCAGGTGCCACCGCAGCCGTCGTCGCCACAGGCAGCGCCGCCGCACGTCGGGACACAGGCGCAGCTCCCGGACTCGCAGCTCTCGCCAGCGCCGCACTCGCCACAGCTGCCGCCGCAGCCGTCATCGCCGCAGCTAACGCCCGCACAATCGGGCACGCAGTTGCAGACGCCGGCGTCGCAGCTCTCGCCAGGCGCGCACGTTCCGCACACGCCACCGCAGCCGTCGCCACCACAGGCAATGCCATCGCACATCGGCGCGCAGCAGTTCTGGCCGAGACAGGGCTGACCGGGAGCGCACGTGCCGCACACGCCCCCGCAGCCGTCGGGACCACATGTCTTGCCGTCACACTGCGGGATGCAGGACACACACGCGCCTGCGTCGCAGCTCTGCCCAGGAGCACATGCCCCACAGATATCGCCGCAGCCATCGTCGCCGCAGACCTTGCCGTTGCAGTCCGGAACGCACGCAACGTTTGCGACGTCTGCGCGCATGCGAAGGATCACGTCACCACTGATGCCAACGTCCTCGGTGTAGGACCAAGCCTGCGCGCCGCTGCACTGGCCTAGCGGCGTCACGTGGCGAATCACGTTCGAGTTCACGCGTGTCGCGCTATCGTGGAGGCTTCCGACATTCTGGCAGCCACAGGTCAGACCTGCCACGATCAAGCAGTCGAGGGTTCCCCAAGCCTCAAACCCAGCGCTTGGGACCTGGTCGAACCGGACCATCACCCAGATGTTGCCGCTCGTGATGAGCGGCGGGTGGTTTTCAGGATCGGTGAAGTCGAAGGCGATCTGGATGCCCACGCCGCCCTGAACGGTGATGCCGAGCGTCTGGGTGGCGGGATCCAGCAGATCGTTGTTGCTGATCGCAAAGATGGGGCTGTTGCCTGGGTCGGGTCCGTCTTCATCGGAGATATAGATCTCGAGCGTGAAGCCTGAGGTCAGGTCTGGCATCGATGGCGGCGCGCTGAAGATGAGGTCGACGCCTTCGATCTGTAGCGGAAACTCTTCGGGCGCTGGTCGATAGACCTGACCGATCGCTTCGCCCTGGACGAAGCCTGGCTGGGTCGCGAGCGACTGTCCGTTGATGCTGTTGAGCGCAGCGGCGAAGTCCTCATCGAACTCATCGTAGAAGAACGTCTTCGGCACCCCCAGCGCCGTCGTCGCCCAAGACAAGATCGCCACCAAGACCGTGGTTTGCATCCAACGTCGCATCATGTGTTCCCTCCAACGTCCACGTTAGCGCGGCCAAGGGTGGGATGCCAGCGACGACGGCCGACCAAGGCGCCTCAGCGGCTCGACAGATCTCCAAGGCTGCTGTCGGTCTGCACGCGTCGGTTCACCGCGATCAACAGCTCGATATTCGCACGAAGCTGATAGAACGTATGGAGCACGCGAGGCGTTGGACGTCGGGAGGCACAGTGATCATGAAGGGGTCCCAGTGAAGAACATTGCGCTGCACGCGCTCGCCGCCGGCGCTCGCACAGGCGTTGAGGCGGATGTCGCTGCGGCCCTCAATGCGCTGCCGCGGGTGGATCCAGTCGCCTACTGGCTTGCTCAGCGACACATCAAGAAGTCGCTGCGGCGGGCGTGGCTTGATGTGTCGGCGAGCGAGCGCAAAGAGGCAGCCCCACACGCGCTTCACCTTGCCTACCTCTATGCCGCAGGACGCAAGACAGACGCCGCCACACAGAACTCGGAGCTCGCGCGCCAGGCGTTCGCTGCCGCGGATGCAAACACCGACACGCGAACGCCAAGCAGCCTCCGGTGGCTGACGCCTCTGCTTGCTGTCATCATCCTTGGGGCTGTTGGGACAGGCATCTGGGCGGCGCTGCCCACGAAGCCGGCCGTGGCAAGCAAGATGGGCTCGGCACTCACCGAGGTACTCACCGACTGGGTCGTGGTGCTCGACCGCTACTCGCGGCTGGCCGTTGTTGACGCAGAGGCCGCCGCAGACAGCTCGGAGGCCCAAGAGCTGGCTGCGCTGCGTGGGCGACTGACCGACGAGACGATGCGCGATGAGCTCGGCGAGGCCGGCGTGACCGCGATGGCCACGCTGCTCGACCGCACCAAAGAGCTCGCGTGCGACCCGGATATCATGGACACCTACAAGGCGCGGAACGTGCCGTTTCGGGCGGCCCTGCGCGACTTCAACCGCATCCTCAAAGAGCGTGAGCAGCCTTTCTTCATTGACGGCGACTGGATGATTCGGCGCAAGCAACGCGCCCAGACCTCGTTCTTTGTGTTTGAGGTGCACGCGCGACACCCGGTGAGTGACGGACTCGGGACGACCGTCGATGCGGTCCATCTCAAGCGCGTCGATCGTCTCAACTGGGAGCGCTCGCTGCTGGGCTACACGCGCAAGACGATGGATGTGGCCGTCATCCTCCGCGACAAGGTCGAGCATCAGCTGGTGACCTACGTAGGCCCAGCGCTCATGAACAACGCGCCGATGCCGCTGATCGGGCGCGAAGCGCGACGCGACTGGGAAAAAGCCCTCGAGCAGGAAGCAGGGCGTATCACCCGCGAGTCGTTCGAGCGCGTTCTGCCCGACGATCTCGAGGAGCTGCGTGACTTCGGCGCACTGCTTGAGCAGCGGCGTGACCTTGCAGAGCGCTGGAGTGAGCGACTCGGAAAGCGTGGCATGCGCTTTCGGGTTCCCGGCACGCTGGCGATCGACGATGACACGTTCACGGCCCTCAAGGAGTCGCTTCCGGACTTCCAAGTTCGCGAGCTCGAAGACCTTCAGCGCAAGATCGAAGGCTCTGGCAACACGGACGTCTTTCGGCGGCTGATGGAGCGCTTCGCCAAGACCGTCGAGCAACACGAGGTTCAGCACCGACTTGACTACACCCGCGGCGACGACTTCCCCGTCGCGCCGGGCCTCAAGGAGCGACTTGAGCGCCGTCGCCCCAAAGCGGAGTCAAGCCTGACCGAGGCCGAGGCGGCCCGCCTAGCGGACGCCCATGACCAAGCGCTTGAGCGCGCCAACTTCGAGCTCAGCGCCTACCTGTCTGAGATCGGTCGCGAACCCGACTTCGCTAAGCTCAACCTGACGCTCTCGATGAGCCACATCTTCGGCGGGAGCCGCTCGGCGGAGTGGTACTCAACGACGATGATCCTCGACGGTCTGGCGGAAGAGTTTGGCCTCCGCATTCGGACAACGCGGGGCGACGACGGACCGGTGAAGATCCAGTATGCCGCCGATGTTTATCTGGCGCTGAGCGCCCGACCCGACAGCGAGCTGGTAGCCGCCGCCAAGCGCTTGTGGGCGCGGTGGTATGGTCAGCCGCTACCCGATCTGACGGTGGTGGCCGACTAGCGTTGCCGGCAGAGCTGCTGGGCGACGGGCTACTCCGGCGTGAAGGTCAGCGTCAGGGTGTAGTTCGCTTGTGCAAAGCCATGGACCATGAGGTGGGCGCTTGCCCCGCCGGCTGGCACCTGCATCCTGCAGCTCTCCGCGGAGCCGGTGGCATAGGGCCGGCAGTTGTAGACCTGGAACGTGGGGTCGCTGTTCCAGCGAACGTAGAGGTCTGCGTCGCCAGACCCAGTCATCGTCACGGACAGCTCGCTGCCACCGAGGACTCGGAACGGCTGGTAGTTCTGGATCTGGCCTTGCGTCACCACGCCGGACGCCTGCGCCGTCGTTGCCGCCTGAGGTGTCGTGGGCGGGGCGGTCGCAGGCGACGTCACGAGGGTGGTGAGGTCGAAGGTCGACGCCGTGTAGCCGTACACCATGACGAACGCCTGGCTCGCTCCCGATGGGACGTCTAGGTCACACGCCTCAACAGGGCCTTGGGCCCAGCTACGGCAGGCATAGAGCGCGGTGGTCGGCGTCTGGTCAAAGCGCACGTAGAGGTCGGGATCGCCGGTGCCATCGAGCTCGGCGAGAAACTCGGTAGCGCCCTCGACGTCAAAGGGACCGAACACCCTGGCTTGCCCGCGGGCGAGCGAGCCGCTGACGGAGCTCGGGGCCGTCGTGGTGCCGGGATCGGTGGTGCCCGGATCGGTCTGGCCTGGATCGGTCTGGCCCGGGTCGGTTGTCGGCGGCGTCACCGCGACGCTCGTGATGTCGCCGGTGAACGACTCGATCCAGTTGGTGAAGCTTGAGACCCGCGCGTACATGCCCGGGAAGGTTGGCGAGCCACAGCCGAAGCCCCAGCTGACCACGCCAGCAAGCCGTGGCGAACCATCCGGCCCCGCGACGACCAGCGGACCGCCGCTGTCGCCCTGGCAAGCGTCCTTGCCGCCAATACCCACCAAGCCTGCCGGCAGCTGGTCAGTGGTCAGCGAGCCGTAGGCTTGCTGCGCCTGACTGAGCGAGATGATCGGGACATCGACGCGCTGGAGGCGGTTTGGGCTGCCGCCGAACTCACTCAGGGCGCCCCACCCTGTCACCGTCGCTACGCGCGTTGGCTGCGTGAAGCCTGCATCGGCCAAGTCGGGCGTCATAATCTTCACCGCCTGCGCGCTGCTGCCGCCGAGGTCGAGTGGCGCGCTCAGCTTCAGCATCGCGATGTCCTTGCCGCGCCCCGGGTCGACGTAGCCAGGGAACATCGCGCCGCCAATGACGCTGCGGACCTGCCCACTGTTGCCGGTCCGGAAGGTCTCGCCTGCAACGACTTGCACGCCGCCAGCACCATCCTCGACGCAGTGCGCTGCGGTCACGATCCACTCGGGGTGCACGATGGACCCGCCGCAGAAGTGCGAGCCAAAGCGCCTCAGAGAGACCTGCCACGGGAACTGCTGAATCGTCGCGTCCGTTCCTCCAACAATGGCCTGCTTCTTTTCCTCTAGGTCGGCCGATGAGACCAAGCTCGACGGCTCGTCACCTGCGCCGGGCCCCTCGTCGCAAGCCGACAAGCCGAACGCAACCATCCATCCTAGCATCACAGGCACTGTCGAGCGGAACGTCGTCATCGTGTCTCCTGGGCATCCTGATGTTGGGCAGAGGGAATCGTGCTTAGAGCAGACCACCATCCATCGAAATCATACGACGCAACTGGACCGATCGGCGAGCATTATTTCGTTAAAATTCATGAACGTCGATAACGGCCTGAAATAACTCCGGGTTCCGATGTCGCGAAATCCGTCAAGTTCGAATGTCATCGCCTGACGACGCCTTGGCTCTTCTAGACAGGGACTTCCGAAGGAAATGTGACACGCCGAATGTGCCAAGACTCACTACAAGCGCCGAAAGAGAGTGGTGCCAGCGGCGTGGCGCCCTTCAGAGATGTCTCACCGAACCCGCACCGACGCTCCCCCGAGCGCCTCTGAAGGCCGGCGCGCGCACGCTCCGGGTTGACCGATCGACGAACCTTTGGCGTGTCACGCGCGACATCTGACAGATGTGCCAGACATTGGCACATCACGCAATCCACAGCAGCCCGCAAGGACCATCGGGCGGTTGACGTATCGACAGTGGAAGGGTGCTCGTCACTTAGGCTACGACGAGAGGGCCAGTCTGAGCGAACGAGCTTGGGAGCCAGCCGGTCCACTCCCTCAAGGGCTCATCCTTCGACCGGCTTAGCCGTGGCACCGCCTCACGAGGGCGACCCCGGCTGGAGCGGTATGTGGCTCACTCGCCTCGCACCACAGACCGCTTGCTCCGGAGCATCCGATTGTCGGCAGCCTGAAGCAGGGCCCTAAAGGTCGCCCCGTCGTTTCCTAGCAGCGCAAGTCCGCCGGTGACCGAGACCTGTTGCGGGCTGTCGTCGCCGAGGGCCGACTGGACCTGGGCGAGCAGCCGCTTGGCTCGCGCAGCGTCAGCTCCGGGAAGCACAAGCAAGAACTCGTCGCCGCCGTAGCGGTACGCTTCATCGGCGTCCTCGAGGAGCGGCGTGATGCAGCTCGCGATGCGGCTCAAGATGGCGTCGCCGACGAGGTGGCCGTTGGCGTCGTTGAGCTGCTTGAATCCGTCGACATCGAGCATCACAACGGCGAGGGGCTGGTTGGCGGTCAGCGCTTGGCTGACCTGCTGCTGACAGTCCTCAAAGAGCATCATGCGGTTGCGCAGGCCGGTCAGCGGGTCGATACGTGCCTTGGCGTTGAGCACCTCCAGCCGCTCACGGTAGGTCAGCACGCGCAACTCGCGCGTGGGCTCGCCCGCTTCAGGGACGCGAGGACGGTCGACAAAGCGGAGATAGAGCGTCGCGCATCCGGCAAAGAAGACAGCGGCCACGGTTTTGGAGTAGAGGTTGGCCGTCAGGATGGCGGTGTACTCGCTCGTGCCAAAGAATGCGAAGGTCGAAAACGCCAGCGCATCAAAGATAAGCGCCAGCAGGAGCGCGACGGAAAACCGCAAGAACGGACGGGGCGACAGCCACTTGGCAAGCCACTCAAAGAGGACGACGACGCCGATGATATCGAGCGCGAGGACCACGGTGCCGGCCACCAAGACCCGTGCGCCCGAAGCCAGCGTCTCTGGCTGGAGTGCCAGAAAGTTGACCGTGGTCGGCAAGGACAGGTGATGGGCGAACACGTAGCAGAGTCCGGAGACTGCCACATTCGCAGCGATGAGCCCGAAGATGAGCCTGCGCGCTTCTAACGCGCCTTCCGCCACATAGATGAGGAGCACCAGCGTGACCCCTGCCGAGAAGAGGATCGCCGACCCAGGCGAGACCAAGACATCCGGGGCGACGGGCGCATAGAGCGTCGATGCCAAGAGGGTCTGCAGGTACTGGAAACTGCCGATCACAAGGTAGAGCGGAGCATAGCCAATGCGGTGCCGCGCCCGGAACAGCCCAAAGAGCACGAAGACGACCAGGATCGCCTCAACAGCGAAGATCAGGAGCTGCTCGCCGCCCATCAGCCCGGACCGCCCGTGTCGCTTGGCTGCCTGTCATGTTGACCCGCGAGTCTGGTGGTGTGGGCGCCTAACACGACGGCTCACCGAACCCGCACAGCTGCTGCAAGAGCGCGAGCTGTGTCGAGGGCCCCTCGCCGTGTGCTGGCACATAGGTGCCGTCCGACAGAAGCTGCCAGGCATCAACGCCGTCTCTCAGGTAAGACAAGATCCCCTCGTCGAGCACGCGCTTTGCGAGGGCCGGCGATCGCAGCACAACGGCTGCCTCGACGCGGCGTGACAGGTTGCGAGGCATCCAGTCAGCGCTTGAGATCATCACCCGCTCGCGACCGTTGTCGCAGAACGCGTAGATGCGCGTGTGCTCGAGAAATCGGCCGACGATGGACCGCACCTCGATGGTCTCGGACACGCCCGGTACGCCGGGCCGTAGCGCGCAGATCCCTCGAACAACAAGGTGGATCGGCACCCCGGCCTGGGATGCCCGGTAGAGCGCTGCGATGATCTCGGGATCGTTGAGGGAGTTCAGCTTCGCCCGAATCCAGGACGGCTGGCCACGCTCTGCCGCATGCTGCTCGCCTTCGATCGACGCGAGCAGCGACGCTCGCAGCGACAGAGGCGCTGCGATCACGTCCTTGGCGTCCGATGTGTCACCAAAGCTTGTGAGCTGCATGAACAGGTCATGGACCTCCTTGCCGAGCTGCGGATTGCTGCTCATGAGCCCGAAGTCCGTGTAGAGACGCGCGGTCCGTGCGTGGTAGTTCCCGGTCCCCACGTGGATGTAGCGCTTGAGCCCTCCGGCTTGCCGCCGCACCACCAGCAGGAGCTTGGCGTGGGTCTTGAACCCGACCATGCCATAGACAACGTTGGCGCCCACCTCTTTGAGCCTGTTGGCCCAGCTGATGTTGGCAGCCTCATCGAAGCGCGCTCGCAGCTCGACAACAACGGTGACCTCTTTGCCGGCGCGTGCCGCGTCGACCAGCGCGGCAGCGACGGGTGAGTCCGCACCCGTGCGATAGAGCGTCATCCGGATCGCGAGGACCTGAGGATCGGCCGCAGCCCTCGAGAGCAGCTCCTGCACAGGGGCAAACGACTCGAAGGGATGGTGGAGCAAGATGTCGCCCTGATCCAGGCGCGCAAAGATGTCGGCGTCGATGCCCAGCCCGGTCGGCCGTGCGGGTGCGAAGGGCGGGTACTTGAGGTCCGGTCGGTCGACCTCGTCGCAGAGCGCGGCGATCCGATGAAGGTTGACCGGACCTTGCACGCGGTACAGGTCGCTGGTCCGCAGTGAGAGCTGGTCGAGCAAGTAGGCGGCAATGTCGTCAGGACATGTCACGTCGACCTCGAGCCGCATCGCCTCGCCGTATTGTCGGCGCGACAGCTCGCCTGCAATGGCGTTGAGGAGGTCGTCGACCTCCTCTTCATCGACCCAGAGATCGCTGTTTCGTGTGACTCGGAACTGGTGGCAGCTCGCGACCGTGAGCCCGCCAAAGAGCGCTTCGATGTTGTGGTGGATGATCGAGCTCAGCAAGACAAAGTCGGCACTGTCGCCAGCGCCGGCCTCGGGATCGGCGGGCATGGAGAAGAGACGCGGAAGGACCGATGGGACCGTCACGACCGCCAGCTGGCCCTCGCGCCCAAGTGCGTCACGACCGCTGAGCCGAACGATGAAGTTGAGGCGCTTGTTGACCACGTTGGGGAAAGGGTGAGCGGGGTCGAGCGCCGTGGGCGTCAAGATCGGCGCGACCTCATCGGCGAAGTAGCGCGTTGCCCAAGCCTGCTGGCGCTCAGTCCACTCGTGGCGCTGACGCACGAAGATCCCCTCAGCTGCTAGCGCCGGACGAAGCTCGTCGTTGAAGATCGCATACTGCCGCTGAACCAAGGCGTTCGCTCGGGGCGCGACCTCGGCCAGTGTCTGGCGCGCCGTCCGCCCATCGGGCCCGGGCACGCCGACCCCGTAGACAGCCTGCTCCCGAAGGCTCGCGACCCGCACCTCAAAGAACTCGTCGAGGTTCGTCACCGAGATCGACAGAAAACGGACACGCGCCAACAGCGGCGTCTCCGGCCGCGTCGCCTGTGCCAAGACACGCTCTTGAAAGGCCAAGAGCGACAGCTCCCGGTTCAGATATAGAGCTGGCGCATCAATGCCTTGCTGCGCGCCCCCTGCAGACTCGATGTCGTTCACATCGCCGACGTTAGCAGCAACCGATGCAAGGGAACACCGCTCATGGTGACAGCGCTGATACCGAACGCCGATCAAAACCTACCGCCACGACAACGGACTCTCTGACGGGCGCTGCCGATCCAACTCACGGGCCGACGCTGTGCCGGTTAGGGACGGCGCGAGCAACGCTCAAGAGATCGCCCGCGAGACCCGACTTAGAGGATCTGCAGACGAAGGGACGCGCATGACTTCATCACCGACAACACGATCACGACCGCGTCCTGGAACGCGGCGAAAGCTCGCGGGCAAGGTGGTCAAGCTCTTCGCAGACGCAGGCTTCGGGTTCATTCGAACCGCGCGCGGCAAGCTCGCCTACTTCGAGCGCGGCGACGTCAGCTGCGACTTCGCCACCTTGGCACTTGGCTCGACCGTCACGTTCGAGTTCGAGCGTCGCGGTCGACCGCGCGCATCACGGGTGGCCCACCGCACCGCCGGCAGCTGGTAGAGCGCGACGCCTTCGATGCGGCTCCCGCTCCGAAGCGGCTGGCGCGGCCACGCGCGTTGTCCAAGCCCGCTCGACCGTGTCGACACGCTCATGAGCTGCGCCCGGTCAGCGCGGGGGCCGGCCACGAAGGCACGCCGCCAAAACCGCCGACCGCAGCCTGCTAGGCCTGAAGGCAGCCTACGGCCGTTCATCGGGACGCTCAAAGCGCGTTCGGCGCTCCATCCCCACGACTCGGTAGGCGTCAGCCCCGGTCTGATAGAGGTGCACGTGTGCCGGCTTACCCGGCTTGCCCGTCGAGTTGGCTCGAGCCTCGACCACCACGTAGTTGCCGACGCCCACATCGGGGATCTCGACACACGGCCGACCCTCGCCCCCCGCCTTCCACGTAGCGCTGACCTCGCGGTAGCTCTGACCATCGGGAACCCATGCCTTGGAGCTGTAGATGCGACGGCCTTCGGGCAGGGTGTTGGACTCTGCGGCAAGGTCTCGCAGGCAGACGCGACCGTCTTGGACCTCGGGATGCGCCAGCGGTGAGAGACGGCCGAACCAGTGCCTGAGGATCTTGTCGCGCCGCCCCTTGAGCAGCCGCGTCAGCTCCGCGGCAAGCGCCTTGTCTTGGAGCTTGGTCGTGGCGACAAGCGCCTCCACATGAGCGTCGGTGAAGCCAGCGATGATGCGAGCCATCCAGGCTGCGTCGTCGAGCTGCATCCGCGAGAACGCGGGATTGGGGTAGAGATTGAACCAGGCGCCGGGGTCGAACTGCTCGACGTCGTAGTAGCCAAACACGGTCCCCGATGGTCCGAACTCGACGCGGTCCCAAGGACGGCTGACCAAGCCCAGCGAGAAGAAATCTCCGACAATGTGTTCGCCATCAAAGAAGTGGCTGTGGCCCCAGCGTCGCGAGAGTGAGTCCCACTCCCACTGAGACCCAAAGCAGTCTCCAAAGTCGATGTAGTGGTGCTTGACGTAGCCCACTTCGGTCTCGGGCGTGTCGCCGCCGCCGGTCTTCATCCACATGTCGAGCGAGTTTTGCTCACGGCTATCGAAGTGGTTGAGCCACGACGCCAGCACGCCGGCACCGCGCAGCTCGCGCCTGTCTTCGTGGTCGACCACGTCGTTCGGATCGTCGTCGCGGGTGTTCTCGTACTTGAAGGGGCCGATCGGTCGGCCCTTGAGGTAGAGGCTCGCGTTCGCGCGGTAGCGGCCGTCTGGCAGCCGCAGCGCTCGCTCGAACGCCGCGTCGACCATGGCTTCGGTCATCGGCTCCTTCTGGCCACCGGGGCTCTCGGCCATCGCGCCGGGCTTCATCTTAAGGATCTTGCGGTCGAAGAGCACGATGCGATTGCACGGCGTGTTGAAGCCGGCCGCCCAGTAGATCCGCGTACCCACAACGTCGGCGGCGGTGGCTCTGGGGGTGAGGGCCGCGCCGTCGAACTTCAGCAGGTAGCGGCTGCCGTCTTGCCCCTTGATGAAGAACCCAGGGTTTTCGCCGTTGGGCTTGCCGCCAGTGATGGTCCACTCCGCGTTCACATCCAGCGGCGGCGCCCCCTCGCAAGGACCGATGGCCACGCGCTCGGGCGTGAAGTCGTGGGTCGCG
>CALHXW010000142.1 GCA_938040325.1 uncultured bacterium | reverse complement strand
ACGGGCCACTTCGGCGGGAAGTAGAGGTTTGCCGCCCAGACGATGGCGAAGAATCCTAGGATGGCGAGGGCGATCGACATGCGCGCGATGGTGCGCGCGAAGCATCGACACTTTCAAGGCCGTTGACGCACCTCTGAACCGGAGGCCCGGCGCGAGGCGACTAGTCGCGCTTGTGGACCGCGTTGAAGAAGGCCCATGCCGAGCTCTTCGACGGCTGCATGAAGCGAGCGTCACCAAAGCTCTTGCGGAACTCTGCCTGACTGTCGGCGCCTGAGTGAAGCCAGATCGCGAGGCGCCGGATGTCGTCGGTCCGGTCCATGATGTTTCGGAACGAGCGCGGCGCGTCGTTGAGCTGTTCGACGAGCGAACTGACGACGTGGACTTGGTAGAGAAGCGTCTCGACGTCGACACCGTGGACCGACGCGAGGTCTTCGATGACGTGTGGGTCGATCCCAAGGGCCTCAGCGGAGGGGGCCCCGGCGCCGACCGGTCCGCGATCGGTGTGCTCGTTGAGCCAAGCCTGGACGCGGTGTGAGGCCAGTGCGGCGCTGGCGTCGTCGGTGGCGAGAGCCTCAAAGACAAGCTGGCGACAGGTCGACCGGAGCTCGGCGACGCTGGAGACACCATGACGTTGCGCTTGGGCGACGATGACGTCGGTCAGCTCTTGCGGGTCATGGATGAGCCGCTGTTGCCCGCACGTGGTGAGAGCCTCCTCGAGGAAGCACTCGATGAGTGCGCCGAGGTCGTCACCGCGCTGGCTGACAGGCAGGAGGTCCAAGCGAGCTCTCGGCCAGCTGGGGCTGTCGCACTGGTCGCTTAGGGCGAGCACGAGGACGCGGCCGCGCGAGCTGGCGACCACGCGCTCGATGAGTCGACGTTCGTCGTGGGTGAAGCTCTCGAAGCGGTCCAGCACTAAAGTACCGTCTTTCGCTTCAGCGATCGCGTCGCCCAGCGCGATGGCGAGGCGCTTACGCTCGGTGGCTCCGTAGAGGTAGACGAGGCGTCCGCCACGCCCAAGGATATGAGTCGCCGCGTCGTGCAGGAACCCGGCGACCATGTGCTTGCCGGTTCCGGGGGCGCCGGAGATGAGCAGGGGGTCGCTGCAGCGAGGGAGGAGCACCTGCGCGATCGTGGCGCGCTCGAGGGATGTGCGAAGGCCGGCGCCGATCAGATCGCTCTGGGCGAGCAGCCCGCTGACCATCGGTCCGAAGCGGGACGCGTTCGACCGCTGGGCGTTTGTCTTGGGGCTTGCTGGGAGTTGATGTGCCTTCAGGACCACGGGAGCCTCCGGTTCGAAGCAGCGAACTGTCGATGGCAAAAGAGGAAACCTCTTCGTGAGGTCGACCGAGCCGTCTACAGTGAATCAGGTCGGGCAAGACTGCCCTTCACCCTCTGCGGTGGCGTTTCATTCGAGTTCTGTCACTGTGGTTCCCCGAACGTTGCAACGTCTGTTTCAATGCGGGATGAAACATAAGCGCCTATCTATAGAGACTGCGCCAAGCGTCTGAGATGCTTGGACTTGAGAGCCCAAAAGCACCAACGAGGTCCGTCATGACTCCGCAACAGCACGCAACGTTCTTTTCGACGGTTCAACGCCTGCAGCTCTCGCCCGACAGCCTCGGTGCCGCTTGGGAGCGATGCGAGTCGGCTCTTTCCGCGTGCGACGGCGCCATGGCCGTGGACAAGGTCATCGAAGCGGCCTGCCGCGGCGCGATGAAAGAGGTCCGACGCCAGGACACACCCGCCGTGCTGACGGACGCGACGGGCGAGGGCCTCGGCACGCACAGCTATGTCGCTGGTGCTGCAGCAAGTCAGGTCAAGACCGATGTCGCCCGAGAAGCATGGCGACTGGCGCACTCGACGGCGAAAGGCCGCATGACCGACTACCTCGCATGGTTCGAGCGCAACCAGCGCGGAGAGACCAGCGACTCGATCGCCGAGTCACTCGGCCTGCCCAGCGCGACGGTGCGAACCGGTGTTCGCCGTGCGCGACAGCGCATCATCGAGTGCGCCAACAAGCTCCGCTACCAGAAGACGGCGCGTAAGCCCGGCGAGCTACCGGCCGAGCTTGAGCCGGTCGTGGCTGCGTTCAAGCGCAGCGACCTTGTTCAGATGGGTACGCTGCTCGACGCGGCGGCCGACGCCTTCTCCGAAGACCCCCACTTCCTCTTGCTCCACGCCTGGCACAGCAAAGAGCTAGGAGACCTCGACGCCGCCGTGACCTGGCTGCGTGAGGCACTCATCTTCGCTGACGTGCCGGTCATCCGAGCGAAGGTGCTCAACACGCTCGGCAACACCTACGACAAGGCCGGCGACCGCGACCGTGCACGCGTCCAGTGGCGTCGTGCCCACGCGCTCGACGACCGCGCGCCGGTCCCGATTCTCAACCTGCTTGCCAACGCGTCTGAGCGCAGCGACCTTGCCGACTGCCAGTTCTACCTCAACAAGCTTGGCGAGCTGCGCAGCAAGAAGCGCTTGAGTGAGGGCGAGTCTCAGTTCGTGCTTGAGCGGCTCGACGACAACCCGGAGTTCGACTGGGTCCGACGCACAACACCATGGAGCCGCGGGCCCGCGCGCTGGCTTAAGCAAGCGGCCAACCTGGTCGCAGCTCTCATGCTCGTCGCGCTGCCGCTCTTTGGCCAGGGCTGCGACGCCCAGACCGAGCCTGACGCGGAGCTCACCGTCGAGTTCTCGGCCCTCACCTCCAGTGCGGCGTGCCAGTCGGCGGCCATGATTGAGCTGCGAGACGCAGCCGGCGAGTGGCTCGGCGAGAGCACCCTCGACAACACGGCCTGCGTTGACGGCGAGCTGATCGCAACGTTCATTCTGGACCGTGCGGCGGCAACCGTCCTGACGCAGGCACCTGGACAGGTGCTGCTGATCGGAAACGACGCCGCGAGCTACACCTCACTGCCGGTCACGTTCGGTGACATCCAAGACAACGCGATGCTCCTGATGGCGCACATGGACAACGACGCTGTCATCGGCAAGGACGAGTACATCCGTCCGACCGACAGCGGACGCCTGACCAAAGACGAGTACATCATGCCGGCTGCTGAGGCCCGCCCCTACGCGCCGCACAGCCTCGACAACCCCGACATGGTCCAGACCGACAACGACACCGTCGACATCCTGACGAACTGCGACCTCATCGGCAAAGATGAGTACATCATCAAGGCCGACGACGCCGAAGACGAGTAGCAACGCGGCGCGTGGACCCGTGCTTTGGCGTCTCTCCCGGCTCGGCCGTCAGCGCCGAGCGGGCTGCACCCCGTGGTGCGTGAGCCGAATGGTGCATCCCGTTCCTCGGCGCCGACCACTGCTGATGACGCACGCGACCGGGCCGCGGAGCAGCTCCTGCCGGAACTGACGGCTGGCACCGCCGGGCAGGAGATTCGTACCCACGAGCGGGGCAAGCGTCATCGTGAGTCCCTTAAAGCGTAGAGCCCGCTCAGGGGCGAGCGAGAGGGACTGTTGAGGCAGCGACGGAAGCCCAGGGCGCTTGAGAAGCGTCGCCGGCGCCGTGGGGTCACCATCGGAGAACGTCCAGACCTCGCCCGTTGCGAGCGTGACCGCGTAGCTGAAGCGTGGATACGACGCACTCGGATCGCTTAGGTAGGCTTGGATATCGCCGACCGTGAGGACATCCGGCATCGCCACGATAAAGCGAGCGCGAAGCGCACCGGATGCCTCGACGCCTGTGACCTCAGCCTCGACCACGAGCGGACGGGGCCAACCACGGTTGAACTGCAGGCTGAGATGTCGACCGAACCCCGAGGTCACGTGGAGCTTCGGGCTCGGGAAGTTGGGTGGCGAGAGCCCCTCGACGCGGGTGTCGTTGATCTGGTGGCCCTCATAGGTCCCCCGGACGTCAATGTCCGGCCCGAAGGCAACCAGCTTTGTGCCGTCTTCGCTGAGCCCATGGAGACGGCCGCGCACACGGTAATCGAGCGTTCCGCGGCCAGACGCGACCTGCCGCAGTTGGTGGAGCGAGACGAGACCCGGTGAGACCAGGTGCGCGTTGAAGTCATAGAAGCCGCGCATCAGGAGGACGTTCTCTTCGATCGCAAGCCCGTCGACGAGCGGGACGCCGACGAACTCCAGCGTGAAGGTGCAGGCGTTTCCGGTCTCCGAGCCTCCGCGCTCGGCCGCTTCCGCCGAGGCACACGCAGCGCTCGGGGTGAGCAGCACCACAACGCGGGCGCCTCGGGTGATGTCGGCGAACCCTTGGCCTCGCAGCAACGTCACCGGACCGACCGGCACGCTTGTACCGCGTACGACGCGCTCGACGTCGAAGTGAAAGGCGGCCGCTCGATAGGGCTCCACACCGTCGACCTCTACGGCCCCCCGAAACACGCCAACGACGATGGTCGGCGCCTTGGCGACAGCGTCCGCGAGTGTCGTGTGGAGCGGCTTGGCGACAACGCTCTGAGCACCCGTCAGAGCGACGAACATGATAGCGGCGATTCTCAGCAGGGCAGTCTGCATGGGATCCCTTTGTGTTAGTTGGCTCGCACGGGGCCCTCGAAGCGCACGCTCTCGAGCACGATGGTGCAGCCGACGCCGTCATGCTCACCGCCACGAACCCGACAGCTCACCGGCCCTCGGTGCAGCTCCTGTCGAAACGTGCGCAAGGTCCCGTAGGTATCGAGCGAAGCGCCACTCGGGGCTTTGCCGAGCTCGAGCTCGAAGAGGGGACGGGGGTAGCCGTAGCGAATGAGACGCTTTGCCCCTCGGACATCCATGCTTGATATGCCGATTGGCGCTGTGTCCGGCGCCAGCGTCAGCTTCGGGCTGCCCGTGTAGCCAGCACCGTCCTCAAGCAGCCATCGCGGACCGCTCTGGAGTCGCACTTCCGCACGCCACCGAGGATGCGAGAGACTGGGGTCGGCCGCATAGGTTGTGAGCTGGTCGGCCGTGATGAGATCGGGCATCGACACAACGAAGTCCACCTGGAGCGTGCCGTCTGGATCGACGGCTCGCACGCGACCGCGAAGCATCAGTGGCCGAGGCCAGCTGTTGCGGTAGGCGAGCCCAACCGTCGGGTCATCGTCCATCCCGACCCCGAGCGTGAGCGATGGCTCTGGCAGCCCCTTGGGCGCAAACCCAGCGACGGTCGTCGTGCTCTTGCCTGCGAGCGCACGTCGATGAGTGACCGTCAGCTCGCGCCCCACCGGAACCACCGACTGCCCATCATCGCTGAGCACGTGCACACGGCCTCGCACGCGGTAGTCGAGGGTCTTGCCACCACGAGCCAGCCCCACGAGCTGCTCGAGCGTCAGCAGGCTTGTGGGCGTGATGAGGTGAGCGTTGTAGTCGTAGAACCCTCGCAGCTGGAGCAGGCCGTCGATCGAGCCGCCCGCGACCGGGCTTGCGGCAAAGCCAAGCGCGCGTCCACGAGTGACCACGATCACCATCCGGCTGCCAACCTCGCCGCTGGCTTGACCACTGCCGACAGCCAGCACGGTAGAGCCCGTCGTGACCGTGCTGCCCTTCGCACGCCAAGCCACCCGCTCGATGTCGACCTGATACCCGCCTAGCGTGGCCCCCAGGTCGGCAGGCCCTTGGTACGTCGCAACGACGACCGCCTCGGTCTGCGCCAGCATCTCGGTCAGTGACGTGATGAGTGGCTCGGCTCGGACGGAGCCAACCGTGAGCGCGGTCGCGACCAGGGAGCTTGCAAGAACGCACAGGCGGCGGACGGATGCCATGGGTGAGGAGCCTTCTAAACGGGTCATCTCTTCGACCCGTAGATAGACGCCTGAGCGCACAGAAGGTTCCACAGCTCTGCGCTGACCCGCGTGCGATCAGCTGTTGAGCAGGTCCTCGGCGGTGTCGAACTCCATGATCGTCTGGGTCCAGCGGCTCAGCGTTGCCTCATCGGTCTGCTCGACCTGCTCGATGACCGCGGGCTTGAGCAGACCAAAGCGGTGCTCCATGAGCTCGCGAACCACTCTCGCAGCGAGCTGCTGCGCAACCTTGTCCTGGCTCATGCGGCCTCCATGGAGGTCGTCGCCGACACCGGAGCCTCCGCCGGGATGGGCACCAAGCGGCGCTTCATGAGCGCGACGATCTCGTCGACCGTGAGCTTCTCTCCCTCAGGCCGCAGGTCGACGAAGAACTTCGCCAGGAAGCGGTGACGCTTCATCATCAACAGCGCCCAGATGACGAAGTAGTCGATCTTCTCGAAGATGAGCGTGTCGTTGTCGATGTAGTCTTGGCGACGAGCGATGAAGTCCGCCGGCATCTCGGTCCAGTGACGATTGGCTTTGACGTGATGTCCAACGTGATAGCCGTCATTGAAGCAGCGACGGTTGTAGACGCTGTTCACGCACACGATGCTGTTGCGGTACGGGTTGGCCGGGTCGGCGCCGTCGACGAACGCATGCTGCGCCCAGTTGCCAGCCATCATCATAAAGCGCGCGAAGTAGAGCGGGATGATGAACACGAAGAGCGCGGCGACGGTGTTGACGAAGAGAAGCGCAATCGCGACCGCGTAGAACGCCAGCTCGCCGACGATCGTGCGCGTGCGGAGCGAGTCGCGCCCCTTACGCTTGTGGTAGCTGACGAGGTCGAGCAGGCCGAGGCTGAGGAACCGTCCGACGTAGCGCATGAAGCCACCGAAGCTGTCGCGCTGAAACGGCATCGTCGTCGAGAGGTCGTCGTGGAGGTTGTTCTCCGGGTGGTGCATGCCGATGTGGTGGCTGAAGTAGGTCTCTGGCGACTCGCCAAAGAAGGGGCCGAAGAACCACGGGATGATGTGGTTCATCCACGCATACTCCTTCTTGAAGAGGCGCCGGTGGCTGGTGTTGTGGAGCATCAGGATGAAGGGCGGCATGAAGACGGCCAGCGCGACGACAAAGTACGCGATGCACATCCACCATGGCGGGCTCTGAACCACGAACATGGCGATGGCGAAGGGGATGACGATGAACCCGAGCTTCAGCCAAAGATACAGAAAGGGCAGATCGCGCTCGTCCTTGATGCGTGCGAGAGCCCAGCGGTCGAACCCGTTCAGACGCTCTTTCGGCGTGTGGGTCGGGTCAGTGATGACAAGATCACTGGTTGAGAGCGTTGCTGCCATGTTCGCCTCGCAGGAGCTAGTGGTCCGCGTGTCAGGGGTTTTGGTCGTTTGGGGCGCGTTGACGTCGTTGGAGGCCAAAGATTGAGGACGGAGTCTCTCGGGAACCATGACCGACGAAGAAACGCTGGGATCGGACGAAGTCGGCCGGGGCAGACGGTCAGACCCCCTGACACGGACCATGAGGAGCGCGGGGGAGCATAGAGCACTGGAGCATGGGGGCAAAGCACGGGGTGATTTTTGGTGATCACAGGCTGTCGGACAGCGAGTGCTGCGGTAGTCTTCGCCAACGACAGGACCATTGAGCTTGGCCATCACGCACCGACACAACAGAACACGCCGCGGCCTCGCGCTGCTGAGCCTCTTGGCAACCGGCGTGAGCATCCTTGTGATGAGCTGCGGCGAACCGCCGAGGCTGCCGGCCATTGCCGAGTCCTGGCGCGAGGTCGTTGCCGATGGTGGCCCCAAGAACGCAAAGGGACCGTCCGACGCGCTCGGACGCGCGGCCGACACGCTCGCTGAAGCTCGACTGATCAATGAGACCGACGACCTTGTCGCGCTTGACCGCCCGTGGCGCAAAGGCCAGGAGATGCTCACGGGCGCCCAGACGAGCGCTGTCGACTGGTTTCGCCACCGTGGCTCCATGCCAGGCCGCACGTCACCAACGCGTGCACCCAAGCACCTCGGCGAGCTTGGGTTGCTGATGCTTGCGACCGCTGGCTTTCAGGCCAACGACGCCCACGTCGAGTCCGCCCTCTACCTGGCCAATCGCCTGGCCGACGCCGGCAACGGCCTCGCCGACGTCGAAGCCGCGGCGTCGATCTGGGACCGCGCGACCACCCTGGCGTCGGCTCATGACGGCACGGCGTGGCCGGAGCTCAAGGTCCTCGCCGCTCGTAAGGACGCGCTCTACGTCGGACTGGTCCGCGACATCGTCGCGCGAGCACGGCGTCTCACCGGCGAGGCTGCCGACGAGTTCCGCGCCGTCACCCAGCCAATGGTCGCCGCGCTACGCCCCAAGAGGTCCGAGCCGCTGGAGCTCATCGACGCGCTCACGCGCTACCTCGGTGCGACGCCCGAGGCAGCGCGAGCGTTTCCGGTGTCGCTCGAGCGCCTTCGGGTCACGGCCATGCGGATCGAGCGCTACCGCGCTTACGTCAACGCCCGCTTGTGAGCCTCGATGGCTACTTGCGGCCGATGATGAAGCCGAGCAGCTTGTCGAGCTTCGGTCCGTAGGGCGGCACCAGCAAGCCGGTGCCGTTGATCCGGCTCTGATGGAAGACGGCCTTCTTGTGGGAGAAGGTCTCGAAGCCCTCGCGACCATGGTAGGCGCCCATCCCGCTAGGGCCGACTCCGCCAAAGGGAATGTCATCTTGGGCGCAGTGAACCAGCGTCTCGTTGACGCAGGCGCCGCCAGAGACGGTGTCGCGGAGAACGCGCTCAGCGCGGTCCTTGTCGCGGTCGAAGTAGTAGAGCGCCAGCGGCCGCGGTCGGTCGTTGACGTAGCGAATCGCGGCGTCGAGCCCATCGTAGCCGACGACCGGGAGCAAGGGCCCGAAGATCTCCTCGCTCATGATGTCCATGTCGTCGGTCACGTCGAGCACGAGCGTCGGTGGAATCCGGCGGGATGCTGGGTCGATCGCGGCGCCCGATGGGTTGACGGTCACAATGCGCGCACCCTTTGCCTCGGCGTCCGCGAGCAGGGCGTTCAGGCGCTCGTAGTGGCGCTCGCTGACGATGGAGGTGTAGTCAACGCTCTCGCTGACGTCGGGGTAGTAGCTGGTCACCGCCGCCTCAAACGCGCGCACGAACGCATCGCGCTGGGCGTTGGGCACGAGCACGTAGTCGGGTGCGATGCAGGTCTGGCCAGCATTGAAGCACTTGCCGATGGCGATGCGCTCGGCCGCCGCGGAGGTCGAGTAGTCCTCGTGGACGATGGTCGGCGACTTTCCGCCAAGCTCGAGGGTCACGGGAACAAGGTTGTCGGCGGCGGCCCGCATCACGTGGCGACCGACCGCTGTCGAACCTGTGAAGAGCAGGTGGTCGAAGGGCTGGCGCGAGAACGCTTTGCCGACGTCAGCATCGCCGGTGACGACGCTCATGACGGCAGGGCTAAAGCGCTCTGCGATGAGCGTTGCCATCAGCTCACTCGTCGCCGGCGTCAGCTCGCTTGGTTTGAGCAGGATGCGGTTGCCGGCCGCAATGGCGAACACGATGGGCGCCATGGCCAGCTGGTAAGGATAGTTCCACGGCGAGATGATGCCGACCACGCCGAGGGCCTGGTAGACGACGCGGTTGGCCGCCGGCTTGAAGAGCCACGAGACGTGCCGGCGCTCTGGCTTCATCCAGCCGCGTAGGTGCTTCTTTGCGTACTTCACCGCCGAGAGCACAAAGAAGATCTCGGCCATGGCCGTCTCATGCCGCGATCGATTGCCAAAGTCAGCGCTGATGGCGGTGGCGATGCGGTCCTCGCAGTCGCGCGTCATGTCGTAGATCGCCTGGAGTGCGTCGAGCCGCTCCTGGTAGCTGAGGGCTCCGCGTGCGCGGGACGCCTCGTGCATCGCTGTGAAGGCTTCTCCGACGAGCGCATCGGCGTCAGAGTTCGGGTGGATCGGCGTCACAGCGGTCATGCTCAGGCTCCAGGTGTGCCAGCGGAGCCTCTGTCGACCCCGCTCGGCCGCAGGCTAACAGCGAAGCGCCGGAATTCGAAGGAGCAGACGGTTCAGGGGGGCGCGTTTCGGCTGACCGCGCTCCCCGGGGCTGGGACCGGCGCCGTGCGCCGCTCCATAGCGTCAGGCGGCGCCTGCTGCGGCTGGAGCGCTCGCCGGCTTGGCGACCGGCATGGGATTTTCAGCAAGGAACTTCATGATGTAGGGAAAGCCGACCTCGATGGTGTTCATCGTCGGCGCGAGCTGGGCGGACAGCCCAAACATGATGAGCGCCGCCCGCTCCACGTAGAACCAGCCCATCGGGTACTGGACGGCCTTCATGACCTTTCGGATCTCGCGGGTCTTCAGCTCTGGGTTGATGAACTCGGCAGCGGTCTGGGTGTTGATCTTGCTGAGGTCCGTCAGGTCCAGGTCGAGCAGCTTCTGGAAGTAGCGCTTCACCGTCTCTTCCAGCAGCTTGCGGTCGCCGCCCTCACCGACGAAGCCCATGGTCTCGATGCCCACGAGCACTTGGTCGTCGTTCTTGGTGAGAAAGCCGCTCAGCACGCTCAGCATCCCCTGCACAAGGTTGTCGCGGACGGGACACGCGCTGCCGAGATCGAGCACCACGAGACGCACTTGGCCCTCGTCGCCGCGCTGCACGAAGAAGTTGCCTGGGTGTGGGTCGGCGTGGAAATAGCGGTCGTAGAAGACCTGCTTGTAGAAGACCTTGATGAGCTTGTCGGCAACCTCTTCCGGCTTCAGCTCAAGGCGCTCGAGCGCGCCTTTGTCGCTGATCTTCACGCCATCCATGAAGGTCATCGTGAGGACTGTGGCGCTCGAGAGATCGGCATGCACGGCCGGAAAGAGCACGTCGGGGTCGTCTTCGAAGTTGGCTGTCATCCGCTCGATGCAGCGCGCCTCATGCGCGAGGTCGGTCTCGCGCTCGAGCATGTCGCGGAGCTGCTCAAGGAAACGGTCGAGCTGGCCCACCGGCATGAAGCGCTTGTAGACGGCCATGCACCAGCCAATGACGCGCAGGTCGACACGAATGATCGTCTTGACGTTGGGGTAGAGGACCTTGACGGCCACATGCTCACCCTCGTGGGTGGTTGCGCTGTGCACTTGCCCAAGACTCGCTGCGGCCACGGGCGACTGGTCGAAGGTCTTGTAGAGCGCTTCCGGTGTGTCGCCGAGTGCTTCCCGGACCGCGCGCTGCACGGTCTTGTAGGGCTGTGGCGGCACCTGGTCTTGGAGCTTCTCCAGCTCGCGCATGAAGGGCGCGGGGAGGAACGTGCCCATGATCGACAGGACCTGCCCCATCTTGATGTAGACGCCGCGAAGCTTCACGCAGCCCTTGTAGAGACGCTTGGCGTTGCGCTCGTGGATGCGCTCCCAGCGCTTCGCGAGGCGCTTTTCACCAAAGAGCTTCTGAAGCAGGAGCTGCCACAGGTAGCTGAACATGATGATGCCGAAGGTCCACGACGCTCGGATCAGGCGGAAGAAAGCCCACACGCCTACAGGTCTACCCGCTTGGCTTGAGTGTGAGCAACCCTGATGTCAGACGCGCACGGTCGCGACCGAGTCTCGGAGGCGCGGCGTGCCGCCCATGCGCGCGTCAGCGGAGCGCCGGAGTCGCCGCACGAACCAGCGTGCTGGTGACCGCGCCTTTCTCGAGCAGCTCGCGATCGCCGACAACGACGAGGTGCTGGCGCGCGCGCGACACCGCGACGTTCACCAGGTTCACCTTCGCGTTCGTAAACGCCAGCGACCGCTCACGGGTGATGACGGTCGAGAAGATGACGACGTCACGCTCGCCCCCTTGGAAGCGATGCACCGTCCCGAGCGCAAGCGCGCCTGGTCCTGGATCGCCGAAGAGATCGGCCTGAGCGTCGGGTTCCATGCGTTCTTCGACCGGCAACCCAGCCGTACGAAACGCGGAACGCAGCGCCATCAGCTGCCCGCGGTAGGGCGTCAGCACCCCGATCTGACGCGGGCGGATCCCGTGGCGCATGAGGCGACCGATCACCTCAACGACACGGTCGACTTCCTCAAGGTTAGCCCAGCTGCCGGCCTGGGCCAGCTGAGCCCCCCGGACGTCATGCAGCACCACCGGTGCAGGGAGTTCCCCCGTGACGGCCGACAGGCTCGCCGGAGGCGTCAGGACCCTCAACCCGTAGCCGCAGAGCGCATCCGACACCCGGATGATCTCCGGTTGGCAGCGAAAGTGGTCGCGCAAGACGAGGACGTCGTCGGTGGCCCGCGCCGCCAACGTCTGGGCCGAGTTTCCGGTGCTTGAGGTGCAGCGAAACGGCTCGAGCTCGGCCTTGTCGATGCCCCAGCCGCCACGGCGAAGCACCCGGTCTTCCTCCCGCTCATCCAGACCGATCACAGGCTCCAGCTGGTGGGGGTCACCGATGACGAGCACGCGCCGCGCCCGACCCAAAGCGCTGACGACGTAGGCTGGGTGGCACTGGCCAGCCTCGTCGATGATCGCGTGGTCGATCACATCCTCGGCCCAGGGAAATGCGTTGCCCAACGAGAGCAGCGTGCAGCCGACGACCGGGAACAGCTCGAAGAGCTCCCGCCGCATGGCCTCGTTGTTGAGCTGGACGCGAAGACCGCCGCGGGCCTGCCGACGCTTAGGCCCTGCGAGCTTGCGCAAGAGCACGACGAGCCGCTCACGGTTGAGCAGCGCCCAGACCTCTCGCGCCTCGCAGGCCAGCTCGAACAGACCGATGTCCTCAGCGGTCGCAACCGTTGCGCTCGGATCCAGCGCCGGCGCTGCCTCGAGCGCAGCGATCTGCTCGCGCACCGCACGCACCTGAGTGTCGAGCAGCACGCTCTGCTCACGCGTGAGCCCGTCGCTGGCCGTCAGCTCCCAAGCGCTCTCTGCCAGCTGGTCGAGCTGATCTTCAAGCCGATCGTAAGCATCCAGCCACGCGTCACCCGATGCGCCATCCTTGGGAGCCGACGCCAGCTTGCAGGTGAGCTCGCCCAGCTCTGCCGACTCGCGAAGTGCATCGCCGTGAGCCTCCTCGGCGCGCGTCCACAGACGCTTCGCCTTCGTCTCGCTGACCCGAGCCATCCGCTCAAGCTTGGCGGTCGCCTTGAGCACGTCATCACGCCAGGCACTCGCGATCCGAGCGACCTCGACAAGGGCCGCGCCCCGCGCCTCACCCAGCGCGTCCAGGGCGTCCTGGCGCGTGCCAAGCTGCTGCTCGAGGGTGCTGAGCCGCTCCCGCAGTCCAGGCAGCTCCACTTCGGCGCGACGCGACATCACGCCGGCTTGGACCTCAGCGAGACGTCCCGAGTAAGCCGCCGTCAGCTCTGCCTGCAGCGACGGCCAGCGCCGCTCGGCCCGCTCGACGTCTCCGGCCTCGAGCCACGCCAGCGACCGCGCCAGCAGCGGCACCGTCACCTCGCGCATCACCAGCTGACTTCCGACGCGCAGCGCCAGCGGCAGGCGGTTGATCGGCAGGTCGTGGCTCAGCGGGTCGATCACGTTGTCGACCGCGCGGTTGTTCGTGGATGTCACCACGAGCGGCGCACACTGAGGCAGCACGGGGGGTGATCCAGCACTCGCACCAGCCATCTGGGCGAGCAGACGCTGCGCCGCAAGGTTTCCGATGAGCTCGGTCTTGCCGGTCCCCGGTGGGCCCTGCGCACAGACCAGTCGCTGGCCGAGTGACCGTTCGGCCACCGCCCGCTGATCATCGGTGAGCTCGTGGGGCCCGCGGAGCCCCACGTGAGGGCTGACGCGCTGCTCTGTGGGCTCGCCCAGCAAATAGCTCCCGAGGGCCGTCGTCGGACGCCGCGGTGCCCCCTCGGCGATCAGCTGCCTCAGATCGCGCTGGAGGCCGTGGGTGGTGATCTGCTGACTCGCATCCCAGACAAGACCGATCGGAAACATGCGGACGCGGTGAGGCAGCGGCCGCTGGGCAATGGCCGCAAAGAGGGTCTTGAGGCGGGCGGGCGCTGGCTCGTCGCTTGCGAGCGCCTCGGCGATCGCCGCTTCGGGGTAGTCGACCCCATCGTGGCCGACCAGCGCGGCAACCGCGCCGATCATGTCGCCGGGACTGACCAGCTCCCGCTCGCCAAGCTCGCGCAGCAGCCGGCCGACGTGCTCGTCGATGATCCCGAGCGTCTGGCTCGCCTGTTGAACGTCGAGGGCATAGGGCAAGGGCGCAACGTCTTCCGGATCGGCATCGCCACCGATCTCGGCGAGCTTCATCGTTGCCGGGCCGTCGATGGCGTTGCCCTGCTTGCGCGTCTTGTACGCCGGCTCTTTCCAAGGCTCGCCTTCGGCGTCGAGCCAGTCAGGCGGTGCGACCGGGAAGCGCAGCAAACAGGCAAGCTCGCCGCGGCGTGCGTCGTAGAAGGCCGGAAAGCCCGCGACATGCTCGCCGCTGCCCTCGTCGCCCCCACCAAAGCGCTTGTTGCGCTCGCGGCGATAGGCCCCGTCCAAGACATGCTCGCAGAACGCCGCCCGCTCACCCGAGACGTGGAAGTGAAGCTCGTCGCGCTCAAGCACCAGAAACGACGCGATCGCGGCTTTGACTTCGTCATCAGCGAGCTCGCTGGCTGCGGTGTCGATGCCATCAGCGAGGAGCTTGAAGTAGATCTGCCCGGCCACCGGCGAGACAACGTTGGCTTGCTGTTGCGGCCGAGGTCGGGTCACGGCACGCAGCTTCTGGCCGAGTGCCTCCTCGTGACGGATCATCGCGAGCCAATACCGGAGAACCGTCGTGACGTCGAGAGGGCCCGGCTGTGACTTCGGCTCGTTAGAATGCATGTCGTCGAGGTCTGCCGTGAGTTGGTGGCGATGCGAGGAGCGCACTGCACATCTGTCACGTCCGATGGCGCGACGCAAGCCCGCTCTCGAATCGCTCACGTGCTTGGCAGTGGCGCCGCGCGACGCCGGTTTGCTAAAGGCTTGGACGCCAAGGAGGTCGGTATGTGTCGTGGTCTGCTCTTCGCTCTGTTGTCGATGTGGACAGTTGGCTGCCTCGGGGATGCCCCGCCAGCAACGCTCCCCGACGTCGACACCACGGCGCCTGACACCACCGACACGAGCGGAGTCGACACGGTCGACGACACCGCCGACCCACCGGACACGGCCCCGCCGCCGGTGGATACGCAAGCCCCCGACACTGCGCCGCCGCCTGAGTGCACGCCGGCCACCGACTGGAAGTGCGCTGACGCCGACGTCTGCACCGACGACCGCTGCGAAGGCGGGGTTTGCGTCAACAAGCTCATCGAGGGCTGCTGCAACACCGACGACGAGTGCGACGACGGAATTGCGTGCACGATCGACCGCTGCAACCTCACCAAGAGCGAGTGCCTCAACTCACTGGGCAGCAACCTCTGCTGCTTGAGTGCAGCCGACTGTGGCGACGCAGGTCCTTGCGACGACACGTTCTGCGCCGGCAACCGCTGCACCTACCCCTTCCGAACCACCGCGGGCGGCTGCGGGTGCAGCGGCGACTTTGCCTGCGACGATCAGAACCCGTGCACCGAAGACAGCTGCTCCGACGATGCCTGCCACTACACCGCTGTCGGCGCCAGCATCGTCGACGACGTGCGGTGCTGCCTGAGCGCCGCCGACTGCGACGATAACGACGCGTCCACTGCCGAGAGCTGTCTCGGCGGCGTCTGCAAGAGCTCCCCCATCGCCTGCACCACGGGCGCCGACTGCGCTGGGGCCAACGTCTGCGACACCGGTCCATGCGTCGACGGCAGCTGCAAGCCAAACCCAGACTGCTGCCTGAGCGACTTCGAGTGTGACGATGGGGTCGCGCTCACCAGCGATCGCTGCATCGCCAACCGCTGCGTTCACCTCCTCGGTGCCCCCGTCCCCTGCGCAAACAGCAGCGACTGTTCGCCGCTGACGCCCTGCACGACCGGGGTGTGCAAGGCAGCCCCAGGGCTGTGTTCGTGGGCACCGGTGGCCGGCCCGGGGTGCTGCATCACCGCGAGCGACTGCACAGCCGACGATGCCTGCTCGACCCCAACCTGCGACCTGTTCAGCTGCGGCACCGTCCCGAATGCCGACCCTCAGCTCTGGGCGGCGGACTTCGATGACACCCTCAACGGCTGGACCGTGTCAACCGACGGCAAGGCCGCGTTCTGGCAGCTGACCACCGCTCAAGCCGTCTCCGCGCCGAGCAGCCTCTACTACGGCAGGCTGCCTCAGCTCGACTACGACGTCGGCCACACCCAGGGCACCATCACAAGCCCGCAGATTGCGCTGCCGCCAGGTACAACCGACGTGCGCGTGCTCTTCTGGAGGTCGGCGGATGTCGAGCCCTTCGCCTCCAGCGATGACCTCCGGCTGGAGCTGCTTCAGGGCGGTCAGTCCACCATCGTCTGGGACAAGGGAGTGAGCGGTCCCGGTCAGGGCTGGAAGCAAGAGACCATTCCGCTGACGCTGACGAGCACAGCGCCGGTTCGCCTGCGCTGGTTCTTCGACTCGATCGACGAAGTCAACAACGTCGGCCAGGGCGTCTTCGTCGACGACATGCGGATCGTCACGCCCTGCGAGTGAGCGAACGCGACGCCGTCCCTATCGCCAGTGGTAGGCGGCGTCGATCAGCTGCACGGCCGGCATGAGCCGCAGCCCAACGAAGGGCGGCGCGTCGTGCCGGACGACGATCGGGTGGAGCTTCTTGTGGAGCGCCCCGAGGGCAGGAGGCAGCTTCTTGAAGTCTGCCAGCAGCTCATCGGGGAGCTGATCGCCTTCCGCGGCCTTCTCCTCGGCAGCGACGAGCGCCATGTCGATGTCGGCTTGGTCAGCCACCGCCGAGGTCGCAAGGCCCCAGAGCATGTCCAACCGCATGTCCACGCCGGCATTGAGGCTGGGGTGAAGGAGCTCCGCAAGCTCGCGGTTTTGGGAGAGGGCACGCAGGAACGCGCTGCCCTCTTGGTCGTTTGGCACCAGGCCGCCGAGGTAGGTGAGCGCGCCGATGACATCGAGCGGCGGTTGCTCTTTCGCTGCTGCACCTTCGAGCCACCAGTCGTCGACGAAACCGGCCATCGAGCGATCCCCGGACGCCGCTGCTGCGAGCCCATCTTTGTAGTGGATCTGCGCCATCTGGCGATAGCCGTGGCGCTCGAGCAGGCCTTGCTCAAGCTGGTCGTAGGCGCCTGCACCGAGGCGCTGACGGGCCTTCTGTGCCAGCTGGGTGAATCCCTCGAACGCTGCGGCGATCTCGAACTCGTTGAGCAGGTTCTTTCGCGGCGCATCGAGCTTGAAGCTGCGCGCCATCGCGTGGCTCAGGTTCGACATGAGCGGCCTGACCACCGCGTCGAGGACCTCCTGAGACTCCCCCGCTTCGACCATCGCGAGCAGAGCCGTGTTGCGCGCGAGCCCCTCGACGAGCCCAATGTCGCCGAAGGTGTCGATGCCGGCCACTTCACCCCACCACTGCAGCCCGAGCCCGGTTCCAACCAGGTAGCGACGCCACAGAACGAAGTAGTCGTGGCGGGCGAGGAAGTTGAGCACCGACACGCGGTCGCGCAGGAAGTCGTCTTTGCCGTAGAGCAGGTTCGACATGCCGATGTAGCCACCGCTGGCGACGAACCCCGCGCGATCCACCGCGCACTGCGTCACCACCAACCGCGAGAACGGAAACGTGCCGAGACGCTTGGACATGACGGGGAGGTAGCTTGAGGCCGCGTCCACGTAGGCCTTGTGCTGCTTGTCGGCGCCCTTGATCACAAAGCTGTCAACACGAACGCCGGCCACCTCTTGGGTGGTGCGCACAAACTTCGGCGACATCGACAGCGACAAGCTGCGCGCTGCGGAGAGCCGCCACGTGGTGCGGTCGTCTTTGACCTGCTCTGTCCCAGGTGCTGCGACGATCCATCCCTCCGGGTGGGACACGCGCAGCGTCAGGTGCATCACGTCACGGGCACCAGCCTGGCGGTGGTGGGCGCGCAGAGGCTTGTCACCACGGAGCTTCTTCTGGAACTCCGGCGTCAGCAGCGACGGCAGGGCGTTGTTGAGCGAGAGCACGTCAAAGCGCGTGACAGCCGCCCCGCTGTAGGCGTTACCACCAGCGTGCAGCGCGAGAACCGACGCGTGGTCGGAGGTGACGGTGCCCCACTGGGGGTTGCTGTCGGCCTTGGTGACCGGGATGGTGAAGTTGAGCGTCACGACGCCTACATCGTTGGCCGGGATAGCCTCATCCACGGTGACGAGTCCGTTGGTCACCTTAAAGCTCGCGGCGGCGTCGCCGAAGGTCGCGCTTGTGACCTTCGCATCGGTCTTGCGGCCCGACGGTTGGGTCGTTGGAAGCGCGAAGACCAGGTCGCCGCGGGCGCTGTCCGTTGGGTTGGCGATGACGTAGCGCGCAGTGCCGGTGACGAGCTTGCGATCAGCGGTGACCTTGAGCGCGAGGTCCACGAGGGGCTTGTGCTTGACCCGGTCGTAGACGGCTGGGCTCTTGGTGTCCTTGAGCATCTTCGAGACCAGACGCTCATGTCGCTCGATCGGCTCAAGGCCGCTGAGGTCTTCCTGCTCCTCGACCTGTGTGGGGTCCGTCGATGCGTCGTCCCCACCGCAACTACAGCCGTTTCCGCATCCTGTTGCGAGCAGCGCGAACGCCATTAGCGGGAGCAGGAGCTTGATCATTGCGACCTCGGAGCGGAAGTGGGAGCGAGACGTGACGCGAAGGGGGGAAACCATCGCACGACACGAGCAGGAAGTTTAGCGAAAGTGAGCAGGCAACTTGTTTAAGTAGTCCTGCACGTTACGCATGACTTACCGTCCGCGCGCCCCAATTTCAACCGGTCGGATAAAACCGTTGCTGCTGCGGTGCTTGGTCCGTGCTTCGTCGCCTTGTGCGGAGCGGCTCGCGCCGACCCACCCACTCATCCGTCCGAGGCGACGCGTGTGGCCGCAGCTCGGGCCTGACGCCACTCGGGCTGGAGCACGCTGTAGGTAAAGTCGTCGCGCCACTGCCCACCGAGCTGGCTGTGGTCGCGCATACGCCCCTCGCGCTGCATCCCGAGACGCTCCATCAAGCGCCACGACGCGGTGTTCTCAACGGTGCAGAAAGCAACGAGCTTGCGCGCCTTCAGCGTCTCGAAGATGAAGTCGATCATCCGCTGCATTGCTTCGGTCGCCAAGCCTTGACCGTGCCAGTCCGGGTGGAGCCGCCAGCCGAGCTCGATGCGCTGAGCGCTGTAGCTGACCACGTGCATCGCGACGACCCCGATGCCGGTGCGCGCCGCGCCCGGACCGCGGTGCTCGACCACGAAGATGGCCCAGCTGCCCTCTTCTGCATCCCACGCGTTCAGCGACCTGTCGACGCGCTCGACAAGCGCCTCTTCGGGGAGCGGGTCTCGGATCTCGGCCATGATGCGGGGGTCGCGCTCGTGCGCCAGCAACAGCTCACGGTCGGCCGCCGATGGCCAGCGGACAACGGTCCGCTCGGTCATGAGCACGACGTCAGCGCACGCAGCTCGCACTTCTGCAGGGTCTAACATGGGGAAGTTCCTCCGCCGTGGTGACGCGACGCTCCATCCGGTTAAAGCAGGACAAAGCCCTTGAGCAGCTGGTAGGTGCCAAGCCCTACGCAGCCAGCAACAACGACCCACGCCGACTGCTTGTTGGCCGCTTTGTTGGCGCGCGTGGCGAGCAGGAGCCCAATCGCGAGCGCGAGGCCACCACCACCGATGGCGGCCCAGTCGCGCACAACCACCCCGCCGGCGGTCTCGTGGAGCTCGAGGATGAACGGCGCAGCGCCCGCGATGAGACCCGTGACACCGGTCTGATCGATCTCCATCGCTTGAGAGTCTTCTTCCGCCATCACCCGCTCCGTGGTTAGGGCCCGACCGTGCGTCGTGCCCGCTCGACCGTATCAGTCCACCGAGGCGACGCAAGCGCCGTTGACGGCCCTGTGTCTCTCGCAAAGCGGCCCCGGAACGCACCAGTAAGCGACTAAATTCCATCCGTTTTTTTGTGAATCACGAGGCCGACGGGACGTCACGACGTGTCCCCAGCGAACGCGCCTTGAGCGCGCTCAACCACGTGGTTTGGGACAAGCGCTCCAGCAGAGGTACCTCATGACGGCTCCCGCATCTTCAGGCCCAACGCGACTCGTCGCTCTGCTCTTTGTCGCGCTCGGCTGCTGGACGAGCCCCGCCCACGCCAGCGCCGAGGATGGAGGAGCCACCGAGGAGAGCCTCGTCCATGGCGACGACAGCTTCGAGGCCATCGCCGACTTCTCCCGCGACCACCGACTTCGGCGCGCTGGACGTCCGGTCGGACGGCTCGTGATGCGTTTCGAGGACAGGCGCGGGAACGCACGGGTTCGGTACTGCACCGCCACCCTCGTGGGCGATGGCCGCGCCCTGACGGCCGCCCACTGCGTTAGCCCGCCCAAGCCCGGGATGGCGCTCGCCAGCGGTCGGCTGGAGCTTGGCTATTTGTCGACAAGACAGACCGGCGAGAGCGTTGAGATCAGCGTGCCGCCGCTAGCGGTTGACGCAGCCCTCGATGCGGCGGTCCTCGCGGTGGATGGCCAGCCCGAGACCCGCTGGGGTGCGGTGTCGGTCGCCAAGCGCGTCCCAACACGCGGGCAAGAGCTGGTGGTCATCCACCATCCGAAGCGGCGCCCCCAGCGGGTGACCCGCTTTCGGTGCCGAGCCGGCACCGTCAGAGACGCGAGCTTTTCCCACAGCTGCGACACCTTGCCGGGAAGCTCGGGCGCGCCGGTCTTCGCCGACGGCGGCCGCGAGAGCGCGGGCCTCGCGCTCGCGGGCGTTCATGTGCGAGGCAGCGGAAGCGGCGCCTACCCCAACAGCGCCATCCCGCTCACCGCCCTCCTCTCGGAGAGCTCCCGCGTGGCATCGAGCCTCGGTCGAGCCTCGGGTCGCCGGTCCGTACCTCGGTCATCGCGGGTCGCCTCACGCCGCCCCCATGCTGGGCGACTCGCTAGCATCGAGGCGGTCTGGGACGAAGGCGGGACGCTGCTGGGCGCCACAGGAAACCGCGTCGAGCGCGCAACGTTCCGAGGCAGCGTCCATCAGACCTGGCATCGCAACACCAGCTATCGCTCGGCGGTCAAAAAGATCCGCACCGCCTGGAAGAAGGGACGCGATGTGACGGCCTTCACCCGAACGAAAGCCGGCAACTACGTGACGGTCACGTCGTCACTGAAGAAGACGCGTCGCCAGGCCGTCGCGTCCGAGCGTGCGCTCCCGCTGAAGCTCATCGCGCGCAAACAGCGCGAAGGCTATGTGCTGACCTCGCTCAACTACGCTCACAGCTGGAACCTCGTGTTCACCGAGCACCCGAGCGCCGACACGCAACGCGTGGTCAACGTCGACACGTACGGTGTGCGCGCAACGATCAAGGCTGTCTGGCAGGCCGGTCGCCGGATCCAGCAGGTGGCACGAGGGCCCGAAGGGTGGGTCATCGTGAGCGCCCGAGGTGGTCCGGCGGGCGGCTACCAGCGCTTTGGATGGTCGACCAACCCAGACGCAGCGCTCGCGAAGTGGAACGATCGAGGCGTCGCGCTGAGCGTCGTCGAAGACGGCGCCAAGAGCTTCTACCTCCTCACCGAGCGCCACCTCGTCCGAGCGCCGCGCGCGACGTCGAAGACCCGGCAGCAGGCTAGCAGCGTTCGGGGATATGCGGTTTTCGGGACGAAGTGAGGCGTGCCGCTGGGTCAGCGAACGAGAGGAAACCCTGTCGGGACAAGGTGATCTCGAGATCGTTGGTCCAGTGGTGCGCATCACGAAGTCATCGGGAATTGCATTTCCCCGAACGCTGCTAGAGCACCGGACGGTGAGCGGCGACAAGCCGCGTCGCCCCAGCTGCGCGCCGGGTCTACGACGGTGGTGTCCGCATGAAACGTGCCCGTTCGGTGCTCTAGCTGCCGACCGTCTCAGCGGCGATCTCGGCGCGCTTGTCGGCTCCGTAGAGGAGCTCCACGCAGGCCAAGCCGAACGTGTAGGCCGTGGCGGGACCGCGACTCGTGAGCACGTTCCCCTTCCGCACGACCGCGTCCTC
>CALHXW010000141.1 GCA_938040325.1 uncultured bacterium | reverse complement strand
GGCAGCGTCGACGAGCGCACTGGCTTGGGACGCCTACTCGGCAGGCTCCGGCGCCCACTGCCACCACGCGCGCAGCCCTGTGGTCTGGCACCTCGCCGACCGTGCGCCTGTCGAGCTGGATCCCAACAGTGTCGTGCCGCTCATCGATGAGGGACTCCGACGGTGGCATACCCCGGGCTGCGGCGTGCCTGAGGTGCAGTTTGGCGGCGTGCTCGATGTCGACACACGCACAACGCCCGACGCCCTCGACGCGGTCGGCGACAACCTCTTCGTCTTCATCCGGACCCGTGAGGCGTGGGCTGACCAGGGCAACTCACCGCTGTGGATCGCACTCACGACCGTCACCCACGATGATGAGAGCGGCCGGATCATCGACGCCGACATCGAGTTCAACGACGCCGGCTTTCGCTTCGCAGACGCCGACGAGGCACCGGTCGACGCTGTGGATATCCGCAGCGTCATCGCCCACGAAGCGGGGCACTTCTGGGGGCTGGCGCACAGCGACATCGCCGGAGCCACCATGAGCGAGCGCTACAGCCTCCTGCCCACGCCGACAGCCGCACGCACGCTCGAGCCTGACGACCGCGCCGGCATCTGCGCGCTGTACCCGGCACCAGACGGCTGCCAGGCCGGAGCAACCAAGCGCCCGCCCCTATGGCTGCTGGCGGCGATCGGCGCCTTGCTGTGGCGCTGGCGGCGTTGCGCCTCGTTCCGAAACAAGCGCTCTCTTCGAGCGAGGCGAATGCGTGCCTGCCAGCAGCGTCGGCCGAACGAAGGCCCTGCGAGCATCGTCGAGTTCGGATGAGCCCAGCAAGCGACGCCGCTGGCGCGTGCATCGCGGAAGGCGGAGCCGGAAGGGCCGAGTCGCGGCCACGTGGTGACCTCGCTCGCGCTTTGCCTAGCGCACCACGATCGTCGCCGTCGGCAGCCACTTGTGGCGTGCCTCATCGTAGGACACCGACGCCTTCTGGACGGCGATTGTAGCGCCAAAGACCACCTCCTCGCTGCCGGAGCTGATCATCACGCGCTTCTGGTCTGTGCCCTTCTGGACGACCAGGACAGCTTTGCCATTCGTCGCGTCCGGATCCTCGCTCAGCAGCTTCACCTCATCGACAGCGATGACAATGCGGTGCTGTCGAACGCCCTTGGGGATGAAGCCGATGTCGAACGCGACACCAGGGTCGACCTCGTCACCGCCGAAGTCCCGAAACGCGTCAGCGGCTTCGGGCTGAAGGACCGCCTCTTCTTGAGCAGCCGGCGTCGGGTTCTTCGGAGCCTCTGTCTTCACGTAGCCGCCGCCCCCGCCACATGCCGCCATGAGCACAGCTGCCAGTGCCAAGCTAATCCACTTCATAGATCCCCCGTCGTGCGTGTCTGGTGACCTTACGCCATCGCTGTGCCGACTCAAAACGCAGGCCGACGATGACCGACGGCCCGGTTTAGAGCGGTGCGCGCCAACCGCCTAAGCGATTCAGCCGTTGATGGCGCCCATGAAGGCTTCCTTCAGCTCCGGCGGCTTCATGCCCGGGCGGCCCAGATCGGCACGGGCGCCCTTCTTGACGCGAACCTCCAGCATCACGGGGCCAGCGGTCGACACGAACGCGTCCCACGCGGCCGCGAGCTCCGCCTCGGTGGTCGCAACCCACGTGGCAGCGTAGCCACAGGCGGCTGCGATGTCGGTGATGGCGATGTCGAACGCCACGGTGGGCTGGCCGCCGACCGAGTCGTGAGCGCCGTTGTTGACAACGATGTGCTTGAAGTTGGTGCACCCGCTCTGGCCGATGGTTGCCAGTCCGCCCATGTGCATGATGACCGCGCCATCACCGTCGAGGCAGAAGACGGTTCGATCGGCTCTCTGCCCGGCGACACCAAGTGCGATCTGTGACGCATGCCCCATGGCGCCAACGGTCAGGAAGTCCGTGGCATGAGGCTCGCCACGACGCTCACGCGCCTCGTAGAGCTCCCGCGACGGCTTGCCGGTGGTGGCGACGACCAGCGCCTCGGCGCCAAAGCGCGACGAGATCCACTCGATCGCATGCTCGCGGCTCATGCCGTAGTCAGCGTCATCGACAGCCTTGAGCGCGTGCTTGCCAAACGTGCCCTTCGGAACGATCAGCGCAAACGGAGCCTGGTCGTTGGCCATCGTCTCTGTGGCCTTGGCTACCAATGCTGCGGCTTCCTCCGGGTTATCCGGCAGGACAGCCCACTTCACCCCGATGGCATCGAGCAGCTCACGGGTCACGCCGCCCATCTTGATGTGCTGCGGCTCGTCCTTTTTGCCCGGCTCGCCGCGCCAGCCGATGACCAGCAGGACAGGCACACCGTAGACCGCCGGGTCCGCCAGCGAGGTCAGCGGGTTGACCGTGTTACCGAGACCCGAGTTCTGGAGATAGACGCATGCTGGACGGCCAGAGGCGAAGTAGTAGCCAGCCGCGAGGCCAATCGCGCTTCCCTCGTTGGAGGTGATCACGTGGCGCTCGCTCGGAGCGTTGTCGGTGACGTAGGCGCAGAAGTCCTTGAGGAGCGAGTCCGGCACGCCCGCGTAGTAGTCCACCCCAGCGTCAGCAAGGATCTTGAAGAAGTCAGCGCATTCCAACATGGGGAGTCCTCTCTAGCCGTTCGGCGGGGCGGTCAGGGTCTGCACGAGCAGCCGCGTCAGTGACGGGCTGGGGGATGCTGCCACTGCGGACCGAGATTGTCAGCCGTGAAGCGACGCGGTCGCGCCGGCAATGGCGGCGCACGGTTGAGCGCGCGTGGTCTCGCGGACACATCGGCTGTGGCTGCCCGGACACGCAGGGTGTGGCTGGCACCGTCGCAGCCGCCGTCTAGCAGCGCTCGAGGAAACGCGAAATCTGGTGACTTCGCGATCTCTACCGCTGGAGAACACATCGCCGAATCGCTTGTCCCGACAGAGTTTCTCGGCTCAGAGCACGAGAGCGGCACACCTCCCATCGCCCCAGAATCCACATGTTCCCGAGCGCTGCTAACGGCATGGCCATCTCTGGCACGGGTCTTGCTCAAGCCTGTGAGAGCGACCCACTCGCCGACCAGGAACGTGCCATGAACCAACGTCTGCTTCGACTTGCCCTCCTCAGCTCTCTCCTCGCCGCTGGATGCGCCTCAGAGAGCCCCCTCGACGCGTCGACCGCGACCGTTACCGCGCGCGCAGAGGCGCGACCATTCCCGCCTCAGGACCAGCTCTTGCTGGAGACCCGCAACGTCGGTGACGACGCGGCTCCGTTTGTTGCGCCTGCGTTGCCAAAGACGTCCGAGCCGAGCCAGACGCGCACCGCTCCGGCGCCCAAAGTGCGCCAGGTTAGCCTCACGCGGCGCGACAGCCGCATCATCGCCAACTTCGACCAGGCGATGACGACGTTTCGAGGCGAGCGGTCGCTCGATGACCTTGCTGGCGTCCACATCACCCCGCGTGTGGAAGGCCGGGCGCGCTGGTCCACGCCGCGCCAACTCAGCATTGACCTGCCCCAACCGCTGCGCCGCGCCAGCCGGTTCGAGGTGCGCTTCGCTGGCGAGGCCCCGCTCCGCTCCGCTGCAGGGGTCGCCCTTGAGGCACACGCGACACACGTCTCGACGCGCACGGTCCGCGTGTCCGGCCCGTACTCCTACCGCCTTTCGCCCCGGCAATTTCAGCGAGACGACTGGGTCCCGCTCTACTTCGACCAGCCCGTCACCGAGCGCGCGCTTCGGGAGTCGCTGACGCTCACCGACGGACCCGACGACGGCACGGATGGTGGCGTCAACGTCCCGATCCGGCTCCAGGTGAGCGACAAGGGCGACGGCACGCGCGTGATGATCGCGCCGCGAGGCGGCTTCGAGATCGGCCACACGTACCGCCTCGACGTTGCCGCTGGCCTCGATAGCGGCGGTGAGCTGGGCATGACGAACCCGTGGACGCTCTACCTTGCAGGGCCCAAGCCCTTGTCGGTGTCGTACGTTGGCTGCGGCTACGACGACTGCCGAGCCAAGGTGCCGTGGAGGGTCACGTTCAACAATCCGCTCCGCAAGGACACTGCAGAGTCGTGCGTCTCGATCACCCCGGCACTCGCGGACGCGACCTGGTCGCAGCGAGACAACATCGTCGTCATCGACCCAGGCCCCGTCGCTGTCGGCGCGACCTACACCATCGGTTTCTCAGCGTCCTGTGAAGACATCAACGGGTCCCAGCTGGGCCGGCCGGTTAGGCGACTGGTCACCGTCCACCCGCCGCTCGCGCACCTGTCGATGGCCGCCGGCAACGGGTACCTCTCGCCGGTCAAGAGCGCGGCCGTGTTGCCGATCGAGGCGCGGGACACCGGGCCCTTGAGCATCACGACCCGGCGCGTCCACCCCGCAGACGTCGGCACGTTCATCAAGCACGGCCTCTCGGAGTGGGGTGGGTTCCATGCGGGTAACCTCGCCAATCACCTCAAAGCGACCGGCACCACCAGCCGCGTCACGCCCACCGACGACGAGCCGCTCCACTTCCCGCTCGACAGTGCGTTGGGCGGCGAGAGCCGCGGCGTGCTGCTGGTTGGCGTCACCGCGACCAACAACGCTAGCTACGACGAACCTCCTAGGCGACAGGCGCTGATCCAGGTCACCGACACCGGCCTCACAGCCAAGGTCGGCGCCCAAGGCACCCTCGTCTGGGCAACGCGCATCAGCGATGCCACCCCACAGCAAGGCGTGCAGGTTTCGCTCTACTCTGCGGCCGGCGCAAAGCTCTGGGACGGCGTCACCAACGCCCACGGCCTGGCCTCTGCCCCCGGTTCGGCTTCGTTCGGCAACACCCCACCTCGCGCCGTTGCCGCGTTCTCCCCAGACGGCGACCTCACGATCGTTGACCTCAAAGACCACCAGACCGAGGTCAGCGCCTACCGCCACAACCTCGTGGTCGACCATGATCCGCAAGAACGTCAGCTCCGCGGCTTCGTCTTCACCGAGCGCGGCGTCTACCGACCCGGCGAGAGCGTGCACGTCAAAGGCTACATCCGGCTCGACCAGGACAAGGGGCTCACCCCCCTCCCCGGCAGCAGCGTCGATGTCGAGGTGGTCAACGCACTCGATGAGTCTCTCTTGCGCGAGACCGTCACCCTTGGCCCTGTCGGTGACTTCGACCTCACGGTGCCCCTCGATACCCAGGCCCCCCTTGGCAGCTACGCCGTCAACGTTCGCTCTGCGCAGGTAGGCGCCGACGCGATTACCGGCAAGGCCATCGGCCGGTTCCGCGTCGAGGCGTACCGCGCCAACCGGTTTGAGGTCGTGATGGAGACCACCAGCAGCGACGCCACCAGCGACCTCAGCGCGTCGATCGTTGGTCGCTACCTCTATGGCGCCCCGATGCCCGAAGCCCCCTTTCGCTGGTACGCCCGTAAAGAAGCCGCGACGTTTTCCGCCTCCCGCTTCCGTGGCTTCCGCTTCGCGCCGCTTGACCCCGTGCGCTGGTGGCGAGCCAGCGAACGCTCCGCCGAGCACCTCGGTGACGGCGACGGTGAGCTCGACGCCAGCGGACGCGCGAACGTGACGATCAACCTGGCCGACGCGCAGAGCGACACGCCGCCCGTCGTCGGCATGAGCCGAGTCGTCATCGAGTCCGAGGTCACCGACGTTGACGCCCAGACGGTCGCGGGCAGGAGCGTCACCGTGATCCACCCCGGCGACTTCTACCTCGGGATCGACGCGGGTGCGCGGGTGACAAAGGCCGGGCAGCCGTTCACTGCGCGGGTGGTTGCCGTGACGCCGACAGGCGCCCCGACCCAGGCGGACAACGTGGTCGTCAAGCTCGAGCGGCGCACCTACAAGTCGGTCCGCGAGAACGCGGCCGGAGGCGGCTACACGTGGCGGACAACCCCCATCACCGAGACCGTTGCAACTCGGCACCTCAACCTCACGCGGACGGGAGCCCAGTCGGTCGACTTCACGCCGCCGACCTCGGGCAGCTACCGCGTGGTGGCAGCAGCAACCGACAGCAAGGGACGCCAGATCCAAACGGGCGACTGGCTCTGGACCTGGGGCGGTGACGACGCAGGCTGGGCACGCACGGACGGCGGCACGCTTGACCTCATCGCCGACAAAGATGCTTACAACGTCGGCGACGAAGCCACCGTGTTGGTCCAAAACCCCTTCGGCGAGGCCCACGCCCTTGTCACTGTGGAGCGCCACGGCATCCTCCACCAAGAGGTGATCGCGCTCGAGGGCAGCGCCCCGGCGATCCGCGTGCCGATCACCGAGTCGATGATGCCCAACGCCTACCTCTCGGTGGTCGTAGTGCGCGGCCAGCTCGGCGACGCGACGGTCCAAGACGCGGCGAAGGCGCGCTCGCGCGTCGGCTACGCGGAGCTGTCGGTGAGCCTCGACACAAAGCGCCTCACCGTCGAGATCGCCCCTGAGCAGACCCAATACCGACCGGGCGAGCGACTCTCGGCTTCCGTCACGGTCAAAGACGCCAAGGGGCGGCCTGTGAGCGGCCAGGTGACGTTCATGGCCGTCGATGAGGGCGTGCTCAGCCTCACAGGCTACCGCACGCCCGATCCTGTGGCGGGCCTCTACCAGACCAAGGGGCTCGGCGTTCGAACCAGCGACATACGAAAGCGCCTCTGGGCTCAAGTGAAGCCGCTGAGCGGACAGATGAAGGCGGACTGGGGAGGCGGCGGCGACGAAGGCGGCGAGGCCACGGTCTATCGCTCGGCGTTCGCGACGACGGCAGCGTTCCTGCCCGATGTGGAGGTCGGCAGCGACGGCCAAGCCCAGGTGTCGTTCGACCTGCCCGACAACCTCGGCGCGTTCCGGCTCATGGCCGTGGCGGCCACCCGTCCGCGACAAGACTCAGGCAGCGCGTTCGGTGGCAGCGACACCCGGATCGAAGTGAGCAAGCCCCTCTTGGTGCGCCCCGCGCTGCCGAGGTTTGTCTCGGCCGGTGACCGGGTTCAGCTGCGCGCGGTGGTGCAGTCACTCGACGGGATCGCCGCAGCCACCCGGGTTCGTGCGCTGGTCGCTGGACCGCTCGAGCTCGTCGGCGACGACCAGCAGACCCTTGAGCTCGTCGCGGGCCGCGCCACGACGGTGACCTTCGATGCAGTCGCTACCGGCGTTGGTGACGCAACGGTCGCGTTCGAGGTGGTCCGTGACGGCGAGTCCAGCACAAAGGATGCCGTGGAAGTGACCGTTCCCATCCAGTTTCCTGCCGCCGTGGAGACCGCCGTGGAGACCGGTCGCGTCGGCGACACGGGGGACTCGGACGCTGCCCTCGCGCGGACCATCGAGATTCCAGACTGGATGCACGATGAGGTCGGCGAGCTCTCGATCGAGGTCGTACCAAGCGCCATGGGCCAGCTGCTGCCAGGCCTCGACTACCTCATGGGCTACCCTTACGGCTGCGTCGAGCAGACGACCGGCGGCACGCTGCCCCTGCTCGCGCTCAGGCAGCTCAAGGGCGCCGAGCTTGAGCTACCGGGCCTGTCGGCAAGCGACATCGTGCGTTTCGCCCAGAGCGGTGTCGACCGGCTCAAGACCATGCAGACCGCGAGCGGTGGCCTCGGCTACTGGCCAGGCGCCGGCGATCCCCACCCGTGGGGCTCCGTCTACGGGGGGATGGCCCTCATCACGGCCAAGCGGGCAGGCCTGGACGTCGGCGACAGGGTCGTCAACGAGCTCACCGGCTACCTGTCCGAGATCTTGCGCGGCCGTGCCGACGCAGACCAGGCGGAGTGGCGCCGTGAGATCGAGGTGGTGAAGCCCTTCGCGGCGTTCGTGCTCGCTCTCGCCGGCAAAGCCGAGCGGGCGTTTCATGCCCAGCTCTTCGATCGCCGGACAGCGATGCCAGCGTTCTCCCGCAGCCTCCTCGCAATGGCGGTCGCGGAGTCTGATCCTGACGCCACGATGGCGCAGACCCTGATCGACGAGCTGGTTGCGAGCGTGGACCAAGACGCTCGCACGGCACGGCTGCGCAACCGCGACACCAAGCGCTACCACAGCACCATGGACTCGGACGTCCGCTCGACAGCGCTACTGCTGATGGCGCTGGGCCGGGTCCGACCGACCGATCCACTCAACCACAAGCTGGCGCGCGGCCTGCTCGACGAGCGACGCGGTGGGCGCTGGGCGAGCACCCAAGAGAACGGCTTCGCCATTTTGGCGCTCTCGGACTACTTCGCGCGCACGGAGGGTGGCGGCCAGGCGATCGCTGCGACCGTGCGGCTTGGCGACCGTGAGCTGCTCAACACGACGCTCGCCGCGGGTGCCCTCACGCCAAAGCGCATTCGGGTTCCAATGGCCGAGATGCGGAAAGCCAACGGCAAGCTCCTGACGATCGAGCGCCGCGGCGCCGGGCCGCTCTACTACTCGCTGAGCCTGGCCTACGCGCCGGAGACTTCGCCCGCGACGCCGGTTGGACGAGGCTTCCATCTGACGCGCGACTACCGCTACGCCGAGGGCCCGCGCCAAGGCGAGGTGGTCACCTCGCTTGAGGTCGGGGAGCTTGTCGAGGTGACCCTGCAGGTCAGCACGCACGCCACGCGGCGCTACGTGGCCATCGACGATCCACTGCCCGCCGGCCTCGAACCGATCGGCACGGGCTTTGACACGACGAGCCGCCGCTTCGACGGCAACGTCACCGAGGGTGTCTTTAGCCATGCCGAGCAGCGCGATGACCGCATCCAGCTCTTCTCTGACCACATGCGCGACGGCAGCTACTCGCACACCTACATGGCCCGAGCGACCACGCGTGGCGTGTTCGCCGTCCCTGCGGCTCGTGTCCACGAGATGTACGACCCGACGGTGTTCGGGACGACGGCGCCCAGCCAGCTGGTGGTGAACTAATGGGGGCCAGCCACCGCGAACAGGACGGCCGGCGCTCGCTTCGGCGACGGCTCGCGCGCGCCGCTGGGTGGGCCACTGTAGCCGCTAGCCTCGTCGTGATCGCGGTGGCGATCTGGGTCGTGGCCGTGCCCTTCCCAAAGGCCGCGCTCGACCACAGCGACCTGGTCAGCACCACGCTCACCGACCGTGACGGCCGGCCGCTTCGTGACCTCCTCAACGCACGCGACGGACGCGGCTTCTGGACACCGCTGGCGAAGATATCGCCGCACCTCCAGAGCGCAACGATCCACGCCGAGGACCGCAACTTCTACGACCATCACGGGGTCGACGGGTTGGCGATTGTGCGCTCTGCCGCTCGAAACGTCGCTGCTGGCCGGACGACCAGCGGGGCGTCGACCATCACGCAGCAGACGGTCAAGCTGACCCTGCTGCGCGGGGCGGCGCGTCACCTCGGCACCAAGCTCGAAGAAGCGCTATGGGCGTTTCGGCTTGAGCGACTGCTCGACAAGGACGCCATCCTCGAGCAGTACCTCAACCGCGTCCCCTACGGCAACCAGCTCTTCGGCGCCGAAGCTGCGGCCCAGATGTACTTCGACAAGTCGGCAGCGGATCTCTCGCTTGCGGAGGCGGCGCTCCTTGCGGGCGTCCCCCAAGCGCCAAGCCGTCAGAACCCGTACCGCGACTTCGACCGCGCCAAGCGTCGCCAGGAGCGCATCCTAGGGTTGATGCACGAGCGCGGTGCCATCGATACGCTCGCCTACAAGACGGCCGTCGCGGAGCCGCTCGCGCTGGCGCCGCGCCGTGGACGCGCCCACGGCGACGACGCGCGCCACTTCACGGCCTACGTACGCGAGCAGCTGGCCGACCGGCCGGCGCCCGCAGCCGCAGCGATCGGCACAACGCTTGACGCCCGAATCCAACGCGACGTGGCGGCCATCCTGGCCCGGCAGCGGCAGCGCGTCTCGGCCCACGGCGAGTTCCAGGCCGCCGCCGTCGTTGTCGACACGTCCACCGGCGAGGTACTCGCCTGGGCTGGCTCGCGCGACTGGAACGATGATGATGCCGCCGGCAAAAACGATGGCGTCCTGGCGCTTCGGCAACCGGGAAGCGCTCTCAAGCCCTTCGTCTACGGCGCGTATTTCGACCGCGGCGGGCGTTACGGCGACCAGCTGCGCGATGTCCCGTCGACCTTTGAGACCGCGACCGGTCCCTACCGACCGCAAAACTTCGACCGCAAGTTCCATGGCAACGTCTTGGCCCGCGACGCGTTAGCAAGCTCGCTCAACGTCCCCGCGGTCGCCCTCGCTGACCGCGTGGGTCCGCAGGCGATCCTGTCGGTTCTGCACCGCTTCGGCTTTGCAAGCTTGGCGCGACCGGCCGACCACTATGGCCCCGGGATCGCGCTGGGCAACGGTGAGGTCTCGTTGCTGGAGCTCGCAGGTGCCTACGCAACCCTCGGGCGAGGCGGCCGCCATCGTGCGCCGAGCGTCCTGCGCACAGCGTTGCACGACGAGGCTGGCCCCGCTGTCCTGTCGGAGCAGACCTGTTTCGTGTTGCTCGACATGCTCAGCGACGATGCGGCGCGCGTGATGGGCTTTGGCGCGGACGGGCCGCTCGCCCTCCCCTTTCGGATGGCGTCCAAGACCGGCACAAGCAATGACTTCCGCGACAACTGGGCCGTTGGGGTCACCCCCGACTACACCGTGGCGGTCTGGGTGGGGCGATTCGACGGGCGGCCCATGAACCACGTGAGCGGCTCGGTGGGCGCCGCACCGCTGCTGCGCGAGGTGGCGCAACAGCTCTACCCCCGCGCCGCCGGGCCGGGCGATGTCGCGTGGTTTCGGCCTCCTGCCGGGCTGGTTCGCGTCCGAGTCAACGCACCCACAGCCAGCGGCCGGGGCGTCAACGCAAGCCGGCGCAGTGCGCGTCAGCGAAAGGAGTGGTCGCGAGACGGCACACTTCCGATGCAACCGCAGGCGCAGACAGTACCTGTCCTCCTCAATCCGACGGCCGGAGCCACCTTCTCCCTCGCGCCCACGGAGGCCCACCAGGAGCTGGTGATCGAAGCTGGCTTCGACGGTGACGAGCCGCTGTCGTTCTTTGTCGACGGACAGCCGCTGCGACCGCTCGACGACCGGCGGGCTCTGTGGCGGTTGGTGCGCGGGACCCACGCGATTGGCGTCGGTCGGGGCTCGGTCGAGCACGTCGTCTCCGTCGTCGTTCGTTGAGTGTCTCGGTCCGACAGGCGATCTCGGCCACTTTGGCAAACGCGGCGCCGATCTGAGCACGTCGCGGCCGGTCGAACGGCGCGCATCGCTAAGCACGACGGGCAACTCCGGAACTCGTTGAGGCCGCTCGGTTTCAGGGGCGAGTACAGGTCTCAGACGAGAGGTGCTAGAGTCCGGCCCACGGGCTTGATGGAAGAGCATCCGCGCTCCCATCTGACACTCATCGGAATCCGCGACTCTTAGACCGGACGTCCCTGCCGCAATCTGCGGTGCTCACCTCATGACGGAGGTTGTCGTGAATCGACTCTTACCCTGGGTCATCGGCGCGCTCCTGCTCGCTCTGCTGGCGTATTTCTGCATCCAGCATCATCAACCGCTCATTGAGGACGACCTCAAGGCGCGCACTTCGGCAGAGCTGACCAGCGCGGGCGCCAGCGGTGTCGAGGCGACCTTCGCCGGCCAAGGACGTGACCTGACGCTGCGCGGCATCGTTCCCAACGAGAAAGAGAAGACCCGTCTGGGCAAGATTGCCGCTGGCACCTACGGCGTTCGCGTTGTCGACAACCAGCTCCAGCCGGGCGACGCCATCCGCGGGCTGGCGGTGGTCGACGAGAACGGCAAGGTGGTCCTCAGCGGCGCCGTGCCCGACCAGGCCACGCGCGACCTCTGGGTCAAGACGGCCCACGACATCTACGGCGCAGACACGGTCATCGACCAGCTCAAGGTCCTCGGCTGGGGCGTGACCGCCGAGCCGTTCCGGGACGCCATGGTCATCGCCATCCCCTTCTTGAAGAAGCTGGACAATGGTCGCGCGGAGCCGATGCACAAGGGCATCAACATCAGCGGACAGGCGACTTACTACGACCTGCCCAAGGAAATGGCTGAAGCGTTCAAGAGCCTGCCTGCAGACTACCAAGTCGACCTCGGCAATCTTGTCATCCCGCCCAAGATCAAGATGGGTCGCTGTCAGGACGACGTCAACAAGCTGCTCTCCGGCGACACCATTGGCTTCGACACCGCCAAGGCCACGATCAAGGCCCAGAGTATGGCGCTGATCGACCGGCTCGCGAACGCCCTCAAGATCTGCCCGGAAGCCAAGATCCTCATCGAGGGGCACACCGACTCGCAGGGCAACCCCAACAAAAACCGAGCGCTCAGCGACCGCCGAGCCAGCGCTGTGAAGGCCGCGCTCGTTGCCAAGGGCGTCGAGACCACCAACCTCAGCACCATTGGCTACGGCGACACGCGCCCCATCGGCGACAACGCGACCGCGGCCGGCCGAAAGCAAAACCGACGCATCGAGTTCAAGATGTCGATCACGAAGATCGCGCCCGCGAAGGTGGTCACACCCAAGCCGGTCTCGACCTCCGCCGTTGCGATGATCGACGGCGCGGGCACCGTCACCATGACGGGCACCGTTGCCGACCAAGCGACCAAGGCCCTATGGCTCAAGACGGCGCACGACCTCTTCACCCAGACCAAGGTCGTCGACAGGCTCAAGGTCGCTGGCGCTGGGACGACAGCACCCGCGCAGCGAGACGCACTGAAGATGACGCTGCCCTTCCTCAACAAGATCACGTCGGGCCGCGCGGTGTCGTCGGCGACGTCGCTGAGCCTCAGCGGCTCGGCCACCTACTTCGAGCTGCCGGATGAGATCCGGACTGCGCTTCGGGCGTTGCCGGCTGAGTACAAGGTCGACCTGCTCAAGCTCGTCATCCCCGCAAAGGTGGTCGTCAACCGCTGCCAGGACGACGTCAACAAGCTCCTGTCGAGCGAGAACATCGGCTTCGACTCGGCGCGTGCGACCATCAAGGGTGAGAGCCTTGGCCTTATCGACCGGCTGGCTCAAGCACTCGCCCGCTGCCCTGACGCCAAGATTCGCATCGAGGGTCACACCGACTCGCAGGGCAACGCGCGCAATAACCTCAACCTGAGCAACCGGCGCGCAGAAGCAGTGAAGAACGCGCTGGTCGCTAGGGGTGTCAACAGCGCCAACTGCACGACAGAGGGCTTTGGGCAGACCCGCCCAATCGGCGACAACGCGACGGCCTCAGGCCGCAAACAAAACCGACGTATCGAATTCAAGATGGAGGTTGGCCAGTGAGTTATCTAATCGGACAGATTATCGCCTGCCTTGTGATTGCAGCGCTTCTTGGCGTCATCATTGGCTGGTGGCTCAAGCGGATTGGCTGTAAGCGCGAGACGGCGAAGCTTGAGCAGGAGCGAAAGACCGCATGGACCGAGCGCGACCGCTTCAAGTCTGACCTCACGTCGCTCCGGACCGAGTACGACAGCTTCGCGCCGAAGCTCAAGACCTCGGAAGACAACTACGCCCGTCTCACGGCGGAGTTCGACGACGAGCGCAGCCGCTTCGCCGCGGAGCGCGAGCGCTTCTCGACCAGCAACGCGGAGCTCAGCACGCTCTCGGCGAAGCTCGACAGCAGCCAGGCGCTGGTCACGAAGCTCCGAGGCGAGCTGACGGCAGCCCGCGACGAAGCCAAGAAGACCGTTGTCTCGACGCCAGTTCCGGCGGTCCAAGCCGCTGTGGCCTCCCCGCCGACCGGTAAGCAGGCCGTCGACTTGCTCAAGGCCAAAGCCGAGATCCGCAAGCTCAACACCGAGATCGACACCTTGCGCAAGGCAGAGCGGGAAGGAACGGCCGTCAACGCGGAGCTGAACCGCGCCAAGACAGAGATCGCTGCGCTCAAGCAGAAAGCGGCGGCGAGCGCAGAGGGAAGCGCAGAGCTCTCCAAGGCCCGGGCGGAGATTGCCGAGCTCCAGGCCAAGCTCACGGCGAGCTCAGAGAGCGCCGCCGACCTCAGCAAGGCCCAAGCCGAGATCTCCGAGCTCCGGACAAAGCTGACGGCAAACGCCGGCAGCAGCGCAGACCTCGACAAGGCGCAAGCCGAGATCAACTCGCTCAAGAGCCAGCTGAGCGCGTCGGCGTCGAGCGACAACGAAGCGCTGGCCAAAGCACGCGCGCAGGTCACCGAGCTCCAAGCGTTGCTCGACGGCTGCAAGAAGCGTCGCGGCGAGCTGGAGTCCCGCGTCGCCGAGCTCGAAGCGAAGCTCGCAGCGGCGCCCAAGGTAGAGGCCAAGCCCTCATGGCTCATGACCGCAGCCCCAGCTGCTGGCGCCGATGACCTCAAGATCATCAGTGGCGTCGGACCGAAGCTCGAGAAGATGCTCAACGACCTGGGTATCTACACCTTCAGCCAGGTCGCTGGCCTCGATGCCGACGGCATCGCGTGGGTCGACGAGAACCTCGAAGGCTTCAACGGCCGCGTCGAGCGCGACGACTGGGTGGGTCAGGCCAAAAAGCTCTTCGCCGACAAAGAGAAGAAGGACAGCTAACGACGCGGCTCAAGCACGCGATGTCTACCTGAAGGGACGAGCCATGCGGCTCGTCCCTTTTCGTGTTCACGCGGCGTGTGACCGCGCCGAGCTCGCTCTGCGTTCAGCCTTTGCCGATCAGCTGTCGAGCTCGCTTGCGACGACGATCTGGTCGACATCGATGAACCAGAGCTCAAAGCGCGGGAGGTGGTCGAGCTGGAACGCATCGCGGACCGCACGCTGATAGACCGCGCCCTGGTGACGGTAGGTCCGCGTCTTCGCAGCAAGGGCGGCGGCGTCGTGGATCCGGTCGGTCTTGTAGTCAGCGACCACCCACTCGTTCGTCGCCGGATCGATGTAGAGCAGATCGATGGCTCCCGACACGAAGCCGACCGGCTCGTCGGCTCCTTCGATCGCTGGCAGCAGCACGGGAAGCTCGTGAGCGACGACGTCGGCATCGAGCTCGCGCAGGCGCTGCAAGAGGTCGCTGGTGGCGAGCTTCTCAAGGATTCGGTGGGCGTAGGCGGTTGCCACCGGGAGGTGCGTCTGGGCGAGCAGCCGTCCCAGCACGCGCGGCATCGCTTCCTTTGCGCGAGCGAGCCCATCGGCAACGGGCGCGCTCAGCTCCCAGTGCTCAAGCGCCCAGTGGACAGCCGTGCCCACGGCGCGCGCACGCTCGTTGTCGTCGAGTGCTTCGTCCTGCTCGAGCGAGAGCCCTCGCACCGGGGCGTCGCGAGCGGGTGCGTCACCCTCCACCGCGCGGTCCGTGGTGTCGTCGTGGGCTCGCCCGGACGCGGTGCCGCTCCACGAGCGCGCGGCTCGAGCCGCGCACTCGTCGGGATCGAGCGGAGGTCGCCGTCCGTTCGAGTCAACGGCTGGTCGCGGCACCGCTGCGGCGCGACGCGGCCCCGGCCCCAGTCGCAGCCACGGCAAGACCCAGGTCGCCCCGAGCGCCTCCGCCCGGTCGCCCCCCTGCCCCGCCTCGCGCACGTCCCGCTCCAGCTCGGACACGGTCGGGATGCCGCCTTCGCGCTGAGCGACAAGCTCGGCCAGCGTCCGCGCCTGGTGCCACGGAATCGTCGCCGGCTCGCCCAGGCGTCCCGAGACCACCAAGCGGTCCCGGGCGCGCGTCAAGGCGACGTAGAGCAGGCGGACACGCTCTGCGGCCTCGACACGAGCGCGGCGCGCCACGTGGGCGAACCACCCCGGGGTTGCAAGCCCCATCAGCCGGTAGCTCGTCCCGGCCTCCGGATCACGATGGACACCGGTGTTGGCACCGTCGAGCTGCCGTCCTCGGTTCGGCGCACCGGTGGTCTTCTGCGCTTGGAGCACGTAGACGTGATGAAACGCGAGCCCCTTGCTGCGATGAACCGTCATCACGCGCACCGCCTCGGTGCTCGGATCGTCGAGCTTCGCCTCCTCGGCGTCCCGGCGCTTACGGACGGCCACTGTCAGGCGCCGGATGATGGCGTTGGGGTCAGCCCCTTTGGCTTCGAGGGCGGCCACCAGGTCTGAGAAGAAACGCTCAAGGTTGGCGACGCGGTAGGCGCCCAGATAGCGCGCACCGGAGAGCGGCTCGACCAGCAGGAGATCGCGCAGCAGCTCGACGAATCGGTCAGCGGCGACCTCGTCGAGCGCCCGACGCAGCTGGGAGAGTGCTCTCAAGAAGCGCTGCAGCGGGCGCTCGAACCCTTGAGTCGTCTTCAGCCCTGGGACGTCCACGATTCGCTCGACCGCGCGCGCCGCGTCGTCTGTCACCGCGTCGAGCTGGGCGAGCAGCGCTTCGTCCTGACCACCGAGACGGCTCACCAACCCAGGAAAACCGCGTGTCCACAACGGGATGAGCGCGGCGTCTGGGACACCGACCCAGATGGTGCGCAGCGCCGCCAGCAGCGCCAGGTGGTCTGTCGGGTCGACGATGGCGCGGACCAGGGCGGTCGCATCGATGACCTCGCGCCGCTTGAAGTAGTTCCGGTCACGCTCGACCACATACGGCACCCCTGCCTGGCGCAGCTCGCCGAGATAGATGTCGAGGTCGGTGGTGGAGCGAAAGAGCAGCCCAACGTCCGACAGCGAGGTGCCTTGGTCGCGCAGCCGGATGAGGTCTGCGACGAGCACGCGCGCCTCGAAGTCGTTGACCGCACCGACCCGGCCGCGACGCTCGCCATTGGGCCAGATGACCCAATGCTCCACCGGTGTTGGCGCAGCGTCCGGCGTGGACCTGGCCGCGACGAGCTCCGCATACGCGGGCTGGAGCCCTTCGACAGGCACCATCACAGGCGCAACCGTCCGGTTCACTTCGTCGAGGATGGCCGGGACCGAGCGATAGTTCACGTAGAGCCGGAGGTGCCGAGCGCCCGCATCGCGCACAAGCCGATCGACAAAGCCCTGATACGCCGCCATGTCGGCGTTTCGCCAGCCGTAGATCGACTGCTTGGGGTCGCCAACGACGAAGAGGCAGGGCGCGTTGTCGCCGGTCGTGAGGTGCCGCACAAGATGGCACTGCAGGTCGTCGGTATCCTGGAACTCGTCGACCAGGAGCTGGCTGATCTCGGAGCGCAGCGCGCGGGCGACATCCGGACGCTTTGTGATGAGGTCGAAGGCTTTCTCAAGCAGCTGGTCAAAGCTCAGAAATCCCGCCGCACGCTGGCGCTCACGGGCATCGAGGAGGAGCGGATTGAGGACCTTTCGGGCGGCAGCAACGAGCGCCGGGTTGAGCTGCTCGACGAAGAAGAGCGCCTCCCGCAGCTCGAGCGTGAGCGTCCGCAGCAGGTGCGACCGCCCACGAAAGCATGCTTTCTCCTCGCCGCTTCGGCCTTCACCGCGCGCCCAGTAGCGCCGCATGTGCTCGTCGATCGGATCGTCGAACTCGCGATCGATGGTCTGTTGGACGAGCGCGAGCCCCGCAAGGCCCGCCGAGCGCTCAAAGAGCGCCTCGTTGAGCGCCCGCAACGCACCTGTGACCTGATGGGCGATGAGGTCGTTGGTGTTGCCCACAAGCACTGCGTCGCACAGGGACAAAAGCTCTTGGAGGCGGCCATGGAGCTCGTCGAGAACCCACGCGACGGCTTCATCCCGAAAGGGCTCCTCGCCACCGTCACCGAGCGCATCCCGTCTCAAGCCACTGCCGAGAAGCTCGGTCAGCGCCGCGACCAGGTCGGTTGGCCCAAGGCCCTGGGCGGACAGCGCGAGCATCGCTTGGTGCTCGGCAGCCGCTTCGGGCTCGAGCACACCGACCTCCGCAGGGGCAAACCGCGCAACGAGCCAGCGCTCGACGGCGTCGTGGACCAGCTCCGACGTCAGCGTGCCGTCCGCGTCTACCTCAAGGCGTGGGTGCAGACCGGCCTCGAGCGGATAGGCAGCGAGGATTCGTCGACAGAACGCGTGAATCGTTGTGATCTCAAGGTGGTCGACCGCATTGGCAAGCGCCGCGGCTCGCTCGACCTGGTCGTCGCTGATGCTCTCAAAGACGGTCGCCATCCCGAGCGGTGCCTCTCGACGCACAGCGATCTGAGCGAGCGCCTCGGCGACGCGACCCGCCATCTCGGCGGCGGCGGCTTCCGTGAACGTGATCGCGACGATGGTGTTGAGCAAGCGCCGCGCGACGCCGCGGTAGTCCGCGGCTGGATGCCGCTCTTGGGTCTCGATCCAGCCAGGTCCCATCGCATAGGCGACGATTCGCCCCACGAGGGTTGCGGTCTTGCCCGTGCCCGCGCCTGCTTCGATCACCATCGGGCGGCTGAAGTCGGTCAGCGCTGCATGACGCGCGCTAGCATCCAAGAGCCGCAGCTCATCGCTCGTTCGACTCGTCATGCGCCCCCCGACCACTCATCGTCGGACAGCTCGTCGCTCGACGCGACCAACGACGGTGCGTTCGCCAGATCCCACGCCCGGGCTGCCGCCGTCTCCACCGCCCCGCTCGGAACGGTGGCGGCCGCAGCGCCCGACGCGCCATCGGCCCAACGCACGAGGCGAGCGCGAGCCGTCGAGTCGCCACGAACACAGGCTTCCGACACCTCGCAGTACCGACAGGCGCGCGGCTCGTAGTCACGTCGCGGCTCGGACAACCTCGGGACGAACGCCCCTTGGTCCCAACCATCGATGATCCCAAGCGCCGCGTGCTCGAAGGCCTCGACCAGCTCGGTGTCCCCGGCGCTTATCTGCAGCTCGCGCTCGTGTTGCTCAAGTGCGGGACTCAAGAAGAGGTAGCGGCCAACGCCGTCACTGCCGACCGCATAGGCGACGCCCTGGAGCAGCTTGCCACCACGGACGTGCTCGACGAGGTGGCGGCGCCGGGTCTCGGCGCGCTTTCCGCGGATGGGGTTGCGGCCGAGCTTGTAGTCGAGCAGCGCCGGGACCTTCGAGCGGCCGTTTCCCTCGTCGTCTGAGCGGTCCACACGGTCGACTCGAAACGTTAAGCGCCGCGTTGCCCCGAAGCGATCGGTGAGGACGTGGGACGCCTCGACCTCGGCGCCGAGCACCTCCCACCCAACCTGAAGACCGTCCATCAGGTCCGCGCGTGCAATCTCGAGCTCGGCGCTGATCTGCTGTGCGAGCACGTCGGCGAGACCGCTCAACCGAATGCCCCGGCGGGCCAACGACTCCGCCGCCACGTCACGAAGGAGCTCCGCCAGCGGCGCCGGTTCCGGCCACCGAATGTCGAGGCTGGTCGGCCGCGCGATCACGTCGCGCAGGGGCGGTTGGCGCCGGGTTGGATCGGCAACGATCCGCTCTAGGGCGCCGTGCACAAGCTGGCCGCGCAGACGACCGTCGAGGTGAGGCAACACCGCGAGGGGGTCCGGCGCTGGCTCGATGCCGAGCACCCGAGACACGAAGAGCTGCCACGGACAGCGGGCGAACGCCTCGAGGGTCGTGACCGAGAGCGGTCGGTGTCGCGGATCGAGCGCTTCGACGACCGGACCCACAAGCCCAAACCGCGGACCGATTCGACCTTCCGCGGCGCGACCCGACGGCACGCGCCTGTCGGGCTCAAACTCGGCGTGCAGCCGACGCATGACCCCAGCGGTCGGCCGATCATCCCAAGCGGTCGCGAGCGAAGACTCCAGCGCGTCCCAGTCGGACGCGAGCGCCGCGCGGACGGCGGCTTCGCGCGCGGTCTCGGTGGCGGCGGGCTCGACGGACTCAGCCGTCGCGGTTCCAAGCCATGCCGCGACCTGAGGCGTCGGATGCTGCTCGCGCCCACGCTCGTCGCTACCCGGCCAGCTAACATCGACGCGTGGCGCAGCCAGCGCCAGCCGAGCGAAGAGGTAGCGCTCGTCCTCTGACCGCGATGCGCGCTCAGCCAGGTCAGGCAGCACGACGGCCAGTCGGCGCCTTGCAGCATCGGGCAGGATGGGGTCCTCACGCGCCGGCGCGGGGAATCCGCCGCGCTGCGCGCCGACGAGAAAGAGCCTCGCGAAGCAACGACCACTCGCCTCGCGGGGGTCGAGGACCTGCACCCCGCCGCCCATGCCACCAATGCCGAGGTGGGCGGTCTCGGCCAGCGTTGCCTCCACAATGTCGAAGAGCTCGTCGGTGGTGAAGACCATCGCGCTGGACGTGTCCGCGTCGTAGAGGCGATGGAGCGCGGCGAGCACGCCGCCGGTGACACCTTCGTCCCGCTCATGCCAGCCGAACTCGCCCCTGAGCAGGCGCACAAGCTCGAGGAGATGGACGCGCAATGTCGCGTGCTTCGGCCAGCGCTCAAAGCGCTTTAGGAGCGCGTCGGCCGCGTTGATGATCCGAGCGATCTGTTGGGCTGGTACGCTCATGCGCGCAGCGACCACGCCGCCCCCGGCCCGTCGCTGAAAGCCCTCGCGGGCCGGAAGCCTCACGGGCCGCAAGGGCGCGTCAAGGCGGGCCACCTGGCCGACCCGCGCAGCGCCGAGCGAGCGCAGCGCAAGACGCATCTGCGCCCTCCACGCCGGATCGGTTGGCGGCGCCACGACCGCGTCGGGGTGGACGTCGGCGTCCGGGTCGAGCGGGCCGCTGGGGCCTGGCTCGACCACCGGCAGCTGCACGGCGCCATCTGTTGCTTCTGGCGGCAATGACTCGACGCTCGGTCCTGCCGGGGCGCTGGGTGCGGCCGCTGCCGGGTCAAAGATGCCGCCCGGTGCGCTCATGAAGAGCGAGAGCCACCGGTCCATCGGGGCGTCGGCTCCGGCGCGAATCACGTCGATCAACGCTTCGATACGACGGCGCTGGCCGCCGCCTGGTGCCCGCGCAGAGATGCCTGAGAGCGGCACCCCCACCCGGCCGAACTGGGTTCGGAGCACCGCCGCGTAGCCCACCATGTCGCCGGTGACGACCGCGAGTTCTTCAGGGCGGCAGCCCCCAGCGATGGCGTCGCGACAGCGCTCGGCAATGTCGCGTACCTCGGCGGCCCGGGTCGGCGCTTGCCGAATGTCGCGGGCGGTCTGAAGCGCCGGGTCGTGGCGCCGCTCGAAGGCGCCGTGGGGTCGCAGACGCTCGAGCAGCCGCAGCAGCGAGCTTGGCGCTGCCTCCTGACCTGCATCGTGCTGGCCCGCCGAGCCAGGCGCTTCATCGGTCGCGCCATCGACGAAGATGCGAGCCTGCCGGTGGCGCACAAGCGCCTCGATGAGGTCGCCGGCGAGCCCGGTGACGTTGCTAAAGCCAGCGATGACAATGGCACGCGCCGGTAGCGCTTCGGGGCCGTGGAGTGCGAGAGCGTCACGGGCGAACGCTAGCCGCCCCGCAGGCGCCGCAACGTGGAGGCTGAGCAGCTCGCTCTTGACGTCACCGGCCACGCGCACGAGGGCAGCGGCCCGGTGCTGGCGCTCTCCGTCAAGCTCTTCAATGGCCTCGAGCAGCGGGCTGATGTGGCCGCTCTCAAACCCAGCATCGAAGAGGTCGCTGATGGGGCCCTCGATGGTGCGATAGCCTTCCCGGAGATCTCCGAGCGCATCCGCGAGCGCGGGCTCACGCTGGGCTGCGCGCTTGGCGAGCACGCTGACGTAGCTCTTCGGTGCGGGCCGCGGACCGTCGACCGCGTCGATGATCTCGGCGGCCGCGCCATGGAGCGTCTGCACGACGAGACCGCCAACAGGCCGTCCGACGTGGTCGGCGTAGCGGGCAGACACGCCGAGCCGCTGGCTCTTGGTTGCGACGATGAGCCGCACAGGCTGCGCAAGCGCTGCGATTCCGACCGTCGCGACGTCGAGCAGCTCATCGAGAGCCTCGAAGAGAGCGCGTTCGGCGAGCCGCGGACCGGCACAGAGCGTGACGGGCGGCGCCGCGGTCGCGAGCGAGAGCTCGAACTGCATCGTAGGAGGTACCCCGGGGAGCCTTGGCGACGCTGCCCGCGCCGCTCACCCCTTTACGCCACAACCGGCGACGGAGCGCCACCCCTTCCCATCGACGGTCATCTTCGAGCGGCGAACCACGACCCAGCGGCCGCGCTTGCGACGCTCGATAACGACCCGGTAGCGGCCATCGGTCAGTCGCGGTCCAGCCACGCGCTGACCGGGCTTCACCTCGACCCAGTCGCCAATCTGAAGGTCGCGCGTGATCCACACCGAGAACCTTAGTTTCTCGCGGCGGGAGGTACGCCGACAGTCCCCGCGGTCGTTGACGAACTCGCCACGGTACCCGGGGTGAGCCCACTTCGACGTCACCTCGACGATCGTCTTGGCGTTGGGGTTGACGGAGAAGGACTCGGTGTAGGTGCCGCCTCGCGGGTCGACGACCTTCACTTTGACCCGCTTGACCCGCTTGGGAACCCGAAACTCGAAGAAGTTGTCGGTGACCTTGTGACGCTTTCGTCCGGCGGTCACCTCGAGCTTGTAGCGACGATCCGCCGCCTTGGGCCCTTGCGGCCCCTGGCGGATCTTGAGCTGAAACGTGCGGCCGGTGTGAGGCGTCTGCTCAGTCGCGCTGACGCCCCAGCCGACATGGACCGGGTCATCGTTGACGCTGAACACATCGTCGACCACCGACGCCTCAGCGACGCTGGTGCTCGACATGCCAATGTCAGCCTGACCGAACTCCGCCGGACTCTCGACAGCTGCTGGGACGACCGGCGATGCCGGAGCGGCCTGAGGCGCAGGCGCGGCTGCGCTGGGTGCCGCGGGAACGGTGCCCGCCGAGGGCGTCGCACAGCCTGCAAGCGCGACGAACGCGGCAAGCAGCACGTACCGACCGCCTTCAAGCACCCGACGGCCGCGCGCGACCGACCTCGTTGCAATCCACCCGTTTGTCGCGTTCAACACAGTCGCTCCTTGCGGCGCTCCACGCGCACATCTCACTAAACACCACAATTCGTCAGCTGCGTCCCTTTGGTCGCCGTCGCTGATACTCCCGAGTCGACCAACCGGTCGAAGACCTTGAGCATCACGCGCTCGTGACGAAGCCGATGCGATCGGGTACACCGGAGCCATGCCCGATCGCATATTGATCGTCGAAGACGAACAGGATCTCGCCGACACCCTCGCTTACAACCTGGAGCGCGAAGGGTTCGAGCCTGTGATTGCGCATCGCGGCGAGGACGCACTGCAGCTTGCGTTGCGCGATCCGACGCCGACGCTCGTCCTGCTCGACCTGATGCTGCCAGACATGCCCGGCACCGAGGTCTGTCGGCGTCTTCGGAATACCCAAAAGACCGCTGCGGTGCCGATCATCATGGTCACGGCTAAGAGCGACGAGATCGACCGGGTCGTCGGGTTTGAGGTGGGCGCCGATGACTACGTCGTCAAGCCCTTCAGCGTACGCGAGCTCCTCCTTCGAATCCGAGCCGTTCTGCGTCGCTCGCGGGCCGACTCCCGTACGAGCGAGCGCCTGGTCGTGGGACGACTTGAGGTCGAGACCGACGCGCACCGGGTCACGGTCGATGGCGGCGAGATCCGGCTCACCGCTCTTGAGTTCAAGCTGCTTCAACAGTTCATCGAGCGGCGTGGACGGGTGCAGACGCGTGAGCACCTGCTGGCTCAGGTCTGGGGGATCGAAGCGGACGTGACAACACGAACGGTCGACACGCACGTCAAGCGTCTACGCGACAAGCTGGGCCCCGGCGGCGCCTACATCGAGACCATCCGAGGCGTCGGCTACCGCATGCGCCCCGATCCCGGTGACGACGGCCGGTGACAGGGCCGCTCAGCCGAAAGCTCTTCGTCCTCTTTGTCGCCGTGGCGGGTGCAGGCATCCTCACGCACGTGGTTCTCAGCGGTCCGCTGGGAACCGCTCTTGCTGCGCTCATCGCGTTCGCGGTCACCGCCGGTGCGAGTGCTGTGGCGGTTCGAGCCGCCCGCAGCGCCATCACGGCGACCGTCGCCCGGGTGGCACGGGCCGCCGAGCAGGCAACGCCCCGCCGAAGCGAGGCCGTCGAGGGCGTGGTCGAACAGCTCGATGCGGTGTCGGAAGAGCTTGTGCCGCTCGTCTCGCGCCTCGCCAGCGAGCGCCAGCGCTTCGAGTCCGTGCTCGCCGGCATGAACGCCGCCGTGTTCGCCATCGATGGCCAGGAGCGTCTCACGGTCATCAACCCCGCGATGCGTCGGCTATTCGACCTCGATAAGGGCCTCAACGGGACGAACTACCGCGATGTGCTCGACCTCCCGCTGCTGCACGAGGCGGTCGATGAGGCGCGCGACGGTAGCTCGGGTCGCGTCGAGCTGGAGCTCGGCGGCACGTTCACTCGGCATCTCGTGGCATACACCTCGCCTCAGACCGGTATCGAGGGCGTCGCCGTCGTGTTGCGCGACGTGACCAACATTCGAAAGCTTGAGCGTATCCGCCGTGACTTCGTCGCCAACGTCTCTCACGAGCTGCGAACTCCAGTGAGCGTCATCCGCGCCAGCGCAGAGACCTTGCTGTCTGGGGCTCTCGATGACCCGGTTCACGGCAAGAAGTTTGTGGAAGCGATCGAGCGCCACAGCGCACGGCTGTCCAACATTGTCGACGGCCTGCTCGACCTCGCGCGCCTTGAAGCGGGCCGCCGTAAGCTAGCGAAGGAGCCAGTCAACGTCAGAGCGTCCGCGCTTCGCGCCCTGGACTTGGTCCGTCGCCGAGCAGCCAGCCGTCGCATCGAGGTCCAGATTCAGCTCTCCGACGCGCTCAACGTCGACGCCGACACCAAGGGCGTCGACCAGATCCTGTCGAACCTCCTCGAAAACGCTGTGAAGTACGCTGACGAAGACGGGCTGATCGTCGTGCGGTCCGAGCCGATCAGCGGCGACGTGCGCATCATCGTCGCCGACAACGGTCCTGGCATCGAGCCTCGGCTCAGAACCCGGGTCTTCGAGCGCTTCTACCGCGTCGACAAAGGGCGCTCGCGGGAGCAAGGCGGTACGGGCCTTGGCCTAGCGATCGTCAAGCACCTCGCCAACGCGATGGGGGGCTCGGTCGGCGTTGATGGCGTCGAACCACACGGCAGCGCGTTCTGGGTCAGGCTGCCCCACGCGACCCTAAGCAGCGAGGACCTCGTGACCAGCGGCGTCGACGCGTGACGCGCGGTGGCCGTCGCGACACCAACACGCGCGTCTAGTCCCAAATCAAGCGCTGTTTTCGAGCGAGGCGAAGGCGATGTTCTTGCCAGCGGCGTCCGCTGGACGAAGGCGATGCGTGCATCGTCGAGTTCAGGTGAGCGAAGCGAACGCACGGACGTCGCTGGCGAGGGCATCG
>CALHXW010000140.1 GCA_938040325.1 uncultured bacterium | reverse complement strand
GTCGCTTGGCTCAACCATCGCGTCGCTTTGGCCGTGCGATCGCGTCGCTTTGCTGTGCGATCGTGTCGCTTTGGCTGTCCCATCGCGTCGCTTTGGCTGTCCCGTGGCGTCGCTTTGGCCGTCTCATTGAGTCGGTTGGCTCAACATTGTGTCACGTGGCGCGGCTGCCCTTTTGCGCGGCCTAGCTTTCCGATCGCGTCGCTTGGGCTGAACCATCGCGCCGCTTGGGGCTGAGCCATCGCGCCGCTTGGGGGTGTGCCATCGCGTCGCGTAGTAGTCTGAGCGTCGCGTGGCTGTCTGAGCGTCGCGTGGCTGTCTGAGCGTGTCGCTGTCCCATCGCGTCGTGTCGCTGTCCCATCGCGTCGTGTCGCTGTCGCATCGCGTCGCGTGGCTGTCTGATAGCGTCGCGTGGGTGTCTGATGGCGTCGCGTGGCTGTCTGATGGCGTCGCGTGGCCGTCTGATGCCGTTGCTTGACGCGCCACTCCGCAAGACTCCACCCACAATCCATGTGTGCGTGGTGGCCACTGCTTTGCGGGATGTCGGTGCTGGCCCAGCGCTACAGTCAGCGACCGTGAGATTGTGCGCTTTGGGCGCCGGTGGCGCGTCGACGTAGGTGAGCACTGCGTGCGGGCGTGGCTTAGCTGCCCGCCGCTTGGCGTGTTCAACGGTTCCGTGAGTGCAGTACGAGCCGATCACAGCCGCGTCAGCCATCCCTGGGCGGGAGACGCCGGCGGGGTCCAAAGCAGCACTCCATTCCGAATCGGCAGGTCGCACCCGTCAGCAGCGGTCACCCAACCCGCTCTACGTGCTGAGCTTGCCGGCGTCTCATCAAAGCAGGTCGTCTTCCACGGCTCGCAGATCCTCAACCATCACAGCTGCCGACTCCACGATCGACTACACGCAGAGCAGTTTCCGTGACCGGTAGTGGACCCGCCGCGATCGTCGTCGTTCCAGATCACCGTGGCACGCCCCCCAGCTCTAGGAAGCGCCCGCCCCTCCGTGGCCGCGGCTGCGACCGCCGCTTGCAGCCCCTCTTCGTGCCGACTTGGCGCTCAGTGACAGGGAAGTTCGGTCCTGCGCGTGCACCCTTGGGCCAGGCTGCTATAACCCCAGGCATGACTGACGCAACCAGAGTCGTGGCCGTCATGGCGGCCGATCAACCGGTGCCTGAGCGCCTAACCCTCCTCATTGCCGCCCTTCGCCAGTCCGGCGTGGACGTCGCGCCCTTAGCGCTTCCAGCGAGTGCGCTGGCGCCGCCCCGAGACGCCGCCCCGTCGCTGAGCGAGCTGAAGCGGGGGCTCACGGACTTCGTCGGCGACGTGCTTGAGGGCCTTCGCGGCGGTGTGGGCCAACAGAGCGCCCCGGCCCCGGCAATGTCCGAGCCCACCATCGAAGATCGCCTACGAGCCGTCACCGGCAAGGTCGACGCTGTCGTCGCGACAGAGTCGGCAATTGCACGTGCCGCATTCGATGCAGCTGAGACCGTTTGGCCTAGCGCCGTCAAGGTCGCCGTCGATGGTGACTTCCATCTCGACCCGGCATGGGCCATGGTCACCTACGACGACCTCGTCGTGCCCCATCCCGGCGTGGCAGAGAGTGCCGACCGAGTGAGCCGCGGTGTGGCGCGTGTCCGCGCCGGCGGTCCCATCGTCAGCGAAGGGAACGCCAAGACATTGCCGAGCGGTAAGCCGCAGGTCGTGGTCAGCTTCGCGCGCCTGGAGCCCGGCGACGTCGACCAGCTGCTCTTTCAGATCTCACTCGCGCATCCCGAGAACTTCGAGCTGCTCTTTCTGCCGTCCGGCCGCGCCAATATCGACGAGCTCGTCAGCTCACGCGCAGCGGGCTACGGACTGCAAGGCCGCCGCACCAAGTCTGGCCGCGCCACCGACCCTTGGATCCGCGGTGCATCGCTTCTCGCTGGCCACCCCTCGCCTCGAGAGTCTGCGCTGGCCGTCACTGCCAAGGTTCCGCAGCTCATCTACCAAACGGCTCGACTCACCAGCGGTGACGAGTTCCTCGTCCGCCATGGCGTGGCGCTGCATGCACAGATTCCGATCACCGTCGCAGTCCATGTTGAAGGACTCCTTCCAGGCGGCGCGGACCGCGGCCGCGTCGAGGCGTCGCTCGCCGAGCTCGACACAGCGGGCGTCGGCGGCGCAGCAGCTGCGGTTGTTGGAGCCGCGCTCGATGGACGACCAACCCCAGGCGTGTCCACCAACGCGACAATCGACGCAGGCGACGACGATCTCGAGGTCATTGGCGGGCCCAGCTCGGCCGCTGCAAGCCGCCCGACGGCGATTCCGATGTCGATGCGCCGGGCCTATCTCAAAGAGATCATCCTGCGCCAAAACCAGGTCAAGAAGTCGCTTACGAGCGCCCACGGCGGTGTTGCCACCTGGGAGCGCCGAGTGCAGCTTGCGCAAACATCCGGCAACCACGAGCTTGCCGCCAAGGCGGCTCAGCGGGTCGACGGACTCAAGCGAGTGCTGGCGCGCCTGCAGGAAGACTACGCTGCCCTCTCTGTCCTGCGAGAGCGTTTCGCGAGCAAGGCCCCCATCTCCGAGAGCGACCGAGCGCTCGCGACGCGCTTTATTGCCCCCGAGCGCGCCAACCAGCTCGATCGTGGCGTCGCGCCCGACACCGCGTTCACTCGGCTTGAGCTCGACGACGCGCTCCAGAAGCTCAAAGACAAGATGTTTGGCGGCTGACGCAGGCGTGAGCAACGCCATCCACGAGTGGGCTGCGCCTGCGTTCGCATCAGCCTCTTGCTGCGCCGGAAGCGTCCTGTAAGCGACCGGCTCAACGGCTTGACTTAGTGGGCCGCCGCTCATTAGTTTGCGGCCCCCCGAACCCCGCCCCGCGATTGCGCCTCCGCACAGACGCCACGGCTGGACTTGGAGCGTTTGACTCGGTGAGCCGACTTCTAATTCGCACAGGCATTGGCCTCGCGATCGGCGCGTTCTTCATTTGGCTGTCCGCAAAGGACTGGCCGATGGGAGAGCTCTTTGGTGAGCTGCGCTTGCAAGACGGTCACCTCATCATCAACGGCGGCTTCGTTCCGACGAACGCCGCGGACGAAGAGCGACTCTTGCACGTGGCGGGCTGGTCGATGCAGCTCAGCTGGTTGTTCGCAAACCTCGGCGTGCTGGCGCTGATTCACGTCCTGCGGGTGGTGCGCTGGAAGCCCCTCCTCGACCCCATTGCGCCGATGAGCTGGCGCGACCACAACCGCATCGGCGCAGTCGGCTTCATGGCGATGTTTCTGCTCCCGCTCCGACTCGGCGAGCTCGCCCGCCCCTACCTCGTCAAGGCCGAGGTCCGCGGGGTGCGGATGACCCAAGTGTTGGCCACGGTGGTGGTCGAGCGCGTTGTTGACGGCCTTGTCGTTTCCCTGCTGCTCGCCGCAGTCCTGACGTGGCTGCCGACGACCGACCCCAGTGCGCTCGCGCCACTGGAACTGGGTGCCCTGACCGCGCTCGCCGTGTTCCTGTCGGCGACGCTCTTGCTCGTGGGTGCACGGTGGAAGCATGACCTCACGGTCCGGTTCGTGGAGCGCACGGCCGGCTTGGTCTCAAAGCGCCTCGCCCACGCGATCTGCGACCTGCTCGACAGCTTCCTCTCCGGCCTCCGACAGCAGAAGAGCGGCCGAAACTTTGTGATTTTCGTGGCGCTTACCGTGGTCTACTGGGCGCTCACAGGCGTGGCGATCTGGACGATGGTCCGCGCGTTCTATCTACCGGTCGACATGGTCGGTTGCTTCGCGATGACGTCATGCGTTGTTGTCGGGATGATGATTCCAAACGCGCCTGGCAACGTCGGCAGCTTCTGGTACTTCTTGCTGATGCCTGTGGCCGCTTACGGTGTCGCCAGCGGCAGCACGCAGGCACTCGCCTTTGGCTTCATGGTTTGGCTCATGCAGCTGCTTCAGCAGACCGCGTTTGGCGCCTACTACATCATCCGCGGACAGGTGTCGTGGCGCCGCGTCCTGGAGGCGACCTACCAGAGCGACGCCACGCTCACCGCCGATGACGGCGGACTCGCTGCGAGTAAGGGGTCCTAACCATGCGAATTGCTCAGCTCTCCGACGTTCATGTGCTCGACCTCGAGGGCGTCACGCTTCGGCGTTTCTTCAACAAGCGCATCACCGGGCTGGCGAACTTGCGCGGCAAGCGTCACAACGCCCACCCCATTGCGCTGCTCGAGCGTGCCATCGACGACGTCCTGGCTCAGGAAGTCGACCACGTCGTTGTCACCGGTGACCTCACCAACCTCTCGCTTGAGAGTGAGTTCTCAAGGGCACGTGAGCTCCTGTCACGCCTCGGAGGACCGGACCGACTCTCCGTCATCCCCGGCAACCACGACGTGTACACCCGGGGCGCCCAGCGAGCACGTCGCTTCGAAGGCTACTTCGGCGAGTGGATGTGGCCGCCCGGAAAGGAGCGGACGTACCCATGGCATAAGCAGGTCGGAGACGTTGAGCTCTTTGGCTTCTGCTCTGCGGTTCCACGGATGCCGCTCATTGCGACGGGCGTCGTCTCCAAAGACCAGCTCTCGCGTTTTCGCGCGCTGGCCGAGACGCGATCCGCTGGGAAACGCTTTGCCATTGCGCTTGTCCACCACAACCTCCATGCGCGTGGTAGCCGGAAAGACGCGATGCATGGCCTGACGAACCGCGACGCACTGTTGAGCACGTGCCAGAGCGCGGGCGTGAACCTCATGCTCCATGGCCACACGCACGTCGCCCACAAGTTCGAACACAACGGCATGCTCGTTGTCGGCTCTGGCAGCTCGACCTGGGACAGTGAAGACCCGGCGCATGTCGCGCGCTACAACATCTACACCATCGACGATGGTGCCCTTGTCGACACCACCGTCCGGCGCTACGACCCCGCTAGCAAGACGTTTTCGAGCTAGGCCACGTCGCTGGCGAGACGCGCGAAGCTCTCGTCAGAGCGCGAAGGCCTCGTCAAGACGTCAGAAGGCCTGGCCAAAACGCAAGAAGGCGCGTGGTTTCCCACGCGCCTTTCTGCTTGTTCTCTCAGCCGTTCGGCTTCGCTGTCTCGCTTAGGAGCGCGACTGCGACGCGCGACGCATCGCCTTGCGCAGGCGACGCTCCGCCTCGCGCTGCTTGCGCTTGCGACGCTCCGAGGGCTTCTCGTAGAAGCGACGCTTCTTGAGCTCTTTGTAGATGCCCTCGTTGGCCATCTTGCGCTTCAGCTGGTTGATCGCGCGGTTGATGTTGTCTCCGTCCACCTTAACTTCAAGGGGGCGGGGGTCCGCGCCTAGCCGTTCGCCTCTAGCCATCGATCATCACCTTCAAACGTCGTGTCGTTCAGTCGAGGGTCCGTGCCCATCGAGTCGCGGGAAGCTAGCGGACCGCCCTGAGTGTGTCAACGAGTGTGATGGAAAACATCGCGGGCCGTCGGTCGACACCTGGGTCAGCTCACGGCCGCACCAACACTCACTCAACAGGCATTGCTGCCCCAACACGAGCACCGGTCACCAGCGAAACACCCAATTATTGGCGATCGCCGAGAGTCCATACGACCATCGGCGCGTGATCACCCTCGCCGACTACCACCGCCGCACCCGCCGCGGTCCTGACACAGCACTCGCGACCGTTCCCTTGGTGCTCTGCTACGGCCTCGGACTGCTCATCGCGTCACCGCACGCCCGCAGCGGTCTCGACGTCGTCTCCGCCAGCCTCCGCGCAACCCTTGGCGATGACGGGTTCGTCTGGGTGCCGATCGCCTGTGCGGCGCTGTTGCTCGGCTGGGCCGTGTGGATGCTCGGCTCGCGCGTCAAGCAAAGCCTCGTCCTGGCGCCGGCGGTCGTTGTCGAGTCCATTGCCTGGGGCGCAGGTCTTGGCTACGCGGTGATCTTTATCATCGACCAAGCGACGACGCTTGGCCCGATCCTCCTGCCAGCTGAGCTGATCGATCGTACCGTGCTGTCTGCAGGCGCTGGACTTCATGAAGAGCTGGTCTTTCGGCTCATCATGCTCACCGGGCTCTACCTAACGCTCAAGCGGCTCTGCGGCCTCTCGCGGCTCGCATCGCTTGTCTTGGCTGTGGTCGCCTCGAGCGTCTGCTTCGCTGCGGCACATCACATTGCCGGCGAGAACTTCGTCGCCTACGCGTTTACCTACCGCTGCATCGCCGGTGCGCTCTTTGCTCTGCTCTTTTTGTGGCGCGGCTTCGCGGTCGCGGCGTGGAGTCACGCGTCCTACGATTTCATGGTCCTCAGCGGACTCTAAACCGACGTTCTTCCGAGAATCCGGCCTCGGAGCACCCAGGCGCGCTCGCCGACGCCGAGCGCGCATTGGCGCTGCCTAGCAAATGCGCGTCTTGAGGCGCCCGCCCATTTGAGGTTGCTGGCGCCACTCGGCGTCCATGAGTGCTGCAGAGCGTCACGTCTGCAGCACGACGTAGACGGGCGCGCTAGCTTAAGCTCGCGCGTCCGATTCGCGGCGACGACGCAGCCACGCCAGGCCGCCGAGCCCCAAGCCGACAACGACCCAAGGATGCGTTCCCTGGCCGCCACTAGCGCAGCCGTTGCCCTTGAAGCTTCCCTCGGGCTGATTCGTCTCAACGCCGCTGGCAACACACTGCTGCGAGTATTGGTTCCAGACCTGACCAGACGGGCACTCGCCCATGGCCGTGTCGATGCCGCCGATGTCGCCGATAAACGTGTCCGTCTCGCCGCCGCCCGTCGGCACACACTGGAAGGTCGAGAAGTCGCACTCGGTCCCGACCCCGCAGTAACCACAGATGCGGCCGCAGCCATCGTCGCCACACGCGCGACCAACGCAGCTACACTCCACCAGCGCACAGGTGCCTTCATCGCACTTCTGCCCGTCGGCGCAGAAGCCACACTCGCCGCCACAGCCGTCGGGGCCACAGTTCTTGCCGGTGCAGTCCGGCGCACAGCCCACGGTAATGCACTGCCCAGACACACACTGCTCACCCGCGACACAGGTGCCGCAGAGACCGCCGCAGGCGTCATCGCCGCAGGTCTTGCCGTCGCAGCTTGGCGTGCAGCCTGCCACTTGGCACTGGCCCAGCGCAGTGCACATCTGGCCTGCCGGGCAGCTGCCGCAGAGACCGTCACACCCGTCGCTGCCGCACACCTTGCCGCTGCAGTCGGGGGTGCAGCCTGGCCCGTCGGTGCTGCACTGCCCAGTGCCGGTGCAGACCTCGCCGGGCAGGCAGGCGCCGCAGGTTCCGCCGCATCCGTCAGCGCCGCAGTTCTTGCCGTTGCAGTTGGGCGAGCACACCGTCGTGCAGACGCCCGCTGTCGAGCACGTCTGACCGAACCCGCAGCTGCCGCAGCTCCCACCGCACCCATCGCTACCGCAGTTCTTGCCAGCACAGTTGGGCGTGCAGCCCGTAACGCAGCTGCCGCCGACGCACGTCTGGCCGAAGCCGCAGGCGCCGCATGTTCCGCCACATCCGTCAGGCCCGCAGACGGCCCCGTTGCAGGTCGGCGTGCAGCCGGTTGTCTGGCACTGCCCGGAGACACAGGACTCGCCGAAGCCGCAGTTGCCGCAGCTACCGCCACAGCCATCGCTTCCACACACCGCCCCAGCGCAGCTAGGCGTGCAGCCCACACCACCGGGACAGGTCGCTGGGTAAGCGCCCGTGGGCTCGGGCGTGAAGGACGTCCGACAGTCATAGTAGCCTTGGCTTGGCTGCCAACCGCACGACGTCGCGGGTCCACAGCTTCCGCAGCCGCCGCAGGCAGCAGCCTTGCTAGCGCACAGGTCGTCCCACTCGCCAAAGAGGGTGTCACAGCAGAAGTCGTCATCCTCGCAGACGCAGGCCTGGATAGCCGCGTCGCAGCAGCCTGCACTCAGCGATGTCTCGCAGCACGTGTTGGTCGCATCCGTGGTCGACGTGTTGCCAGAACAGTCGAGCTGACAGAGGTTTGTGTCCTCACACCACTGGACCACCGAGGTCTGAGCGCAGCACCCCTCAAACCCGATGTTGCTGTTGCAAGTTCCGACCGTGGTCCCAACAGAGCACTGCGCGCGAGCGTCGCTGCTGGGAACGAGTACCGCTGCAGCCAAAACGGCAACGACGACGGCGAAGGGTGTGTTTTTCATAGCGATGTGCCTGCTGCACTGAGGGCCCGACCAGACCGAGGCTCGCAACAATAGGGATGCTGCAGGAGAAGATCAAAGAATCAGCGCGTTTCGGCGACTGTCCGCCTGAAACGCACCAGAACAAAACCGAAAAATGAACCACGATTCATGACGCGCCGCGTCGTCGCATTGCACGCGCCCCGATCTCAAGTCGCTACGCCGTTGCGCTCGCGCCAATGGCTCCGAAACTTGGCCCCTCGCCTGGCGGGCGTTTTTTGAGGCACCCTTGCCCTTGTCGAATAGGAGGCCACGTCCGACCGTTGCCCGAGCATGCCGACACTCGACCCAACGATGACTCGCACCAAGGCGCCCCGACGAAAGACGGTGATTGCGGCGTGGACCGTGTTGGCGGTGGTCTGTGTCGCTGCTCTCGCGGCGAGCCTGGCGTTTCATGTCGCACGGGCGGCTGTTCGAGACCGTCTCGTGGAGGCAGGCGCCGCACGGGGGCTGACGGTCTCTGTTGGCGATGTCCACATGCCTCTGTCCGGCCCCATCCAACTCTCCGACGTCAGGGTCGAGGGCCCAAGCGGGTCGGAGCTGTCGGCGCGCATCGACAAGGTCACGACCGATGTCTCAGTGTGGGACGCGCTCGATGGCGTGCGACGTCCAGCCAAGGTGACCGTGCGCGGCTTGCGCGCCAGACTAGCGGTCGTCGACGGCGCGATCGTTGGCTTGACGCCGCCAGCGCCGGCCGGATCAGCGTCTGCCGCGTCGCCACTCGACGTGCAGCTCGTCGATGCTGCCATCAACGCCTCGGTGAAGGCTACCTTGCCCCACGTTGGCCCCGTCGTGCTCGACCCGGTCCAGATCACCGACGTCACCGGC
>CALHXW010000139.1 GCA_938040325.1 uncultured bacterium | reverse complement strand
AACGCTGCTAGAGCACCGAACAGTTAGGTACCGCCTGGACCGACGAGGGAATTGGGTCGGTGCTCAAGGAGCGAGGACCGAGCCTATCGGGATAAGCGACGACCAAGCGACGCCGAGCACCGGCTCAATTCTCCGTGGAGGTAGGTGCGAAGGCTGTACGCCCGACCGAGCGGCAGCCTAGTTGGTCACAACACAGGCTGGCTCACGCGAAAAGGCAGGCGCAAACGCCTGCCTCTTCAATCGTCGATGGCATCGAACGGGGCGCACCAGAGCGTCGACTTGTTGGTGCGCAGCGCGACGTCGCCTACGAGCGGAACTTCATCGTGTAGTCGGAGAGCGCCTTGAGCTCTTCGGCGCTGAAGCGCTTCTTGTACGACTTCATCTTCGTTCCCTTCACGCCGTCTGTGATGATCTCGAGGACCTTGTCAGCGGACGTCGTGCTCGACGTGAGGTCGGGAATCGTCGCGCCCTTCTCTTTGAGCTTGTTGGCGTACTTGGTGTCGGCCTTGCCGTCCTTTCCATGGCACTTGCCGCAGGTCTTGTTGAACCGGGCTTTTGCGTCGAAGGGCTCTGGCGTCACTGCCGGGGCGTCGGCAGGCGGGTCTTCGAGGATCGGCGCCGGCGCCTCGCTGGGTGTTGCGCCAATTGGCGAGAAGGACAATGCCACGCCAGCCATCACTGCGCCTGCGACCACCAGCTTGAAGACCCTATTCATTCTGCGCTCCTCGGTTTGTTTGTCCGGCTTCGTTCAGCCAGCTTCAGCTCCGACGCACTCGCGCCGACTTCATTCATTCCATTGTACTCGCCAACTCACCCGTCTCAATCAACTTCAGTGAATTGGACACACGACAACCTATGACTGCGGTCCTTCCGCGGTTACTGGCGCCTGCGCGTCGTCGCAGGCGGCGGCAGCGTCGGCCGCCCGGCCGAGGACCATGGCTTCGGCGGCGGCGGCCTGCTCAGCAGCCTTCTTCGACCCGCCTGTTCCCTGGATCGTGCCGAGCCCCTGCACGTGGACGGCAGCGATAAACTGAGCCTCATGCTGGGGGCCGATCGTGTCGACGATGCTGTAGGTCGGTGTCACGCTCAAGCGATCCTGGGCCCACTCTTGCAGGCTAGACTTAGCGTCTTTGGTGGTCGGCTCGGCGAGCAGCGCGACGATCTGCGGCTCAATGAGTGCTGCCACCACGCGGTGTGCATCGCTGTACCCGGAATCGAGAAAGACCGCCGCGATGAGCGCCTCGAAGAGGTTGGAGAGGATAGACGTTCGATTGCGTCCGCCTGAGCGCTCCTCGCCGACGCCAACGCGCGCAAGCTCCCCAAGCTTGAGGTCGTCGGCGAGCTGAGCGAGCGTCTTCGCGTTCACGAGACGGGCGCGCATCTGCGTCAGTCCCCCCTCGCGAAGCATAGGAAAGCGCTGAAAGAGCATGTCGCTGACGACGAGCTCCACAACCGCATCGCCGAGGAACTCAAGCCGCTCGTAGTCGCGGACCTCATCGCTGGACTCGTTCCGAAAAGACGCGTGGGTCAGCGCTTCTTCGAGAAGCGCTCGGTCTTTGAAGTGATAGTCGATGTGCTCCTCAAGGAGCGTCGTGCGGCTGCCCATGCGTCTATCCTAGCAGAATTACGCCGATGTCACAGTGCAGCGATGACCGCGCGGTTGAGGCTCATGGAGGCCGTCGGCGCCACGAGGTACTCGATGCTGGGGTGCGAAGCTGGACAATGGTTTTCGCCAAGCATCGCTCAGTTCCAAAAACCGATCCCAAAGAGGATGTTCTGGTACCCGGCCGCAATGTCTGCTGCGATCGATACCTTGAGCTGCCACTCCCACAGTCGAAAGAGACGCAGCTCCATTCCCCCGGTCCCGTGGGGCCGAGTCGCATGACCGTCGTGCACCCGACGAGCTTCGAGGTAGCCGCCAAGCCTCGCTCGCAAGAGGTTGGAGACAAGCTCGCTCTCCACCCCGACGTGCCACGCTGCCGTCACGGTTCCGCCTGCTCGCCTCGGCGCGCCGGCGACGAATCCCTCGACGTTGTGCGCGTTGCGCGTGGCGCCTGTGACCACGACGTCGCTGGTTAAGAGAACGTAGCGAAGATCGGAGTCGAGGGCGTCGCTGACCTTTCCGTGCCCTTGACGGAGCGACGTGTTGTACCGTCGCTCTGGGTCGGCCGCGATGAAGTAGCTGGCGCCCACCGCAAGCTCGACGGGCGCGTTAACGGCGCGTACCTCACCCTGCGCGAGCACAAACGCTGGATTGGCGTCCTCGCGCACCATCGCCGTCCCAAACCGAACCTGTGCCCCGACCCGAAACGGCAGAAGCTCCGGTCGCCAGAGCAGCGAGACGTCGATCGACGGTCCATCCCACTCCTGACCGCCGTCGCCCGCACCGACGTTGATCGAACGCACGTTGATCCCGGTCCCAACCAAGAGCTCGCCATCACCAAAGGCGTAGGCCACCCCAAGCTTCACGTCCTGTTGCGCCACCAGATCAATCTCGTCTGCTTGGTACGAGATGAGCTTGACCAGGATGCCGATCGCCAGCGTGTCGAACTGAAGTGACAGCCCGAAGTCCACCAGGTTGAGGTCTGAGCTGTCGCCGACGGCTCGACCGTCCCCGTCGAGGTCGACCTGCGAGCCAGGCGTGAGCGAGAACCCAAGAGAGAAGTCGTAGTCGAACCACGACGTCGAGCGCTCGGGGCGGTTCGCAAGCGCAGCCGAGTTTAGGCTGGCGGCGTCAACGCCCTCAGCAATTCCGGTGAACGCACCGCCAACCCCGACGATGCGCGACGACGAGGCCACCGGGCCTCGGGTCGTGTCCAGGCGGTACGACGGCGGGTCGGTCGCCTGGCCATACGCGCTACCGGGCAGCAACCCCGCAGCGACGACCGCAGCGGCGAGCCCCGCTCGGGCCCAAAGGTCGAGCTGCGGCGAGCGCGACCGCTCACCCCGCCGCCTTGACCACGCTTGTAGGCAGCGGTAGACACTCGCCATGGTCGCCCACGAGCAAACGCCCGAAAGCAAGAGCCGCATGCGCTGGGTCGTGTTCGCGCTATGGGCTGCTGTTGTCGCCTGGCTTGTTGTGTCCATCTTTGTTGGTGTCGTCCAGGGTGTGTTCTACGCCGACTCTAACACTGAAGACGCCCATGGCGCGTCACCAGCTGCGCAAGCGAGTCCTCAAGCTCAGGATCAAGCGCCGCGACCGTGACCGTGCGGGCTGCGCCAGGCGTGCCGTTCGCGCCAGCCGCGATCTCGATGGTGACCTCGAGGCTCGCCTCATCGCGAAGCCATAGAATCCGCTCGGGCCACTCGATCAGGACCACCCAACCACCGTCAAGCACGTCATCGAGTCCGATGCCGGCTCCTTCGCTCGCGTCTGCCAATCGGTAGAGATCGGCGTGGGCTACTGCACCGCGCGTGCCGTGATAGCGGTTCATGAGCGAATAGGTCGGACTTGAGACCAGGCTGAGCGGCACGCCGAGCCCACCGCACAAGCCGCGCGCGAGCGTGGTCTTGCCAGCCCCGAGCGGGCCTCTCAGCAGCACGACGTCTCCAACCTGCAGAATCCCTGCGAGCGCGCGGCCCACCGCGTCCGTCTCCGTCGCACCTTCAGCCCGGAAGAGAACGCTCGCGCCGTCTGCGCACCGCTCCGCGCGGATCACTCGAGCGAGACGAACGTCACTTCCATGATCTCGAAGTTGCGTGCGCCACCTGGTGCATTGAAGACAACCTCGTCACCCTCTGACTTCGAGATGAGTGCACGAGCAAGCGGTGCCTTGTAGCTGATGCGGCCAAGCTTGATGTCGCTCTCGTCCTCGCCGACGATCTGGTAGGTGACCTCTTCGTCCGTATCGATGTTGAGCACGGTGACCGTCGCGCCGAAGACCACCCGGTCGCCACTGAGGGTGAGAGGGTCGACCACCTGAGCGCGGCTCAGCTTGTCTTCAATACCCCGCATCTCACCATCGAGAAATCCCTGACGCTCCTTGGCTGCGTGGTACTCCGCGTTCTCCTTGAGATCGCCGTGAGCCCGCGCGTCCTCGATGTCGCGGACGTTTTGAGGCCGATCGACCTCTTTGATCTCGCGGAGGCGTTGCCTCAAACGCAAGAGCCCTGGTCGTGTGACCCAATAGCGCTCGACCGGCATGTGCTTCTCCTTGCTCGTGGCGTGCGCACTGCCCGCCCCTTCGCCCCTGTTCGGGGCAGATGTTTTTGTGGATGCGGTTGGCGCAGGCGCCTAGGTCCGCACCAGCTTGTCACCACCACCAACGCGGTAGTGCTGAGGTAGGACGGCCGCTTCTTCCAGTTGCTCAACCCAGTCGGTCAGTGGCCACTCAAGGTCCACCAGCTGCTCGTAGAGGACCGACTTGGTCCGCAACGACTCCTCGGGGTCGAGAATGCGTTCGACGATGATCCCGAGGGCGTCGTCCTTGCCGTATGTCATCAAACCGTCGAGAGCCATGATGCGCACATCATCGTCTTCGTCCTTGGTCAGCTCGACGAGTCGGTCGCGCACCTTCGGATGAGGGAAGTCTCGCAAGTTGCTGACAAGCTGCGCCTTCTGCTCGTTGACGCGATTGTCGAGCAGGGATGCCCGATCGAGCGCGCCCAACAGGAGCTCAACCGCGTGCTCATCTCCGGCCAACGAACGCAGCGCCTTCAGCGGCCAGTACACGCCGTCATTTTCTGCCACGAAGCGCTCGATCGGCCCGATGGCTCGCGGACCCGCCTCCATGAGGTAGTGGTAGGCAAGCTCCTTCTCTTCCTCGTCGACGATCGAGCCCTCGGTCCGGTAGGTGAAGCGCTTGAGCAAGACCGATAGAGCGTCCTCGCTCTGCATGTCAGCCAGCACCGCCATGATCCGCTTGCGCTCGGCCGTCTGAATGTAGGCATTCGTCAGCTTCTTCTCGTGTCTCGCGAGCTTTCCGCCGCCGCCGCCAATGCCGAAGAGTCCCATGGATTTCCTTGCCTGCTGGTCAGAGTGTAGAGCGCTATACCAAAAGCAGCGCCGACCGAACACGCGCAAGTCGCGGCAAGCCGCGATGACGTCCCGGTCGTTGAGGGCTCGTAACGCCTCAGTTCTGTGAGAACGTCCCTTGAGTAAACACGCCTCCCTCCCAACGGAAGTTGTCGAGGAGCACGTGGGAGTTCCACCGGCTGTCAGCCGTGTCGTGGATGTGGAAGGTCAGCTCAAACTGCTCGTTGGCGTTGATCGGCCACGACGTGGACAACCAGCCCGTCGACGAGCCAAAGCCGCACTCATGCCCGGTCCCTGAGATGTCGGTGACGGGATTGTTGCACGGTTCGCTAAACGCGGTGTTGATGGCGATGTAGCACCACGCTTGGCCTGCCTCGACAAAGTCGGAGTACTCGTTGGGCTTGGAGCAGTTCGTGAAGTTGATGATCGTCGGCTGATTGCCCGTCGTTTGGGGGGCCTTCATGATGATGTAGAAGCGATCGTTGAAGATATCGCCGATGAACTCCTCGTACTCCGCCGACATGAAGATGTAGTCGAGGGAAAAGCCAGTGGCACCAGGCGGAGCCTTCAACACGACCCGAAACTCGATGGCGTCGTACATCTGCTGCGGTGAGGGATCGAAGGGGTCGTCGATCCCGCCGAATGCGGTTCCACCCGGGGATGCGTCGTGATCTGAGACCAGGTAGTTGCCAGTGCCGAGCATGGCGTACGAGTTGCCAGCAATCGGCGCGAGATCGTTGGACGGGCTACCCCACTGCTGAATGCCCCCCCAGTGATTGGTGATCGCTGTCCCGTTGAGGCTGGCGACCGACTTCAGCAAGACGAGGTCGGGATAGCAGATCTCGGCTGCGCACAAGAACGCGTCTTCGGTTCCGCCCACGCAGTTGGCTGGGCAGTCCGGTGCGAGCTCGACGACCTGCTCGCCGGCTTTTTCGCCGTCGCAGTCGTTGTCGAGTCCGTCGCCTTCGATCTCGGTCGCAGCTGGGCTGACCAGGGCCGAGTAGTCGTAGCAGTCACCGCCGCCAAGCGGACAAGCCGACGAGGCACCGACCAGCACCATCGCGTCATCGCAGTAGCCGTCTCCGTCATCGTCGCAGCCCTCATCGATAAGGGTGTTGCAGTCGTTGTCGATGTTGTCACAGACCTCCGGCTGCAGCGGACCCCGGCTCGCATCGCCATCATCGCAGTCGCCAGCGACGACGACGACGTGGTCGCCGTCTGGACCGCATAGGCAGCGCCGCGTCGAGGTGACGCCCGCGCCATCGCCATCGGTGTCGATGTAATAGCCCTCGCAGTCCGACGCGTCTTCTTCGTCCACCGTGTCGTCGCAGTCGTCGTCGACCCCGTTGTTGCAGAGCTCTGGCGCGGACGGGCCAACGGTCGGCGCACGCGGCGCGCAGTCGACCACGTTGTCGTCACCGTCGCCGTCGACGTCGTTGTCACAGCCGTCGCCTAGGCGATCCTCGTCGAGGTCACCCTGGTCTGGATTGAAGATCCCCGGGCAGTTGTCCTCGCCATTGGGTACTCCGTCTTGGTCGCCGTCGGCGGCCGGGTCCAACGGCGCCGAGGTGTCCGTGTCAGGCGCCGTGTCCGTCGGCCCACCGACATCGCCAGCGGTGCACTGCCCGGCCACGCAGAACATGTCTCCGACACAGACACCACAGAATCCACCGCAGCCATCGCTGCCGCAGGTCAGACCAGCACAGTCGGGAACACAGTCGCCATCAACAGGCGAGCCCTCATCGTCGCTGCAGGCTGCTGCGCCGAGCGCGAGGATCCCGGCTATCGCTCCGTGTATCCAGTGGACTCTCATGGGCTGTCTCCTGTGCCTTGGAGTTGGAGCCCGCCTGGATAGGCATAGCTCACATCGCAGTCGTAGCCATAGGCCGTCAGCCCAAAGGGCGCGCTCCCCTCGACGTTGTGAACGCCTGGGTCAACAGCGATCGTCGCTGTCGCCCACCCGCTCGCGCCGACGGGCTTGAGCGCTTCGGCCAGCGCCACGCCGTCGACCATGATGGTGGTGTCGGGCCTGGCGATGATGTTGAGGTAGTCCTGCTCGTAGCCGGTCGGCGTGAGCACGGAGTACTCCGTGAGGTAGCGTGTCGCCGGTACCGCCAGCGAGAATGCTGGGTCACCCAGGCCAGTGTCGCCAGAGAGCCCCTCGCAGACTTTGTCGGCCCCCGGATAGGCAGAGCCCGACAGATAGTGACCGACAGAGATCGGCCCGTCACCGGAGACCGCAAACGAGCCCTGGGCCGCAAACTGAACCCACTGCCCCTTCTGCAGAACGAACGACTCGTAGCCGGGCACCGGCGGGTCGGTGGTCACCGAAACCTCGTTGGCGCCAGCCATCACGCGCCAGATATCGATCTGTGACGCCGAACGCGGCTCGAAGCCGTCAGCGATGTAGATGTTGCCCCAGGTCTCGACCGGGAAGAGCTGTTGCTCGATGTGGTCGCAGGCCGAGATGCCCACCGGCACGTTCGCGCACTCGTGTCCGGCGATCACGCTGAAGCGCTGGCTTCCAAGAATGCGGGTCCCCGTGAGGTCCTGACCGTCGGCCCCGCCTGTCTCAAGGTTGACGACCTCGCCTGCAGCAAGCGTGAAGGTCATGGACTCGCCGGCCTGGATCCCGGCGATGTTGCCACCGGCCGCGATCGTCGATGTCGACACAAGCTCGACCACGGTGTTGCCAGGCTGGGTCGCAACGATCGTGACGAACCCGCGCAGGACCGTTCCTTCATCGCGATGGGGCCACGCCATGACAAGATACTCTTTGCCGGTCACAGCCGCCGGCAACAACAAGGACGCGTCATTGCTGAACACCCCCGAGCCGTTGAGCGGATTGAACTGATGGACGGTCACGGGGGACGTCGTCAGCAGCCGGAACGAGCGCGCGGAGCGAGACGTCCCGTCGATGTCATGGCCGGTTGGAAGGCTAAAGACCTTCACCTGCCCGGGGGACACGAAGAGGTCGCTGACGCCCAGCTCGGCCGCGGTGACCAGCTGGCCGGTCGCCGATGACGTCATCCGAACCTCTGTTGCTTCGCCTCCGGCAGGCACGCTGACAACAACGCCAACCGGCTGAAACTCGGCTTCCTCAATGTTGTCGAGATCGAGCACCCAGTACTCGCAGCCGAGGTAGGAGCCGTTCTTGATGTTGGCGTCGCACGGGCTGATGCACTCGCCATCGGAGCAGGTGCCTCCGTTCGGGCAAGCACCTAGGTCGATGAACGCATCGCCCGCCTCGTTACACTCACGCACTTGCGTGAAGCCAGCGCAGACCTTCGAGCCAGGGATGCAGAGCTGTCCGGCGCACGCCCCGTTCTTACAGGTCGCGCCCGGACCACAGTTCACCACATCCCAGCGGGCGCCTGATGGACTACAGATCTCATGGCTTGTCGGCGAGAGACACTCGCCGCGGCCTTCGCCGGGGACGCAGACCTGTGGCACGCACACCCCAGCCTCGCAGCCCTGCGCTTCCGGACACGGTGCGGACGCCAGCACGCCAGAGGCGGTGCAAGAGCCGACCGTGAGCGGATCGGCGCAGACAAGCTGGCCAGGTGTGCAATCACCCGCTGAGGTGTCGCTGGTCTCGCCCGTGTCGGTCGTAGCGTCGTCGCCACCGTCTTGGCCATTGCCGCCCGATGAGTCGGCATCTCCACCGCAAGCCGCCAACAGGACGATGGCCGCGATCTTTGAACGCATGGGTGCTCTCCGAAGGCATTGAGCCTAGTTGTAGATGCCAGAGGGGGTGCTCTGGAGTCGTCGCGGCTCGGCCATCCGGCCAAGCGACGACGTTGCTCGGGGTATCGAGAGACGGCCACGATGACGTTGCTATCTGTGCGCAGCGCGATCGGAACGACTTCCGACCTCTACAACTAGTACCGAAGACGGCTGAACTCCAACGAGAAATCACCGAATCGACGTCCAACGCCACGACGGCGCACGGTCTGAGCGCCTCGATGTCGCTGCTGGCACCCGCCAGAGCGGGCCTCGGCGTTACTCGAGCTTGTTGGCTGAGCGCAGCTGCTCCAGCGTTTGCTGGTACTGCACGTCGTAGTCGCTGGTGCCTTCGCTGAGGTTGCGAATGCGCTTTTTGACCTCGCGATCGAGCTCGGAGTCGACGTTGAGCTCTTTCTTGAGGACCGGCGCGATCGAACGACGCAGCTCGTGGTCCTCGCCGAACACCTCTTCGACGTTCCGGCTCTGGAGGAGAATCTCGACGATCTGGTTGGTGATCCAGTCGATCGCCTCTTCGCCGAGCGAGAACTTACGCTCGTTGGCAAGCCGCGACTTCAGCTTGAACGTGTGTGAGTAGTCGAGGCCTCGCTGTGACACGAGATCGCGAGCCTTCTCGGTGAGCTCGTAGTCGGCGCGGCGGTACTCCTTGAGCACGCTCTCCACGTCGAGTTCGACCTCGCCGCGAAACTCAGCCTCCACCTCAATCAACTCGTCCTTGATCAGCCCGTCGACAATTCCCTGCGAGATCGCTGGGATTCGTTCACGATAGATGCGCATTGAGGCTCTCCTTCGTCTCGTCGCCGCGCAGATAGCACAAGGCGTGGTCACGTGTCACCTTGCGTTCAACCATCGCTCCAACCAACATGGAAACATGAGGCTGAAGAGAACGACGCTCGCTCCCGCGAGCCCCACCAGGCAGCGACACAAGATGTGGCTCAACAACTGCATCGCGGCGTTCGGCGCGGCAGCGTGCCTGATGATCGCAGGCTGTGAGCAAGGGAGCGGACGGGTCTGGGGAACCGGCCTCACCGTCCAACACTGCGATGGTCTGGGGCAGCCAGAGACCTGGCAGGACTTCGATCTCACGCTGCGCTTCATGGCGTTCGAGCTCGAGCTTGACGTGCTAACGCTGCGCTTCGCCCCTGTCTTTCACGAGTCGCATCGAACCGATCAGCTCGGCATCACGATCAGCGATGTGAGTCGCTACGCGCCCGCCGACCGAAGCGAGCCGTTCACAACACCCGTGGAGTTCGACAGCGACATCCGAGCCGGTCTCGTCCTCTTCGCGCGCTGCCCGCGCTTCGCTGATAACCTCATGGCGACCAACGGAACGGTCACGTTCGAGCAGTTCTTGCTCTACGACGGCGGCCACATCCGCGGGACGATGGCATTCGACGTACTCAACACGAGGACAGGCGAGATCGTTGGCACCGACTTCGGCGCCGAGTTCGACTTCGACGTCAACCAGGGGACGCCCTACTCGCCTTTCTCCGAAGGCAAGCCCCCTACCCTCGTAACCGACTGACCAACGCTGCAACGAACTCGTCGGTCGTTGACGTTCCCCCAAGATCGGCGGTGACGTCGCCGGCCTCGGCGGCGGCCACAACCGCAGCTTCGATCCGGTCAGCCGCGGCGTCTTCCTTGAGGTGACGCAGCATTGCGATCGCTGCACGGAGCAGCGGCAACGGATTCGCCACGCCCTTGCCGACAAGCTCCGGTGCGATCCCGTGGATGCACTCGAACACGTGGATGTCACGGTCGCCGACCATGGTGCCCCAGACATTGCTGATGCCACCGACGACGCCGGCCCCAAGATCGCTGATCAGATCGCCAAAGAGGTTCTGCGCGACGACGACTTCATAGCGGCTCGGGTCTTTCACCAGCTGCATGCACATGTTGTCTGCGATCAGCGCTTCAAACGCGATGTCGGGGTAGTCGCCCGCGATCTCCTTGCCGCATCGAAGGAAGAGCCCATCGGACTTCTTCATGATGTTGGCTTTGTGCACGAGCGTGACCTTCTTGCGGCCATGCGCCTTGGCGTACTCAAACGCGAGACGCACGACGCGGTCACAGGCGACCTTCGTCGTGATCTTGATGCTCTGCGTCACGCCTGCGACGACCTGGTGCTCGATGCCCGAGTAGACGTCTTCCGTGGCTTCGCGGACGATGACCAAGTCGACATCCTCATAGCGCGACGGAAAGCCTGGCTGGCTCTTGATCGGACGGACCGCGGCGTAGAGCCCCAGCTCCTTTCGCAAGACCACGTTCGGACTCTCGTAGCCCTCGCCTACGGGGGTTGAGAACTTGCCCTTGAGCGCGACCTTGTTCTTCTCGACGGAGGCAATCACCTCCGGCGGAATGGCGACGCCGCCTGACGCGACGGCCGTCTGACCTGCGACGACCTCCTCCCAGACAATGTCGACACCGGCTGCGGCGATGACTTTCTTGGCGGCTTCTGCCACCTCCGGCCCGATGCTGTCGCCCGGGATAAGCGTGACGGTGTGTCCCATTACGATAGCTCCGCGATGATGGCGTCGGTGATCTGGCGCGTGGTTGCGCGGCCCCCAAGGTCGCCCGTGCGAACCTCACCGCGCTCTAGGACCGAGCGAATCGCTTGGTCGACGTTGGCGGCGGCTGCGCGCTCGCCGATATGCTCAAGCATCATGACCCCTGACCGAAGCAGCGCGATGGGGTTGGCAAGGCCCTTGCCGGCGATGTCTGGCGCGCTGCCATGGACCGCTTCAAAGATGGCGCAGTTGTCGCCGATGTTGGCGCCCGGCACGACGCCCAGGCCGCCGACAAGGCCGGCGCCGAGGTCGCTGACAAGGTCGCCGAAGAGGTTGCCCATGATGACGACGTCGAACTGCGTCGGGTCGAGCACCATGTCCATGAAGAGCTTGTCGACGAGGATGTCGTTGGTCTCGATGTAGGGGTAGTCGGTCGCGATCTCGCGCGCGACCTCCAAGAAGAGGCCGTCCGACAGCTTCATGATCGAGGCTTTGTGGACGAGGTGAATCCGGCGGCGGCCGTTGTAGCGGCACCACTCGTAGGCGTAGCGCACAAAGCGCCGCCAGGCTTTCTCGGTCGAGACGCGAAGGCTCTCGATCACACCTGGCACTGGCTCGTGCTCGATGCCGGCGTAGAGCCCCTCGGTGTTCTCGCGAAAGACCACAAAGTCGACGTTGTCATGCCGGGTCTTCACGCCGCTGAGGTTGTCGACAGGCCGCAAGCTCACGTAGAGCTCAAGCGCCTTGCGCAGCGCCACGTTGACGCTTGAGAAGCCCTTGCCGACCGGCGTGGTGAGCGGGCCCTTGAGGGCAATGCGGTTACGCTTGACGCTGTCGATGACCGACTGCGGCAGTGGCGTTCCGAGCTTTTCGAACGCGCCAGCGCCAGCTTCGACACGTTCCCAGCGGATGCTCGGACACACCGCCTCGAGGACCCGGACAGTCGCCTCGGTCACTTCCGGGCCGATTCCGTCGCCTGGGATTAGGGTTGCGCCGTATTCCATGTGGTCTTCGTCCTCGGGGCATGGCCCTCACCAGTGAACGCGCCGCATCTAACACGCTGCCCCATTGGTTACAACATGGACTTCCGTAGGCTCAGCCACCGGGCGGCAGCTGCGTTGAAGTCGCTGCGCTTGGGCCGCTCGCGAACGTCGCGCTGGTCTGCTCGGGGAAAGCCAGCGATCGCATCAGATGATGCGCGCGGCGCACCGCGATCATCGCCATCGGTCGCTAAAACCGTCCATCCACCGAAGCCGCCGCCCGCTGCATGACGCCGGCACCGAACGTGGCGGCAGGGATGCGCGTTGTCACCGAGCTCGAGCACCCAGCTAGCAGCGCCCTGACAGGCGATGCGCGGCATCACGCCGGCCCGTGGTGGCCGCATGCCGCACCGCCAGAGGGGAATTGGCGCAGCGTGAGTCGTGTGTTAACGGGTAGCAATGTAGATGACTGCCGGAGTGCTGCGGTCACTACGGGTCCAGAGAACGCGAGAAGGAGCGGCCTAGTATGCGATTGAACACCTTGATGATGACCATTGGCACCTTCGGGGCCCTCATGGTTGCTTGTGGCACGCCGCCGCCACCCGACACCGACAACGATCCGAGCCGGTCGGACCTGCCTCGCATTCCGATGGACCTCGAGGTCGACGACGGCCTCAACGTCGAGATGAACGACCTCGTCGACTGGAAAGCCGTCTCCTCGCTCGACGAAGGCAAAGGCAAGATCAAGGTCACCATCGGCGACCCCTTCAAGGGAACCCACGGACTCACAGGTGGCGAGATCGCCGTCTTCCCGAGCACCGGACCACCGGCGATCGTGACCGAGGCCATCACCCCCGACGAGAACAACTACCTGCTCCCGTTCGACGTCACGCCTGACGCTCAGTACCTCGTGCAGGTCTCGGCGAAGAAGGGCAAAGCGCCCTACAAGATCTCGTTTGAAGTGGAGGTCACGCCGAAGGACCCGTGCGAGGGTGTGGACTGCGGCGAGAACGCCGAGTGCCAGGAAGGCGAGTGTGTCTCGACCATCCCGGCGGACCTCTGCGAGCCGAAGTGCAAGCGCAACCGCGTCTGCGTCAACAACAAGTGCGAGAAGTACTGCGGCGGCAAGTGCCCCCGCGGCGAGTACTGCGACAAGAAGCAAAACGAGTGCGTCAAGGACCCGTGTTACAAGAAGCGCTGCCCGTCCGGTACGAAGTGCCGCCGCGGCCGTTGTGTTGAAAAGCCGAAGCCAGTCGGCTGCAGCCCGGCATGCGGTTCGGGCTACTACTGCTCCGGCTCAACGTGCGTGAGGAATGCAGCGCCAACGCCGACGCCGACGCCGACGCCGACGCCGACCCCGTCGGGACCGTCGTCTGTCCGCGGCACCATCACGCTCATCCAGTCGCTGGGTGGCGGCAAGACCCAGGTCTCGATCAACAAGGGCCGCAAGCACGGCGTGAAGGTCGGCTCGCGCGTCAACATCTCGGGCGTCGGCACCTTCAAGGTCAAAGAGGTCTACGGCTTCCGCTGCCAGGTCATTATCAACCGCGACGCTTCCGCCGTTGAAGGTGCCTCGCGAAGCGTCGTGATTCGGCCGTAGCCGACCGCTCGCTAGCGAAGACAGACAAGGGCCCGCTCGTTGAGCGGGCCCTTCGTCGTCTCGGCGGGTCTCTTGGCCGAAGCGACCTGTGCCGGAGGCAATAGGCGCCGAACACCGCGACAATGGGGCCGCAGCCGGCCGCGCGCTCTGTGAAATAGACAAGGGCCCGCTCGTTTGAGCGGGCCCTTTGTCATCTCAGCGGGTCTCTCGGCGGCAATGGGGCCGCAGCCGGCCGCGCGCTCTGTGAAATAGACAAGGGCCCGCTCGTTTGAGCGGGCCCTTGTGGTCTCAGTGTGCGCTCGACCGACGCGAGCTAGGTCGCGTGAAGTGCGCTAAACCCCGTCGTGATTCGGTCATCCAGTGCGCTTGATGCGTTGGCGTAGCGCGACATGACCGTGCGCCAGAGCTCACGCACGGCGTCTGCATCGCCGGGTGTCGACGAGAGCGCCTGCACCAGCGTGTTAGCGCCCCGCGTATCGCCCGAGTTCATGGCCACAAGGGCCGAGAGCATCCCCCGCTCTCGCTCGATGTTGTCGAGCGCAGACGTGTCGAGCGATCGCTTGAGGAGCGTTGCCAGCGACGAGGCGACGTTTGCGTAGCGCTGTCGCGCCACGCCGACTTCCTGAAGCTCGGCGCAGGCGCTCGCGTAGAGGCCGCAGTGGACAAGAGCTTGGGCGTAGAAGAGTCGCCACTCGGCGCATCGCGGGTCGCAGGCAACCGCCTCACGCAAGCAGTGCGCGCCCTGAATCGGGTTGGCGAGCATCAACAGAGATGCCCCCCGCAACGCCTGAACGTCGGGCCGTCGCGCCCGGGCTCTCTCAGCCAAGGCCGCGTGGACCATCGCACGTCGGGGCTCGCGCGCATACACGCTGAGCCAACCACGCGTGAGATGGTCGTCATCGACGCTCGCAGCGTCGCCGCATGATGCGCAGGTCCGCAGCAGTGGCAGCCGTCCCGGCGCGCGTGCGATGCGAAGGGCTCGGCCGCTGTCGAGTCCCTCGCCGCAGCCGCCACAGCTGTAGACTGGGCCATCGTCGACCGATGCGGCACGGAGCTCGCCCAGCAAGGCCTTCTCTTCGAAGAGCCACGTCGGCACCGCGCGACTCGCAATGCGGCTCATCACCACCGCGCGCTTGAGCGCGGTCTTGGCGTCGTCCTCCTCAAGCGGCAGGAACGCAACGTCGGGCGCGAGGGCGTTGAGGGCCTCCCGCGGGTCGGACGCATCTGGGTCCGTGTGGTCGTAGCTCACCGTGATGCCCCGGCCTTGCCGTTCCCAGGCAACGGACACGCACCTCACGCCGCGCTTGGACGTCTCTGTGACCACGATAAACGACGAGCGCTGCTCGTCGGCTCCCCAATACTCAATCGACTCGCTACTCATGGCGCCCTCCCCGCGGCCGGCGTGACATCGCCGGAACACACCTTCGGGTGTAAGGGCGCCGGATCGAGCTGTCTAAAAAACGACCCAACTCGCGAGGCCTAAGCGTTTGACCTGAAAGCAAGATCCTCGGAACCTGGCCCCCCCCATCTCTGCGCTGGCACCTCTGTTGCCAGTTCGGACCGCGTCAGCCGCAGGCGGGATTCCGCCGGGCAGCGTTGGAATCTCGCCAAAACTTGGGTATTCCACCGCCGTGAGCGCCCTCCCAACACACGCTGATGCCGTTGTCATCGGCGCTGGCTTTGCAGGCCTCAGCACGGCCGCTGCGCTTGCTGAAGCCGGTGCGGCGTCGGTCGTCGTGCTCGACGCAGAGTCCCACCTCGGCGTTCATAGCTCCGGCCGCAATGCCGCCATGGCGCGCCAGGTGATCGAAGACCCGGTCCTGACGCGCCTGGCTCATGAGAGCGTCACGGCGATGCGTGAGCTGCGAGACGCCGGCGGATTCGAGGTGCTTGACCAGCGCGGCGGCTTGCTGGTCGGCTCTAACGAAGACGTGGACGCGCTCATGGTCGCAGCAGGTGGGCTCCCCCGGCTCGCAGACTCTCTGCGCCGACTCGAGCCGAGCGAGCTGACCTCTCGCTGGCCGGCTCTTCGGGGGGCAACGCTGGAGGCTGGCGTCCTATCGCCGAGCTGTGGCGTGGCGGATCCTCACGCGCTCCTCACCCTTCTATCGGCCCGAGCGCGCAGCCGTGGCGGCCTTGTGCAGCTCGGAGTGCGTGTCACCGGCATTCAGCGCGACCGCGCCGGCGTCGCATCCGTCTCCACCAGCCATGGTCCGATCGCCACACGCACGGTTATCAACGCTGCTGGGTTCGCCGCAAACACCATTGCCAGCTACGCCGACTGCCCACCGCTCGCGCTCACGCCCGTCCGACGTCACCTTCACGTCACCACTGCCAATGCCCTCCTACCGCGCAACGCGCCGTTCATCTGGGATGTGTCCGCCGGTTGGTACGTCCGACCAGAAGGTGACGGCCTCTTGATGTGCGCGTGCGACGAGACCCCATGGTTCGACGGCGACTGCCCGACCGATCCCGGCGCTCGTGAACACCTGGCAGCCCACTTTTCCCACGCCGTGCCTGGGCTATCAGACGCTCGCCCAGCTCGCGGCTGGGCAGGACTGCGCGTCATGACCCCTGACGGACGCTTCGCCGTCGGCGCAGACGGGACCCTTGAGGGGTTCTGGTGGGTCGCTGGTCTCGGCGGTCACGGCATGACGACGTCGTTGGCCGTCGGCAGGGTCGCGGCGGCTCTTGTGAGCGGCTTGAGCGTCGACGATGACATCACGTCAGCCCTGTCACCACGCCGCTCGGCGCTCATAGCGGATACCTAGCGCGCGGGCCAAAGGCCCCTGCGTCGAGTGTCGCAAACCCGTCGACACTGCTAGGGTCGAGCGCTGCTTGCGCGGCACTGAGCTAGCAGCTGCGACCCCAGAGGAGCCCTCTCATGGCCCGAGTGTTGCTAATCGACGACGACCCGGCGATGCGGGTGCTTGTCACCAGAATCCTCAAGTCTCATGAGGTCCACTACGCCCCAAGCTCAGCTGAAGGGTTGGCCATGCTGTCGGGGTCGACATTCGCAGCGGTGATCTGCGACCTCACCCTCCCCTCGATGGATGGGATGGCGTTGCACAGCACCGTGGCTGAGACGTCGACGGACCACGCGGGGCGCTTCATCTTCGTGACGGGTGCGACCGATGTGCCCGAGTTTCTCGACTACACGCAGCGCCACCAGCTCTCGTGGCTTGCCAAGCCTTTCGCACCGAACGCGATGCGCACGCTCGTCGACACGGTCCTGACCGCGCAGGAGGCCCAGTCATGAACCACTTCCTCGTCCTTGTCGCGGCGGGCTTTGCGCCGGCAAAGAGCTTCGTTGTTCGAGCCGACGACCAGCGCGAGTCCAACGGCGTCACCTCGTTCTTGCGGGACGGCAGAGTCGTTCATGCGCTTCCAACACCTGCGGTCTTTGAGGTCCGTCCGTTCGACAACCGACGGGCAGCCGATGAGGCCCTCGCGGCCAGCCGAAGCCGTCATGGTGCCGCCACGTTCCACCTCCAAGAATCAGCCGCACCGGCGCCACCGGCGACCACGTCGTCGGCCTCGGCGATGGGTGCGCCCGCCGAAGGGCTACGGGTGGTCATCGACGAGCGCTGAGCGCGGTTCGTCGAAGCGAGGTCCCCGTGACGTGCTGCCTATCGGTCGATTCCCTTTCGACAAGGGGTTGTCGACCTCGGTGGAATCTGCGATGGATGCTGCGCGCGGCATGGTGTCGCGTACTTCAACACCGCGCACAGGGAGGTCGACTTTGAGCTGGCTGACGCGCACGCTTAAGACAGGCACCGGCCGCAAGGCTCTCGCCGCACTCTCCGGGCTCGCGCTCGTGGGTTTCTTGGTCATTCACCTGATCGGCAACCTACAGATCTTCGCATCGTCGGACGCACTCAACGAGTACGCCCACGCGCTCCATGACTCGTGGTTCATCGTGCTCGGTGACGTCGGGCTGCTGATCCTCTTCCCGCTCCATATCGGCCTCGTGCTGTGGTTGGTGCTCGACAACAAGAAGGCGCGCGGCGACGTCGGCTACAAGAAGCACGCCAGCAAGCAAGACCGGAGCCTAGCCCGTGTGCTCGCCAGCAAGACAAGTCTCATTGGCGGCTTGCTTCTCATGGCGTTCGTCATCGTCCACATCTTCGACTTCCGGCTGGCCCACGATGACCTGCCGATGAAGGGCGAGTTCAAGGACGTGAAGGGTGCGATTATCGACACCTTGAGCAACCCGCTCCACGCGCTGCTCTACATGGTCGGCAGCGTGCTGGTGGCATGGCACCTCTTTCACGGGGTTCAAGCCGCATTCCGTTCGCTGGGTTTCGATCACCCACGCTGGACGCCCATCATTGAGAAGGGCGGCCTCGGTCTGGCCATCGTGTTGGCCGTTGGCTTCGTATCGATTCCCCTGTGGATCCTCGTCCGCTGATTAGAGAGGCACGCATGACACTGCAATCGAACTGCCCAACCGGGCCTCTTGAGACGCGCTGGACTCGCCACAAAGGCAACATCAAGCTCGTCGGACCCATCAACAAGCGAAAGTTCCACGTCGTCGTTGTCGGAACCGGCCTGGCCGGGGCGTCCGCCGCTGCGACCATGGCGGAGCTCGGCTACAAGGTCACCGCGATCACGTTCCACGACAGCCCCCGACGCGCCCACAGCGTCGCGGCTCAGGGCGGCATCAACGCGGCCAAGAACTACCAGAACGACGGCGACAGCACCTACCGACTGTTCTACGACACCATCAAGGGCGGCGACTACCGCTCGCGGGAGTCGAACACGTATCGACTCGCCGAGGTCAGCGCCAACATCATCGACCAGGCCGCAGCCCAGGGCGTGCCTTTCGCACGCGAGTACGGCGGGACGCTTGCCAACCGCACCTTCGGCGGCGTGTTGGTGTCACGCACCTTCTACGCCCGTGGTCAGACCGGCCAGCAGCTGCTCTATGGTGCCTACTCCTCGCTCATGCGGCAGGTCGACACTGGTGGCGTGAACCTGCTGACGTACAAAGACGTCCTCGATCTCGTCGTCGTGGACGGCGAAGCCCGTGGCGTCGTGGTTCGTGACCTCAAGAACGGCAAGCTCGACACAGTGACCGGGGACGCCGTCGTGCTCTGCACGGGCGGCTACTCGAACGTGTTCTTCCTCTCCACCAACGCGATGAAGTGCAACGTCACTGCCGGCTGGCGGGCCCATAAGCACGGGGCCTACATGGCCAACCCCTGCTACACCCAGATCCACCCGACCTGCATCCCTGTCCATGGCGACAAGCAGTCGAAGCTCACGCTGATGAGCGAGTCGCTACGAAACGACGGACGGGTGTGGATCCCGCGCAAGGAAGGCGAGTCCCGGCCGGCCAATCAGGTCCCGGACGCCGAGCGCTACTACTACCTCGAAGAGAAGTACCCAACGTTTGGCAACATGGTCCCCAGAGACGTGGCCAGCCGCAACGCCAAGTACGTCTGCGACGACGGGCTGGGTGTGGGTGCCAAGACGGGTCTCGACCAGCGCGCACGTGGCGTCTACCTCGACTTCCGCGACGCCATTGCCCGCGATGGCAAGGACGCCATCGAGGCACGTTACGGCAACCTCTTCCACATGTACGACAAGATCACCGGCGAGAGCCCTTACGACGTGCCGATGCGGATCTACCCTGCGCCGCACTACACCATGGGCGGCCTCTGGGTTGACTACAACCTCATGAGCAACCTCCCTGGTCTCTTCGTCTGCGGCGAGGCGAACTTCTCCGACCACGGTGCCAACCGACTCGGCGCGAGCGCGCTGATGCAGGGACTCGCTGACGGCTACTTCGTGCTGCCGTACACCATCGGTGGCTACCTCGCGAAGAAAGGCCCTCGTGCCGCGATCGGTGCCGACCACCAAGAGTGCCGCGCGGGCATCGAGCGCGTGACCACGGTCACCGACAAGCTCCTGTCGATCAACGGCAAGCGCTCCGTCGACAGCTTCCACCGCGCCCTCGGGCTCAAGATGCTCGACAAGGTCGGGATGTCGCGAAGCGAAGCAGGACTCAAGGAGACCATCTCGTACATCCAAGAGCTCCGACAGGAGTTCTGGGAAAACGTCAAGATCCTGCCGAAGAGCGGCGATGCGATGAATGTCGAGCTTGAGAAAGCTCACCGCGTTGCCGACTTCTTGGAGTTCGGCGAGCTGATGGCGCGCGATGCGCTTGCCCGCGGCGAGTCATGTGGCGGCCACTTCCGGGAAGAGTCGCAGACGCCCGAAGGCGAGGCATTGCGTGACGACGAAAACTACTCGCACGTCTCGGCGTGGGAGTTCAACGGCGTGGACAGCGAGCCCACGCATCACAAAGAAGCGCTCGAGTTTGAGTTCGTGAAGCTCACGCAGAGGAGCTACAAGTAATGAGTGAAGCCACCATCAACCTCACCCTCGAAGTCTGGCGCCAAGACACGGCCGGCTCGGGCGGCAAGTTTGAGACCTTCAAGCTCGACGGCGTGTCCACCTCGCTCTCGTTTTTGGAGATGCTCGACATGCTCAACGAGCAGCTCCTTGAGGAGGGCAAGCGTCCGATCACGTTCGAGCACGACTGTCGCGAAGGCATCTGCGGAAGCTGCGGCTTCATGATCAATGGTCAGGCCCATGGTCCTGAGCGAGGGACCACGGTCTGTCAGCTGCACATGCGCAAGTTCAAGTCGGGTCAGACGCTCGTTCTTGAGCCGTGGCGCGCGCGCGCCTTCCCGGTCATGCAGGACCTGATGGTTGACCGTCGCTCGTTCGACGTCATCCAGGCCGCTGGTGGCTACAACTCCACCAACGTGGGCAACGCGCCGGACGCGAACGCCGTGCTGGTTGGCCGTGAAGCGGCAACAGAGGCCTTTGACGCGGCCACGTGCATTGGGTGTGGCGCCTGCGTCGCAGCGTGCAAGAACGCGTCGGCTCAGCTCTTCACGTCGGCCAAGATCGGCCACTTGGCGATGCTTCCGCAAGGCCAGCCGGAGCGCTACAAGCGCGTCGTCCGTATGTACGACGCTATGGACGAGCAGGGCTTTGGCAACTGCAGCTGGACCCAAGACTGCGAAGCAGCGTGTCCGAAAGAGATCTCGGTGAAGTGGATCGCCAAAGCGAAAAAAGACTTCCTCAAGGCGCGCACGATCGTCGGGGTCTAGTGGTCGGTGAGTGTAGCGACGACCATGACCAGCGCTCATGACACTGGGAACGGCCGGGACAAGCGGCCGAAACAGATGACACGGACCACGATGCGTGCATCGTCGAGTTCAGGTGAGCGAAGCGAACCCATGGACGTCGCTGGCGATGGCGTCGCCGCAGCCGGAAAGAGCGCTCGACTTGGGACTAGGCCGGCGTGAGCGACCAGCGACCAGCCCGGTTCCGGCGAGCTTTACGCTGGCTGCTCTACGGTGTCGGCGTGCTCATCTTGAGCATGGTGCTCTTTGTCTGCTGGGCTTCCGGCGGCTCTGCCTACGACGAGGCTGTTGAACCCGCTCAGACGCTGACGCTTGGCGCTGACGACAGCTTGTCGCGGGACACAGACGCCCGCGTCCTCACGGTCGTCACCTTCAACATCGCCTACGGCCGCGGTCCGGCCGGCGATGGCGCAGGGCCGTGGGAACGCAGCCACATCATCGCGCACCTTGACGGTATCGCGGGGCAAGCCAAGAGCGCTGACCTCGTGTTCCTGCAAGAGGTCGATCGGGACGCGAGCCGCAGCCACAACATCGATCAGGCCGCGTACCTGCAAGCAAAGCTTGGGCTTGGCTATGCGAGCTGCGTGGACACCTGGATCAAAAACTATGTGCCCTTCCCTTATTGGCCGCCATCCAAGCACTACGGCGGGATGCACAGCGGCCAGTGCGTGCTCTCGCGCTATCCGCTGGAGGATGGCAAGCGCTACGCCCTGCCCCAGCCTGAAGCCAACGCCTGGTGGCGTAACCTCTTCTACCTCGAACGTGCACTGCAATCGGCCGTTGTCCGGACTCCGGATGGGCCCATCCACGTCATCAATGTTCACTTCGAAGCCTTCGACCAAGCCAACCGTGAGAGCCACGCACGGATGCTTGCAGACGTCGTGGCGGAGGTGCCGGCAGACGCACCGCTGATCGTTGCCGGAGACTTCAACGCACCGCCCGCTGAAGCCGAGCAGCTGCACGGCTTCGCCGACGAACCGGAGACAGACTTCCGCACCGACACGACACTCGCGCTGACACGAGCTACAGGGCTCAAGGACGTCCTTGGCGGTTCCGGATTCACGTTCCCGGCCGATGGGGCAAGTCGCCGCCTCGACTACCTCTTCGCCCGCGGGTTTACCCCATCTGATGCCGAGATCTTGGCCAAGCAGCCACCGTGGTCTGACCACCTGCCGATTGTCGTGCAGCTGCGCGACTACTGATCGGCCTCTGGCACTAGCCCCAAAACAAGCGCTCTTTCCGGCTGCGACTTCCGCGATGCACTCGCCAGCAGCGTCGGTGCGCTCGCTACGCTCACCCGAACTCGACGATGCTCGCAGGGCCTTCATTCGGCC
>CALHXW010000138.1 GCA_938040325.1 uncultured bacterium | reverse complement strand
CCCAAAACAAGCGCTCTTTCCGGCTGCGGCTTTGGCGATACCCTCGCCAGCGACGTCCGTGCGTTCGCTTCGCTCACCTGAACTCGACGATGCACGCATCGCCTTCGTCCAGCGGACGCCGCTGGCAAACGCATCGCCTTCGCCTCGCTCGAAAACAGCGCTTGTTTTGGGACTAGACCTAGACGAGACGAGAGCTAAGCGCATTGGGACTGTTCGCGCGTCCGACCGTGCGCATGGTGGCAGGCTGACAGGGGACAAACACTCTCCACGCCGCTTCAGCACCCTCGAGCAATTCCATGCCATCTCGTCGCATCGCCATCCTCGACCCTGCAGCTACCGTCGTCGACATCGACTCGGTGGTCGGCCTCATGACGGAGACATTTGGCGAGCGCGGTGACGAGAAGGCACTTGTGGAGACTTGGCTGACCGAGACCCACCGGTGCGTTCGCGTGGCGGTGAACCTCGACAACGACGTCGTCGGGCTGGCCGTCCTGACGGTGCCAGAGAGATTCGACGCTGTGGCCTACGGAGAGCCTTTCGGGACCGACGTTGCCGCACGTGTTGGCGCGGGGCCCGTCGCGCTCTTCAATCAGCTGCTTGTGGCTCCCGGGGCTCGTCAACAGGGTGTTGCGACAGCACTTGCGAGCGCGGTCGGCGACTGGGTCGTGCGTCGCGGCGTGGCAGCGGTGCTCGGCATCAGCTGGCACCACGGCGGCGACCATCACTCAGGCCACCTCTTCCTGCGGGCGGGCTTCACCGCACTCGGTCAGTGCCGTGGCTTCTACCAGCGCTTCCATGATGCCACCGGTCAGCAGTGCACGGTCTGCCAGCCCGCGCCATGCGACTGCACTGCGAGCCTCTTTGGCCTGTCGTTGCCCTAGCTCTAGCAGCGCCGAAATTCTCCCGGCAGAAGCTGCGCCCCTAGGACTACGCGCGGCCTTCCCAGAGGTCGAGGAGCTGTCGGGTCCACGCGCGGTAGCTGAAGTTTGCGCTTAGCTCATGGGCGCGGTCGCGCACCTGCTGGCGCTCCGCGTCGCGCTCGGGCGCCAGCCAGTGGTCCAGCTTCGCCAAGAGCTCAGTGGCGTCAGCGAAGTCGTCACACGCCTCGCCGGGCGGAAACATCCGCGCTGCGTCGGCCGCGCGCTCGTGCAGCATGAAGCCGCCCGCGCACGGAATCTCGAACGTGCGCATGTTGCACGCGCCGACGTTCTGAGCGCGCAGAAAGTTGAGGCTAATCTTCGACGCACAGACCGCCTTGGCCAGCTCGTCGCCGTAGAGTCCGCGCCCGCGCCAGGCGGCCTTCACCGCCGCGTTGCTGGTGTGGGTTTTCCAAGCGCTGGGGCCCCAGATCGCGAGGTCATAGCCGCGAGCTGCCGCAGCGTCGGCAACCTTTGCAAGCCACCGCTCGCGCGTTTCATCCCACGCACCGACGAACATGATGTCGGCCTTGAACTCGGCGTCATCGAAGCTGCCAGGCACTTGGCGCGCGTGGAGGTTGGCGTCGCAGGCAAACGGAAAGTAGTGCACCTGCTTGGCACCCTCGGCCCGGCACCGCTCGACCAGCGCATGCGACCAGATCATGTAGTCGTCGACCTCGCGGATCTGATCGAGCGCGCGCCGGTGGGCAGGCGCTCTGTGGCGGTTGGCCAGGGTCCGGAAGTTGAAGGGGTCGTCAGGGTGAAACGCCGCGACCGGTCCGCCAACGATGCGCTTGACCGCGCGGTAGGCAAGCGCTGGCAGCGTATCGCACTTGATGAAGAGCAGCGCGCGGGGGCGAGCACGAACGAGGTCAGCGAGCAGCAGCGCCACGCTGCCGGGCAACAACATGCTGCCAGCCAGACGGCTGAGCGTTGGGGCCCCGCGCACGGGCAGGACCTTCTCGACCCGCGGCTGAAGCTTCGGAAAGTGGATGATTCGCGCGTTCACGCCGTTCTGCAGCAGACCGTCAAGGACGGAGTCGGCCATACCAACGACGCCCGGAGGGCACACCACGACATAAGGACTATCTGACACGGTGAAGCTCCACGTCTTCGAGGGTCCAACGACCCACGTGCTGTTGGCCGCTAGCAGCGTTCGGGGACACGAGGATTCTGGGACGAAGTGAGGTGTGCCGCTGGGGTGACGACCGAAGGGAAACCACAACGCGGGTTGCAGGGGCGTAGCTCCTGAGTGATCCTGAGATCGACAGGAGCTGCGCCCCTGGACCCGCGTTGAGCACATCACACGCGTCATCAGATTTCTCGTTTCCCCGGACGCTGCTAGAGCACCGACCGGGTGGGTAGCCTGCGGATCGGCGCGGTTTTGGGCCGTCGCTGAAGGAGCGACGAGGGAGTTTATCGGGACAAGCGACCAAGGAGCGACGCCCAGCGTCGGTCCAAGACCGCGTGGAGGCGCATGGTACCCATCTCATCGGAGCTCTAGGTTGCACGGCGAGACCTCCGTGCGCTGACGGTCTTGACCGCCTCGACGAAGCCTTCGACAGCCTCCGCGACGCCCCATCGAGCGATCCGCCGAGCGCTTGCGGCGCCCATGGCAGCAAGGTCTGTCTCGGGTCCGAGTGCCTCACCAAGCGCTCGCGCTAGCGCGTCGACATCGCCAGCCGGCACGATCCAGCCGTTGTCGGGGCCGACCAAGTCTGGCGCGCAGCCAACCGCGTCCGTGCAGACGATCGGCAAGCCGACACTCATCGCCTCGTTGACGACCAGCCCCCACATCTCCTCGGTGCTCGGCAGGACGAAGACACTCGCGAGGCGATAGGCCGACGGCAGGCGTGACTGGTTGAGAAAGCCCGTGAAGCGGACTCGCGACTCGCCAAGCCGTATGCGCGCCTGGTGCTCGAGCTTCGCCCGCTCAGCGCCGTCGCCGATAATGACGAGGTAGGTATCGGGTGCCGCCAGCTGCGCGAACGCGTCGATCAGCAGGTGGCAGCCTTTCTCCGCGCTGAGCCTGGCCGTGAACAGCACCACCCGGGCGTCTCTCGGCAGGTCGAGCTCGGCACGCCACTTATCAGCCTCCGCCTCGCTGCTGTCGCGGCGGAACCGGTCGTTGTCGACCGCGTAGGGCGCGAGAAAGAGCTTCTCTTCGGGCATGCCGAAGCTCCGGTAGAACTCCCGATTGCGTGTGCCAATGACCAGCGCCCCAGCGATGATCCGGAAGAGGGCCTTCAGCGCGACTCGCCTCGCTGTGCGGCGAGCCAGCGGTCGCTTGGTGCCGGTGTGGTTCTCGCCGCGCAAGAGCACCGGGATGCCGAGCGCTTTGCAGGCCGCAAGCGCGATGTGATTGGTGGTGTGCACGTAGCCGTGGAGGATCACGCAGTCCGGTCGCCGGCGACGGATCCGGTCCACAATCGCCGGATTGATGACGCCGCCGGGACGCGACGCCGCCGGCCGTGGCGACACGTTGGGTAGGACCTCGCTGACGTAGCCAGAGTCGATCGGGATGTCCCAGCGCCAGCCAGCATCGGCGACGGGATCACCGGTCGCCTTCACGTCGAACGTGCCGCCGACGTACACGCAGAGGTCGATCTCCGGATGCGCAGCGAGCGCCCGAAAGAGCGGAGCCTGGTATTGGATGCGGTGGCTGACGATGTAGTCGACCTTCCAGACGGTTGCGCTCATTCAGCGATCGCTGTCGGGGGGAGTTGCGGCATGCGGCGAGAATCGTGCCGACCGCATGCAGGTTGGACAAGGGTTTTCGGGGAGCGGACGTACCTCGCTTCCGGCGGCGAAGCGGCGTCGTCCAGCGCCACTAGCAGGCTGCTGAAATTCGGACCGAGTGGCGGTGTCGATTTCAAATTGCGATCGGACGAGGTGACGAAGTCGCCGATTTCTAAGGAAGAAGCATATCGGAAAGGAACTGCGTCCCTTGACCCGCTTCGATGAAGAACGTTCGAGCGCTTTTGAAAGCGATATCGACCACGACGGGAGAATTTCAGCAGCCTGCTAGAGCCGGTCGCAACGCGCCTCGTCGATGGCGCCGAGGGCTCCGTCTCGCGCCCACCCGTGCGTGCGCTCACCACGGGCTGTTGTCTGGCGCCTCTCGCTCGAGCTCTTCCACATCGTCAGCGTCCACCACACGCTTGGCGAGACCAAAGCGAAACCCAGCGCGCGCGAGGGATGCAAGGTGACGCTCTCGCCGCTCACGCCGCTGGCCGCTCTGGTCGAAGGGTCCGAGCCGCTTGCGGCGCGCGTGGTTGATGGCGGCTCGGAGCTCGACGTCCCCTTCGCACTCGCCTTTGAGGCGCGCGAGGGCGGTGTCGGCAAGCTCTTGAGGGACCCCGCGCTGACGCAGGTCGCGCCCAATCACGTAGAGCGAGCGCCCGCGGCGGTGAAGGACCGACGTCCGGCTCTCGGCGTAGCGGGCGTCGTTGAGGATGTCGGCGCGGGTGAGCCGTGCTACGAGCGGCGCAACCCATGGCTTGGACACGCTGAGCTCAACGAAGCCCTCGCGGTCAGCTTCTGTGAGCTTCCGCATGAGGTACTGCTCGAAGCGCTTTGTCGTGGTGGGAAAGCGCGAGATGTAGTTGAGCGCCATGTCGCGAAACGCATCCTCGGTTCGAGGCAACCGGCGCTTTCTCTGGCGCGGCCCTTCGTCGGGGTCTCGGTCTCGTCGCCGGCGCTTTCTCATGTCGCTCCACAGGGCCAGACACGACGGCGTTGCGCGCGTCGTCATGTGGTCTGCGCTACCGCATCAACACCCGGCGGTCGAGCGCCAAACGCACCCGACGACGCCTCAGCGAGTCGACGTACCACCTTGTTCATGCTTCGCTTTCTGCACCGAGACGAGCACCATGCAGCCCACGCTAGGCGCCATCACAACGTGAACGAACGCGACCCGTTCAGTGTCCGTGGACTTACATCACAGCAAGGACCACGCCCATCGCGACCAACATGACGACCTGGCAGCCCAGCGCAATCCCCGCTGCCTTCCAGCGCTTGAGGAAGGCATACCCTGGAAGGCCTGTGGCGACACAGAACCCCAGCGCGACGAACGCGACGACCAGCAGCGCTTCCTCAAGATTTCGGACACCAAGCAACCGAAAGAAGAGTGCAAGGGTGAAGGCCATGAACGCGGTGCACAGGACCTGCACCGCGTACGTGTAGGGCGGGATCTCCTTGGCGTGCTGCTTCTTGTCGGCCGCGCCATAGGCACGAGCCCAGGGCTCGCCAAACAGGACGACGAACCACACGGTCGACACGACCTGGCCGACACCGATGGCAACCAGGATCGCGACCCAGTCAAGACTTCCGATCAACGCGAGCATGCGGCGCCTCCTGTTACGATCTTTGAGATTTGATGTGCGGTTATCGTACGGCTGTTGCGATTCATTCACAATCGGGCGACAGGCAGGCCGAGCGGCGTGCGCTGGGGGACGAGCCGTGGGTGCGTGCGCGAGCGTGGGCGGCGTGCGCGGGGGCCGAGCGGCGTGCGCGGGGACGAGCGTGGGCGGCGTGCGCGGGGGCCGAGCGTAGGCGGCAGGCGCAGGC
>CALHXW010000137.1 GCA_938040325.1 uncultured bacterium | reverse complement strand
GCCCTCGCCAGCGGCCCGGATCTCTTCGGACTTGGTGCGCGCGGCGTCGCGCGAGCCGGCGCTGTCATCAGTGACACGCGTGGGTTCGAGGCCGTCTACTACAACCCGGCCGGCCTGGGCTTCGAGCAGAGCCCAACCGTGGCGCTCGGGTGGTCGACCGCCGGCTTCTCGCTGGTCGACAACGGCGAAGAGCGTGACGTCAACGACGCCCCAGCGCTGACCATCGGCTTCTCTGTCCCGCTTCCCTTCGGCGGTGTCCTCAGCGAGCGCCTCGCTATTGGCCTAGGCTTCGTCCTGCCCCAGCGATCGATCCTCAACGCATCGATCGCGGCACCAGGCGAGCGCTGGTGGCCGCTGCTTGAGAGCCGTGCGCAGACCGTCTCGGTGTTCGCTGCCCTCGGTGTGCGGCTGACAGACTGGCTCAGCGTCGGCGTCGGGGTGTTGGCTCTGGCGGAGCTCGACGGCCGAATCGCGGTCTCGCCGAGTGACGCCGGCACCCTCACCACGCAGGTCCGCGACGAGCTCTTCGCTGACTATGCACTCATCGCGGGGGTCACAGCTCGGCCGACCCACTGGCTGTCCGTCGCCGCAGTCTATCGGGGCGCGTCGGAAGCTCGGTTTGTGCTGCCGCTTGACGCTGACCTCGGCGACGCCTTCTCGATCCCGCTGCCAGTGCTCGACATCCGTGGCACCGCACAGTTCGACCCGGCCGAGATCAGCGCCGAGGTGAGCGTTTCGGTCACCGCCGAGCTACGGTTAGCCGCCAACCTCACCTGGCAGGACTGGAGCGGCTACCGCAATCCTATCAACTACCTCGCGGTGCCCGAGGACTTTCCTGACCAACCGCCCGCAGACTTCCACGACACGTACTCTCCGAGGATCAGCGCCGAGTACCGCTTGAGACTTGGCCCCGACTGGACGCTCACCCCCCGGCTCGGCTGGGCGCTAGAGCCATCGCCCACGCCCACCCAAGACGGCTTTCACAACTACCTCGACACCGACCGACACCTCGTCACTGCAGGCCTTGAGCTTCAGTGGGCGACCGTCAGGCTAGCGCTCGCCGGGCAGCTCCATCGCTCAAGCACGCGGGCAGCCATCAAAGACGACGGCACACGTCTGAGCTACCAAGCCAACCTGTGGGTCTTTGGTGCTGAGCTCGGGGTGGAGCTATGAGCCACTCAGCCCGCACCGACAGACCAGGCATTGCCGGCAAGGTCATCCTCACCCTCCTCCTCGCCCTGTCGCCCTGGTCCGCACTCGCCAACCCTCTGGATGCGTTCGGACTTGGCGCGCGCTGCACCGGACTCGCAGGCGCTTGTGCCAGCGTCGTCGACGGGTTTGAAGCCAACTACTACAACCCCGCGGGGCTCGCCCGCACGGACGAGCTCCGCATTGAGGTCGGCTACCTCGCCAACATCCCTCGGCTTACCCTCAACGACCAAGACCTCAACGTCGATAGCGCACGCGGTATCCAGGGCGGACTCACGCTGCCGGGCCGGCTGCTCGACCATCGCTGGGCGGTCTCGGTCGCGCTGCACTTGCCAGACCAGCGAATCACTCGCCTGCGCGCCCTACCAGAGAACCAACCTCGCTTCGTGCGCTTCGACAACCGTCCCCAGCGCTTGGTCATCACGACCAGCGTCGCGTTCGAGGTCGTCAAAGACCTCTTCTACCTCGGCGCCGGCGTGACGTTTCTGTCGGACACACGCGGCCAGCTCGACGTCACCGGCATCGTCGACCTTGAAGACGCGGCAGGCACAACGCTCATCTCGAATGTGGACGTCGTGTTTGACGCTGTGCGCTACCCGTCGGCCGGCTTGCTCTTGACGCCGACCGACCACCTCTCGCTTGGGGTGGCCTTTCGCGATGAGTTCGACCTGACCCTCGACATCGGGCTCGTCGTCAATGCCGATATCGCCCTCAACGGTGCCTCTGCCGATCCACAGGTCATCGTCAACGATGCCGAGCTCAGCGTCTTCGCATCCAACGCCAGCCTCTTCTCGCCCCGGCAGGTTGTCGCATCGGTCGCTTGGACCGAGGCGCACTTTCATCTCGCGTTTGACCTCACGTGGTCGCAGTGGAGCAGGTTCCGCGCGCCCACGTCGCGCATTTCGATCGGCCTAGAAGCTGGCGACTTGCCGCTGTCGGTGCCGCCCAACATCGCCCCGCAAGCCCCTAACTTTCACGACGTCTTTATCCCGCGCGTCGGTGGCTCGTGGCAGCTCGTCGGCAGCAGCACGATCGGGCTTCGGTTGCGAGCTGGCTGGTTCTTTGAGCCATCACCAGCACCGCGGCAGCCTGGCGCGACCAACTATGTCGACACCGGGCGCCACGGGCTGACGCTCGGCCTCGGTCTCCGCATCTCCGAGCTCGAACCCCTGCTCGCTAAGCCGCTGCTCATCGACATCTCTGCGCAGTACACACCACTTGTCGAGCGCGCCTACCGCAAGGCGAATCCTGCCGATCCCATCGGTGATTTTCGCGCCGATGGCGACATCTGGATCCTCGCGGCGACCACCCGCTTACTCTTCTGATGGAGGCCAACATGCGACACATGGTGGCAACGCTTGCAGCAGCAGCCCTGTCCTGTGCTGCCTGCGCCCAAGCCGGTGGCGGCAGCGGCGGCGGCGAGAACCTCCCGAGCGCCGGCGTCGTGCCCTGGAGCGCCAGCCAGACGGAAGACGGTCTCGCCAACTACATCGTCGCTGGCGACGCGAACGTTCGGTACTCGGAGCCTGCGGTCTGGCGCCACACCGACCGTGTTCAGCTGTGGCTGACCCGCGTGCAGGACGGCACCAGCGCCATCGTGGTCACCGACGGCAGCTCGCTCGAGCGCTTGGGATCGCCTGAGGTCGCCATCCACGATGCCCGTGACCCAGCCGTAGCTTCCGATCATGACGGCGTCCTGTGGCTGGCATGGATCGATGAGGGGAGCGGCGCCATCGTTGCCGCTCGCGTCGACGAGAGCGGAGTCCCCACGCAACCTGTCAGCCGCCTTGTGGAGCCTCGTGCCGGCGAGCGCCTCGGCGCCCCGTCACTGGCAGCCACCGACGATGGCTGGCTGCTGGTCTTCAGCGCGACGCCGAGCCCCGATGCCGCCTCGCGCATTGACCGCGTCTGGCTTGACGCCGATCGACACGCCCGACAGCGCATCACCATCGTCGACGTCGAGCGAGAGTGTGCCGACATTGCAGGCGTGAGCGAGCCCTGCTGGGACGCTGACGGCGTCGGCTCCCCTGACCTGAAGCGGGACGTGACCGCCCTCGGTCGCACGCAGTACCGTCTCTTCTTCGCCGGCGAGCGGCAGGGGCGTCGAGACATTGGCTTCGCCGCCAGCTTCGACGGGACGCACTGGTCGCGCTACGCCTTCAATCCAGTGCTTGGCGACACGTTCGACGAGTCGGGTCCAGCGTCGCTTCGTGACGGCGACCGGACCCTCTTGCTCTTCACAGACGACCGAGGCGCCGTGCAGAACGGCATCACGTTCGCGACCCTCGACGAGTAGCCGCGCCGATCGGTGCTCTAGCTCTAGGCTCGACTTTAGCCATTTTGAGAATCCGAGGCTTCGCTGTCTCCAGGCGCACTCTCTTTTTGGCCGAGACGTGGGTCACGAACGGGTCGACGAGAATGGATTGCTCGTCCGATGCCGGTACCGCGGGGGGATACGCCGATTGTTGTGATGCTGGCAAAGCACGCGGAGATTCGATGCCGAGTGCTCTCCGCCGAGTGCAA
>CALHXW010000136.1 GCA_938040325.1 uncultured bacterium | reverse complement strand
CACGGACCAGCGAACCACTTCAACTGGCTTGCCATCTTTGTCGGCAACCTTCGTCGTACCGCGGCGCTTGAACGTCGCGCTGCCGGTCGTCTGTGAAGAGATGTCGAAGTAGCCGATGGTCGATTCGTTGCCCGACAGCTGACCGGTCCAGAGCGCAAGCCAGTGCAGCACGGTCGGATCCCAGACGCGTCGGTTGAGCACGTCAGAGTGCTCACGCGCCTCTTGGCTCTGATTGATACCGACGACACGCAGCATCCCGCCCTTTTCGAAGGCTTTCACGCCCGTGCCAAGGCGAACCTTCTCTTTGCGTATGTACTTCGCAAGCTTGCCGCCGCTCCGCTGCACATGGGTTGTGCGGTGACCGCGTGCGGAACCGCGCGTGATCTTGCGCGTGCCTGATGCAAAGATCCGGCCGCTCTTGTTGACGACACGCAGCGTTTCCTTGCCGACCTTTCGGTCGCCCTGGAACACCGTCCACGTCGTCTGGTGACCCGACTTCCCATCAGCTGCGCTAGCCGGCACGGCCGTGAGCGCAAACAGCGCTCCAACCGCGATGGCGAGAAGCGCTCGAAGCGAGCGATGCGAAGGTACCGACGCTGGTGGCGAGGACATCGCGGAAGCAGCAGCCGGAAGGAGCGCTTCTTTTGGGGCCCGCCCCGAAGGAAGCGCTCGTTTCGAACGAGGCGAACGCGATGTGCTTGCCACCAGCGTCGGTCGAGCGAAGGCGATGCGGGCATCGTCGAGCTCGGACGAGCGAAGCGAGTGTACCGGCGCTGGTGGCGAGGGCATCGCGGAAGCCGCAGCCGGAAGGAGCGCTTCTTTTGGGGCGAGTAGCTTCATTCCTGTGTCGTCCTCAAGTCTGTGTATAGTCGTGTCCGAACTCTCGGGACCTGACTCTCCGTAGTAGGAGAACCGCCAGGCCCGTGCCGACATTCCAAGGCGTCATGCAGGTCATCAAATACCACGGCCTCGGCAACGACTTTGTCGTGCTTTTAGCGCCTCAAGCGATCGAGGCCAAGCCCTTGACGCAGAGGTCGGAACTGGCGACCGCCATCTGCGCGCGCGGCTTTGGTGTCGGGGCTGATGGCGTCATGTGGGCCGCAGCGTCCGACGTCGCTGACGTCAAGATGGAGCTCATCAACAGCGATGGCTCGATCCCCGAGATGTGCGGTAACGGAATCCGATGCTTCGCAAAGTATGTCGTCGACGAGCTCGGCCACGCGGGTCCTTTCCTCGACGTTGAGACTCCTGGCGGCGTTCGACGGTGCGTCCCCACGCTTGGGCCGAACGGACGAGTCCAGACGGTGCGGGTCAACATGGGCGCTCCGTCCTTTGAGAGAGCTATCGTCCCGATGACGGGCGACGGCAGCGCAGTCGATGTTGATGTGCCTCTCGCAGAGCGCCGCTTCGTCGCAACCGGAGTGAACACCGGCAACCCGCACATGGTCATCTTCGGCGACTCGCGCGTCCAGACTGCGAAGCGCTGGGGTCCAGAGCTCACCGTGCATCCGCTGTGGCCAAGCGGCGCCAACGTGGAGTTCGCGGAGGTCATGCCGAACGGCGAGATCCACACGACCGTCTGGGAGCGTGGCTGCGGCCTCACACAGGCGTGCGGCACCGGTGCCACTGCCGTCGCGGCTGCCGCCATCAAGCGTGGCCTCGCTGCGTTCGAGACCCCGATCACCGTGAGGCTGCCTGGCGGACCCCTCACGATCACCGTCGAGACCGACTTCGCGGAAGCCTGGATGGACGGCCCGGCCACCGAGGTCTTTCGCGCGACACTGAGCGATCAGCCCTGAGGAAGCGAAGGGCGCTTCGCCCTACGAGCGTTCAGGCTCATCGCGCCCGAATCGCAAAGACCTGTCGGCACAAAAAAACGCCCTTACGGGCGTTTCTTCGTCGTTGCTGTGCGCCGAACTAGCCGCGCTTGAACGTCTCTTTCACGAGGACGAGACCGTCCTTCGCACCGGGGATCGCGCCCTTGATCACCAAGAGGTTCTCTTCCGGGTATACGCCGAGGACATGCAGTCCCTGCGTCGAGACGCGAACGTTGCCCATCTGGCCCGCCATGCGCTTGCCCTTGATCACGCGACCTGGGTAGGCCGAGCAACCGATGGAACCACCGTGACGCTTGTACTCGTGCGTACCGTGGGACGCTTCCTTGGCACCCTTGAAGCCGTGGCGCTTCACAACACCGGCGAAACCGCGGCCCTTCGAGGTTCCAACGACGTCGACCTTGTCGCCTTCGAAGAAGATGGTCGAGTCGACGAACGAGCCGACCTCGTACTTCGCGGCGGTCTCCGCGGAGACGCGGAACTCGCGAACGTAGCGCTTCGGCTCTTGGTTGAGGGCCTTGAAGACGCCCAGCTCAGGCTTGTTGATACGACCAGGCTTTGCCTCGCCGACCGCAAGCTTCAGCGCGTCGTAGCCGTCCTTACCCGCAGCAGACTTCACCTGCACCACTGCGTTGGGGGCAACTTCCACGAGGGTCGCTGCAACAAGATTGCCTAGCTGGTCGAAGACCTGAGTCATTCCCAGCTTTTTTCCGATCATTCCGAACGCCATGGTGTCACCTTCAGACGGTGTGAATGGCCAATGAAACCAGTGTCTTTCTCACCCAAGAGTGGTGAGGGACGCGGGACGCTACCAGCGACGTGAACGCAGTGTCAACCATTTGCGCCGCCCCGCGACACGCCGACGATAGCCTGGTTGGGTGTCGCCCACAAAGAGCAAAGGCCGCGCTTAGTTAACGCGGCCTCTGCTGAGACAATCGATCGCATGACGAATCCAACGAGGACCCGTCAGTGCGTTAGCCTCACTTGAGGCGGATCGGGTAGTTCACCGTCATCTGCGAGTCCGAGAAGCTTCCGAACTTGGTCGCCTTGAGCGCGCGCACGACGCAGCTCTTGACCTTCGCATCCGACGTGCCGCTGGTGACGCGTGCCGAGGAGACACGGCCTGACGACTTGATGACGAACTGTGTGTTGACCGATGTGGAGCCGCCACCACCACACTTGGCGAACTTCGAGCGGCTGCGCTTGACCGCCGTTCGAACGGCGCTTGCCGAGAGCTTCTTCGGTAGGTTGGCACCGGAGCTGCCCGTGCTGCCACCGCCGCTCGACTTCGAGCCGCTGAGGCTGCTGAGGATGTTGTCGACGCGCTTGGTGTTGCCGGAGGTATTGCCCGACGAGGACTTGCTCGTCGTCGTCGGCCGCGATGTCGTGGTCGACGACGATGCGGTGGACTTCGACGCGGTGCTGGTCGTCGTACGACGCCGGCGCTTACGTGGCTTCGTCGTCGTGGTGGTCGAGCCCGAGTTATAGGTCGTGGTGCTGCCGGTGTAGGTGCTGCCGGTCCCGCCTGAGTTGACGGTGCCGTTATAGGGCACGGCGCCCGCGGTCGCGCCATTGTAAACGACGCCGCCCGTCGACGAGCCAACGATCGTGCCGCCAAGCGTTCCTGTTGGGATCGCCGTCGCCGCGGCGACCTTCTTCGCAGCGTCGGCCTTGGCCTTCGCGGCCTCAGCTTGGGCCTGGGCGACCTCTACCTTCGCGGCAGCTGCTGCCGCCTTGGCTTTCTCTTCAGCGAGCTGAATCTGCAGCTTCGACTCGGTCTCCTGGCGAGCTTTCTCGACCGCAGCGTCTTGCTCCGCTTTGGCGATACGATCGCGCTCCGCGTCCGCTGCAACCTGTGCCGCCTTCTCGACGCGTGCCTTCTCTGCGAGCTCGGCCTCGCTCGGTCCGGAGAACGCGAAGAACGCGGCCACGCCGGCGCCGATGAGCACGAGCCCCGCGAGCAGCCATGGGAGCTTGCTCTTCTTGCGCTCGACCAACGGCATGCTCATGCCGCCGACCCCAGTCTTCGCAGGGATCACCAGACCGGCGCCAGCCGCGAACGGGTCGACTCCGTCGCCGCCGTCGTCTTTGGACGCAATCGCCTTGATGTCGATCAGGCCGCTGGAGTCCGTGACGAAGGGGTCGCCGCCCGACGGTGCACCCGCGGCGTCGCCCGAATCACGTCCGAGCTCATCGAGGCTGAAGAGCACCGACGACTGACGTCGGCCATGGACACCGTCGGGCTCGGCGCCGTCTGCGTCTGCGAACGGATCGGAGTCATCGATCGCGGCGGATGCGCCGAAGACATCGTCGGTAGCGGCGGGCGCAGCGGTAGCGACGGCCGCGCTGGCGCCAAAGAGTTCTTCGACCGGTTCGTCGATCGTTGCAGCCTCTTGGAACTCGCCGAAGTGCTCAACGGCGGCCGTGGCCTGGGTGACCGCTCCCGGGTCGTCTGCGATCTCGTCGTAGACGTTGGCGATCAGCGTCGCCTCTTCTGGCTCCTCAGCGATGACCTCGGCGATCGCTGCTGGCTCCGGATCGTCAACGACGGCTGCGACCATCTGTGTCGCGTCGTCCTGTGGTGAACCGGCCGCGAAGTTGGTCGCGAGCAAGAAGTCATCCACGCTCTCGACGATGGTGTCCGTGCCGACGCCACCGAACTGTTCCGGCGCAACGTCCGAGGCCAACACCTCGTGGCTCGATGCGATCTCGACGCGCGAGGAGAACGAGGTGTCCTCTTCTTCGAAGCGCTCGTCCGAGCGGTTGGCGCCGACGCCGGCGACGAGTCCGTCGAGCTCTGGGACGTCGGCCAGGTGCATCCAGTTGTCCATGCCGGGCTGCCAGACATACGTCTCTGCGGAGATCTCCCCGGTCACGAGGAGCTTCCCTAGCGTTGCCTCACTAACGGGCCCTTTCCGCTCGCTGTTGATGGCGTAGTGCCAGAGTTCTGAGATTCCAGTCGCTTCGGTTCCGTTCACAGTTCAGCCCCTCCGGGGGTCGGCATTTTGTCGCAGGCGACATTCGAGGTCACGAGTGGTGACGCGCGACTGATACTAGAAGATCTAAATTTCGAACGGCAACCCCGGACAATCACGGGACCACACCCAACGCATCTTATGCGAGCCAGCGCTGCTGTCCACGCCACCGGTGCGCACGCCGGCGGAGGGCCGCACGCTGTACGGGACCGAGGTCCCCCACTACGGTCAAGTGTAACCCAAGAGGCGAAAGAAAGTCTCGTGCGCAGGCAGCGATCGTCGACGGCTCGACCTCGGCCGCGCGTCGAAGTCGATCGCGCCATGGCTGACTGCGTCCCCGCAGGAGATCGTGTCCCGAGAGGTAGGCCACACCGCTGCTCGAGTCGGCGAGCGCGCGACGCTCGTACTCAAGACGTGCGCGGAGTGACCGAACTTCCTGCGCCGTCGCTAGCTGTGACGCCGCCTGACCCACGACCCCGATGATCGCATCAACCGCGTCGATCACGCTGCGATGGAGCGTCTGCGTCTCGATCGTGAGGACGCTCAGCTCTTCGTACTCTTCCAGCGCCGCGCCCACGTGGTAGGCGATTCCAAGGTCATCGACCAGTCGGTGGCGCAGCCGCGACGATGTTCCATCGTCGAGCAGGCGCTGCAGCATGTTGAGGACTGGAGCGACATCGCCACGTAGCGCCGGAAGCCGCCAAGCGAGCTGCAGATCCGACTGGCTCCCGCCCGTCCGATGTTGGAACGTGAATGCCGTACCGTCGGATGTAGGCTCGGCGGCGGCTTGGGCTGCGCGACCAGCCGGCAGCTCGCCGAAACCTGCCTCGATCACCTCCCGCAGCGCGACAAGATCGAGCGGCCCGGTCACTGACAGCGTCATGTTCTCGCCGCAGAAAAACCGCTGATGCCATGCCCGGCAGTCCGCAGCGGTGAGCCGCGTGAGGTCGCTGACGTCACCACCGATCTTTCGGCCTAGGCCGGTGCGACCGAACATGGCTCGCTTCGCGATGTTGTCGACATCCACATCGCGACCGCGGTCATCGAGCTCGTCCTGGAGCTCTTCAACAATGACCGAGCGCTCAAGAGCCACGTCCGACTCTGCAAAGCCCGGTGCCGTGACCATGGCGCCGAGGAGTCCAAGCGCGTCATGAAGCGCCCCTGGAATGGTGCTGGCCTCAAAGGTCATCATGTCGCGACTTGTGGCAGCGTCGAGGGCGCTGCCGCAGGCCTCAAAGGCCGCGTTGAAGCTCTGCGCGTCGGGGTAGCCTGCGCATCCACGAAAGAGGACATGTTCCAAGAGGTGGGTGAGTCCGCTCGCCCCATCGTCTTCGTGACGCGAACCGATTCCGACCATCAAACAGAAGGATGTCGTCGACAGGTGCGGCAGCGACTCGGCGACCACACGAAGCCCATTGCCGAGCACCCACGTCTCGCTCATGACGAGCCCTCGTTGCGGTTGGCTTCAAGCTGCGCTTTGACCGCCGCGATGTGAGCCATCAGGTCAGGGTGTTGCGCGATCGTGCTTGTGACGTCGCTCCCCTCGTCGTGATCATCGATCGGCTCAAGGTCGATGGCCCCTTCCTCTGTCGGGACGGCAGGCGCCGAAGCCCGAGCGGCGTCGAGGGCACCGAGTCCCGCTTGGCCCGCGATCGGCTGAAGCCTCGCTGCGACCGTTGCGCCATCAGGCGGCCGCGCATTTGGCTCACGTTCTAGACACGCCATGATGGTGGCCAAGAGCTCGCGGTCTCCGGCGTTGGCTGCCGGCGCGATGGGCGGCACACGCGCCGCCTCAACCCGCTGCATCGACTCGATCTGGCTCTCACCTCGAAACAACCGCCGTCCCGTGAACGCCTCCCAGAGGACGATCCCGAGCGAGAAGATATCGCTTCGCCCGTCAAGCGGCTCACGCCGAACCTGCTCTGGGCTCATGTACGCATACTTGCCCTTCACCACGCCGGTCTTCGTCTTCTCGCCACCACCGACGTAAGACGCGATCCCGAAGTCGATGAGGCTCACGGCTCCTCCCGGACACACCATGATGTTCTGAGGCGAGACGTCGCGGTGCACGAGCTGTAGGGCATCGCCGCTGCGGCTGCGGACGCAGTGGATGTAGCCAAGCACTTCGGCGACGCCTACCCCAAGAGCCGCGACAGCACCGCCGGCCATCGGCATCGGTCTCTCGCCCCCTGCAGGACGCATGATGCGAGAGAGGGGCGTTCCGGAGAGCAGCTCCATCGTGAGATAGGGTGAACCGTCCACGCACCCGTGATCACGGAAGGCAGCGACCCCTGGATGGGTGAGCTGAGCGAGAAGCTCGGCCTCGGCGCGAAACATCCCGACGATGTCTGGGTGCTCCTCGGCATGCGGAAGCAGCCGCTTCAGAGCGACCACTTCGGTCGGTGCGTCTACATGATGCGCCTGCCAGACAGCCGCTGTGCCGCCGATCGAGAGGCGCCGCTCGAGCACGTAGGGGCCGAAGCGACGACGCTCAGCCACGCGACACTCCAGCTTTC
>CALHXW010000135.1 GCA_938040325.1 uncultured bacterium | reverse complement strand
CCTACCGGTGGACTGACGACAGACACCGCTGCGGGCGGCACGCAAACGTGATGTTCGATGGTCCCGTCCGGCTAGTCCCAAATCAAGCGCTGTTTTCGAGCGAGGCGAAGGCTGCTCGCCAGCGGCGTCCGCCGGACGAAGGCGATGCGTGCATCGTCGAGCTTCAGGTGAGCGAAGCGAACGCACGGACGTCGCTGGCGAGGGCATCGCCAAAGCCGCAGCCGGAAAGAGCGCTTGTTTTGGGGCTAGACCCAAATCAAGCGCTGTTTTCGAGCGAGGCGAAGGCTGCTCGCCAGCGGCGTCGGCTGGACGAAGGCGATGCGTGCATCGTCGAGTTCAGGTGAGCGAAGCGAACGCACGGACGTCGCTGGCGAGTGCATCGCCAAGGCCGCGGCCGGAAAGAGCGCTTGTTTTGGGGCTAGTCGTTGCTCACTGCGCCCCGGGGGCGGTCCAGTTGCCGTCGCCGTCCACGTCGACTTCGATGGGGTTGGTGAACGCGTGCGGCCGGTCGCCGAACTTGATCGGTGCGAGGTCGCCAGAGCCCGTCACCTCGACCATGTACCACGCGTCTTTGGTGGGGGATGCGGTCAAGACACCGTCGAAGCGCAAACCGGGCCGGGACGCGTCGGGCGCTGGCTCCGTGGTGAGATCGATGGTCTGGATGACCACGCCGTTTTCGCGCAGCTTCAGCTCCGCGAGCTCAATCCAGCTCGGGGCCTGAACGGTCACTGTGAACTGGACCTCGCCTTCGGTATCCACCGTCGTCATGCCGCCCATGGGCGTCCCGTCAGCGCCGACGAAGGTCACGAAGGGACCGCACGACACGAATGTCTCGCGAGCTCGGATCGGGTCAACAATGGCCGTCATCTCTGCCCGAACGGTCGCGTCATCGACACGGACCCAGCTTCGCGGATGCCCGATCGGCTTGGAGATCGAGTGGCTGTCAGACCCGCCGCCCATGGTCTTGCGGTAGCCGTTGTTCGTCATAGCAATCCAGTCGTCGAACTCGACGCCCGGCGTACACGACGCGTTGAACACCTCGACCACGTCCCAGTCCCAGGTCCAGCGCTCAGGACGCGAGGCCGTGTCGGTGACGAAGTCATAACCAACCGCATCGAAGTAGGACCCGCTGATGCCGCCACGGGGGTGGTTGATCTGCACGATGGCGTCGTTGTCGCTCTGGTTGCGCATGGCGGTCAGCAGGTCGGAGCCTTCGTAGCCGTGCTCGAACACAGCGCCGCGGCTGGGTGCCGTCCGGTCGAACTGGTAGGGGTAGCCGTTGAAGTGACCATATTCAAACGTGGTCACCTCCTGTGCCGAGATGGGGATAACCCACTGGTCAACGTTGGTCCGGATGACGGCATCAGTGATGTCGCCGACATAGACGTGTTCGGTCATCACCGGCAACGCGAGCTCGACCGCAGCGGCCTGCAGCGCACGATCGGCATAGAGCACGTCGGAGTCGGAGCTCCACATCGCATGAATGTGCAGATCGGCGGCGAGCCATCCGTCCGTGTCGACGACCTTCTCCAGCTCAAAGTTGAGCGGCAGCGACTCGCCCGCGCCCAACGTCACGATCGTCTCGTCCTGCTCGTGGCTGTAGCCGCGAGTCGCAACCAGACGGTACTCGCCTGGTGGCAAGCGGGTGGTGCGCGGCTCGACGCCGTTGGTAAAGATGACGGCACTGATCGCGCCGCCCCAGTCGTGACTGAAGCGCATGCGGCCTGGCGCATGAGGCGTGGGGGTCTCGGCGCGCCGAAAGACGTGCACCATCGCTGGGATGGACGCGCCGTCGCCGTCGACCGCGCTGACGGTCACTTCGGAGGTGACAGGGCCGGCGACGTCCAGCTCGGCGCCTGACTCGGTCAGCGAGACCTGCTCGACAGCCCCGCCCCCACCGGAGGGCAGCCACACTTGGATGTCGTAGCTGCCGACGGGTAGCGCCATCTCGTAGGTACCTTCCACGCTCACAGGCACGATCGCTCGCACGTCGTCATCACCGTCGACGGCCGTCACCCACGCATCACTAAAGCTAATGCCGGCCTCGAGGTCGACCGCCCCGGTGAGTGCAGCGAGCGGCTCGACGCCACCGGCAAGCTCCGGGATCTCGCTGCGCACGACGTCAAGGCCCGACGAGCCGTTGAGCGACGCCGTGTACCAGAGCTTAAGCGTTCGGCTCTCGCCGGGCTCGACGCTGTAGGACGGCAATGTGAGCAGATCGATGTTGGCATAGGTGAAGAGCCCGGCGACGCCGACGGCGTCGTAGAAGATGCCGTAGCTTCGGTCGCGCCCGACGGCAGCGACGTATGGAATCTGGCTCCGACCGCTCAGCTGCACAAAGCCGTCCTCCGGCTGGTAGATCTTCACGCCATCGCCCTGACTCGAGATGATGATCGGAAGATCCACGTCGACCGTCTCATCGGTCACATTCGTCGAGGTCACCGTCAGCGAGAGCGCACGCGCGTCTGGCTCAAGAACATAGTCGTAGACGAGCTCGAGAGGAGCTGGCCGGGTCTGCAGTAGCGGCCCGAGGAAGCTCTCCGGCCATGGGTAGGCGCCTGTTCGACCGGAGAGTCGGACATGGGCAGCCTCGCCGTTGCGCCCATCGTTGAGGATCTCGGCGGAGTCTGGGCGGAAGAGCTGCATGTTCCAGGTCAGCCACAGCTCGCCGTAGCCGTCTTGGTGCGGTCCGCCGCTGACGGATGGGCTAACGTCCGCGTCCACGACGTTGCCGCCCCAGTCCCGGTAGCCACCCGAGCGGCGCGCGCCCTCGACCATGAACGCGACGTGCGCGTTGGCGAGCTTGATATCGCCGACCAACGCCTCGGACTTGCGGCCATCGATGAGGTCCGCAGTTTTCTCGGAGAAGCCTGCGCGCGCCTCGCCGTTGGGGACCGGCAGGCTGAGATCGATCGGCTCCAAGAGCGCGGTCGTGTCAGCCCCCACGTCTGGGCCGGCGTCGCCCGTGGCGTCGGCACTGTCCTCTTGCGTGTCGGTTGGCTCGCCGCCAGTGGGATCATCGCTGCAGGCACCCATCATCGCAACGGCGACAGCTACTGAACCAATCAACAAAACGCGCATTCAGCTCTCCTTTGGTGAGGCCGATTGTGTCGACGTTGTGACGCCAACGCAACAGAGGTGCGACGGAACGAACTTGGTTGCTCAGAGCAGGCACGCCTCCGTCCTTAGACTCCCGTGGTTTCCGTCAGCAACACGCCGCACGCTTGCCCGACAACGCGCGCACGTTCGCGCACGTGCTCGCGCACGCACGGCCCAAAAAAGATTGACCGGGGCGCCGTCCATCACCCGTTGCGCCACAACAGCCCCAAGTGTCGGCACCGAAGCACTCGGGATATGACCAAAACGGTCCTAATCTCCTCGACTTACCGAAACCCGGACATGACCGGTCTCGGCGCAACGGCAATCGGGCCACGACGCCGTCGGTACGCGCCTGCTCGAAAATATGAACGCGCTCACCCCAACCGACTTAAGAGTCGCTTTGACACATGCCGTGATTGGTCATATTCGACTCTCTCGTGCGCACCGCACGCCCCGTCTCAACCCCGTGAATCCAAAACGTTCGCTTCCACCCCTCCGCTCCAACACGACGCAAGTGCTCGTAGTGCCCGTGATCGCCGGGCCCAACCGCTCCTTTCCTCAGCGAGATGCAATCAAACTCCAAGATTTGCGATTGCTTGCATCCCCCGTCGATGTCTATAACCTGTCGGTCAGGGAAGACAAAGAGAACTCAGATGACGAAACACAAACCCGCCAGTGAGCGGCGCGACGATATCTTGGATGCGGCGCGGAACCGATTTGTGACCGACGGCTACGAGCGAGCGCGCCTCAACGACATCGCCGCGGATGCAGGCCTGTCGAAGGGTGGCGTTTACTTCCACTTTCGGTCGAAGCGCGAGATCTTCGATGCGTTGATTGAGCGCGAATTCGCGCAGATGCAGCTCAGTGTCAAGAAGCTGCATTCGCACGAGCGAGACACCGAGTCGCGGATCACCGCGTTCACGATGAACCTGCTGGAGGTGATCCAGCGGGACCCGGACATCGCCAAGTTCCGTGTCGTGCTTCAAGAAATGGCCGTACGCCACGAAGACGTCGGACAGCAGATGAGGGCGCTGCAAGAGCTGCTTGTGAGCGACTTGCGCAACGCATTCGTATCCGCCCGGGAAGACGGAATTGTGCGAAGCGACATCGACGAGGATGCCGCTGCAAGGATGCTCGCGACCCTTCTGGACGGCGTCTGGGTCGCAGTTGCAAACGGCTACCATAGTGGTCGGATTCCGGCAGATCTGTTCCGAGCTGCTGCGCAGCAACTGCGGCTTGGCATCGGTGCGATCGCGCGTTGAGCCCCGCATGCCTTCGACCGGTCAACGCATCGCACGAAACGGTTGGTTGCTACCGGCGTCCCCGATTGGGTCGGTGCGAAACGAGCGAGGACCGTCTGATCTCGAGATCAACAGGAGCTGCGCCCCTGGGACCCGCGATGAGCGCATCGCATAGTCATCAAATTTCGCATTTCCCGGCAACGCTGCTAGGGCAAGGTCCCGTCGCGCCACTCGCCGAGCGCCATGCCCTCGACCGACCAGTGCCCGATGGTCCAGCGAACCAGTCGCAGGGTTGGCAATCCGATGTGTGCGGTCATGCGGCGGACTTGGCGGTTGCGGCCTTCGCGAATCGTCACCTCGATCCAGCGGTCAGGCACCGTCTTGCGAAACCGCACGGGCGGCTCCCGGTCCCAGAGCTCTGGGCGCTCGATGAGGCGGACCTTTGCTGGCTGGGTGCGGCCGTCTTTCAGCGCCACGCCGCGACGCAGTGGCTCGAGATCGGCGTCGCTTGGGTCGCCCTCAACCTGGACGAGGTAGGTCTTGGGCATCTTGTGCTTCGGATGGCTGATGCGGGCCTGGAGGCGCCCGTCATTGGTCAGCACCATCAGGCCCTCGCTGTCTCGGTCGAGGCGGCCGGCAGGGTACACGCCAGGCACATCGATGTACGCCGACAGCGTCGGTCGCGGCGATGGACTGCGCGCGTCCGTGAACTGCGAGAGCACGCCGAAGGGCTTATTGAAGAGGACGATTCGTGCCACACGGACTCACTGCCTCAAATCGCGGCAGTCGTCCATAGAGGTGCGTGCCTGGACACAGGAAATCGGCGCCGACGTTGGCTCAGCCCTCGGTGTCCGCCAGCGACATCATGGCCGGCGCGACGCAAACATCGGCCGCGGGCGGCAGAGCGACCAGCAGCACTTCGGGCTCGAACTCGAAGCGGGTGATGGTCACAGGCGCCTCGGGCGTTCGCACGTCGAGTGTGGACGTGTCGCTGATGACCTTCGCTGTCTCATCAACGGCGGCCACATCGACCGGTGTCGCCATCACGAGCACATTGGTGTCCACCGCGCTGACACCGGGCTCGGCGTGTGCTTCTGAGAGGTATTGCCCGCCTGCAAGCGCAAGGACGGTGGCAAGGGTGAGCAGGAACGCCGAGGCGATGTGAGTCGATGTGTTCATGGTGGTCTCCAAGTGTGTGACAGGGAGACCGCGAGACGGCGTTTGGTAAACCAGCGTCAGGTGATCTTGTAGCGATATGGGCGCGCGCGGCCCCTCATCATCGGCACGTCACGCCTCGACGTCGCTCATGGCGCCGATCCGCTCGATACCTTCGGCCACGGTGAGCCCGCCTCGCGTTCCCTTGGCGCGGGCTTGGATCGCAGCGATGGCATCGCTGGCCGCTCCCTTGGGCTTGCCGCCGAGCAGCTTGTTGGCGACCGCGCGGAGTGGCGCGACGGCTTCCAGGTCGCCGACGGCCGCGAGCGCCTCGATGGCGGCGAGCTGGCCTGTGGTGTCACCGGTCGAGAGAATGGAGACCAGCCGCTCTTGGCGGTCAGGCAGCGCGTGGATTGTGAGCGCGCGGGCAAGCGGTGCGTCCACTGCGCCTTCGCCCGACGGCTCAAGGCGTCCAAGGTACTGCCTCACAGTGGGGTCGTCAGCCGGTGCAAGAGCCAGTGCATCGATGGCGCGGCCACGGCGGGTGGCGGCGTGCTCGCCCGTCGCGACCAACCCAAGCGCCTCGTAGTCGTGGAGGTAGGCCGCGGCGGGAAGGTGGACGTCGAGGTCGGAGCTCTCGAGCGACTGCTCTGCAACGTCGGTCGCGAGGGTGTTGTCGGGGAAGGCTGACAGCAGCAACTCAAGGTTTCGGCGGCGAACCTCGGCAACAGGATCGAAGCGTGCGTTTTGGGCCAGGCGCGCGGGAACGCTCTGCTCGCCTTGCTCGCAGGCTTCTGCGAGCTCGACGGCCGACTTCAGGATCAGCCTCAGCCCGGTCTTAAACACGACCTGAGGAACTCGGACGGTGATCTCGCCGTTGGCGAGGTGATAGATGCTGCTAGGACCTGTCTTCATGAACGCTTGACGAACGTCGTGGGTGAGAAGCGCCAACACCTGCGCCTCATCGCCACCGATCCTGAACTTGTCGTCAAAGGCCTTGTCTCCGAGCTGGATGTCTTTGCCGACGAGCCGATCGACGAAACCCGGAACCGCGAAGAACCCGTGAGGCTCAAGGGATACGTCCCACGGAATGCACGGCCCGGTCACGGTTGCCACGGTTGTCGGATGATTTGCCTCGTCGTGGCTCCGATCCAAGACCTTGACGTCAAGGGAGTGCTGCTCCCCCGCGTCCCCAGAAAGGTTGAGTCCGGTCGCTGAGAGCCCGAACTCTTCGCCCATCGCTTTCCATCGCTTCTCGATTCGAGGCTTCGTCTTGTGGCTCCACACGAGGAAACCGCACCAGCCGAACATGATGGCGAACATGATGTGCCAGGGCTCCAAGTGGCCCCTCCTTTGTCGTTGTGCGAGTGGATGTTGCCTTCTGCGCAATGACAATAGTCCTCAACACAGCTCGGAAGCTACTGCAGTCGGGGTAAGGCCGAGCCCAGACTTCGAGCGAGAGCAAGGAGGGTGCTGTGCTGGGGCGGTTGGCGCGAAGTTCCAGCGGGCGACAACGTCTCGCGACCCCTTGAAGTCGCTGGTGTGGGTACGACCGTCCCAGCGCTGTAGATCCGCCGCTTGTGGATGGTGTCGACGAAGGAGTGGTCGCTAATGGCGTTGAAGAACGCCTGCACCAGATCTCCAACTTCCTGGGCCAATTCTCGGCGTTCCGTTGAGCTACGAATACAAGCTCGCACCTACTTTCGCCGTGACAATCGAGTGTTGCGACTGCACGCAGCTACCTGAAGGGCTGCCGCCCTCGCTCGCAAGGCTCGCCCACCCGCCATGACGCCAGATTACACAGGGGCTAGGCGCCCCTCGCTCGCAAAACTCGCCCACCCGCCTTTGATCGAGGCCCCGATGAACCATTCGTGATGAGCGCTTGTGGCCGTTGTGAAGTCATCGCGGGCGCTAGCGAATTCGGTACGTGTCTGGAGTTGCGCTGGGGCGTAGCCGGCAGTCGGGCTTGCAGGACCCGTCCTACTTCTTCTTGGGTCGCATGCTGTTGAGCACGGCTTTTACGTTCGCTCGCGGATGGCTGGTGAACCCCGAGAACTCCTGGCCGCTCTTGAGCCACTCGGCCCCGTCGAGGGTCACCACTTCGCCGGTGACCCACTGGGCCGCCGGCGACATCAGGTACACGGCGAGGTCGGCAAGCTCATCCGGTCGGCCGAATCGACCCGCCGGGATGCGGGCGAGGGCTTCTTTCTCCATGCCACCGGCCATCAGTCGCGAGAACGCGCCTTCGGTCGGGATGGGGCCCGGGGCGATGGCGTTGAGGCGGATGCCGTACGTGGCCCACTCCACGGCGAGTGAGCGGGTCATGGCCAAGACACCGGCCTTCGCGGCTGCAGACGGCAGCACGAACGCCGAGCCCATCCACGCGTAGGTCGTCACGATGTTGATGACGGCGCCCTGGGTGTCGCGCTCGATCCAGCGCTTGCCGAGGGCCTGGGTGCAGTTGAATGTGCCGTAGAGCACGATCTTGACGACGGAGTCGAAGGCGCCCGGGCTGAGGTCTTCGGACGCGCACAGGAAGTTACCGGCGGCGTTGTTGACGAGCCCGTCGATCGGTCCGGTCTTAGCTTCGAGTTCGACGATTGCCGCCTCGACGGCCTCCATGTCCCGGACGTCGGTGCTGACCCAGTGCGCCTTGCCGCCGGCCGCTGCGATGTCGGCGCAGGTCGCTTCGAGCGGGGCGGTTCGGCGACCGCAAATCGCAATCGTGGCGCCGAGCTCGGCGTAGCGCATCGCCATCGCACGGCCGAGGCCGGTACCTCCGCCAGTCACAAGGAAGGTACGGCCTGCAAGCAAGTCACTCTGATACATCGGGGCTCCGTCGGGGTGCGGTTCGTTGCGCGTTCAAGCCAGCCTCGTGAGACGCTGAGGCCAGCGCGTGCAGTCTAACGAACCGCCGTGACTTCGCCAGTCCGCGCCGCCTTAGACCCTTTGCGTCCCGGCGCTCACTTTCTTCGTCTCCAAACCTCGGTACGACCACCTTCCGTCTTTGTTATGTAGGTAACAGCTACGGGAGGCTCCAGCGCCAGATCCTGCCAATCCAATAGCTCCAGTGCTGCCCGGGCCAGGACGCGCAGCTGCTGCCAGTCGGCCGAAGAGCGTATAGCCTCATCGGTCCAAAGCGTTGGATCGCCCTTGTCACTCATCCAGACGATATGCGCATCCAGTCTTGCGAGCGCAGCGTCTTGCTCGGGTGTGAGCGCACCGTTTCCAGGGCTTGTTCGAACCAAGGACTGGGCTTCCTCGTGATCAAGCACCAACTCGTCAGCGGTTTGTACTGCGATGGGAAACAACGAGAGCTGTTCCTCGGGCTCAAGGGCGAGGCCGCAGAGTGCGACCGCGAATCTGACGATCGAACCAGTCCTGTTACCGTTCAACGATTTCGCTATTCCAGTGTTTGCGGCTTAGTTCGAGGCACACACCTAGTTGCCTAATTTCCTCGCGAACTCAGAGTGTTAGCTGCGGTGTATTGTGCTGTCGCCGCACCGCAGCTTTTGCGAGCCCGTTTCTGGGCTGGCCTCAGTGAACTTCGGCGCGTGAACGCGAAGTGACTTGCGCTAGGCCGCGTGGCAGACGGGTTGTAAGAGTGAGTGTCGGCAATTTTCCGCTAGGGCGGAGGACGCCGGCATCGGCGTAGTGGAAGGCGTCGCCGGTCTAGCGCACGAGCTTGATTTAGTCGACCATGTAGCACAATGCTAAGACTCGAAGCGGCCTTCTCAGTAGCGGCTGGTCTTGTTCGCTTCGCGGTTCGTCCGGGTTCCGGGACACATGGTAGCCTAGTCGCCCAAGCCAACTTTCCAGCTGGAGCATTCAATGCCGTCGCCGATTCACTCTATTGCCGTCACTATTTCGTGGCTCGCGTTGACAGCCACCTCGGTAGCGGCTGAGCCAACGCCAACGGCTGGAAGCGACAAGATCGCGAGTGGCACTGGAACGAAGGGAACGGACAAGTCGGAACAGGTTCCTTTGGCAGTCGATATCTTCGAGACCTTTCAGCAGAAGGTGTTCAAGCGTGCGGCGCCCTCGGTGGTTCAACTCGCCCAAGGTAAGTCATTAGGGTCAGGGTTCTTTGTGTCCCCTGATGGTCTGATTCTGACCAACAAGCACGTGGTCAACAAAGACGGCGCGGTCACGGTGAAGACCTATGACGGCGCGTCGCATGAGGGCACGGTCATCGAAGTTGCCGACGGCGATCTTGACCTGGCCTTAGTCAAGATTTCGGGCGGTCCCTTTCCCCACCTAAAGATGGCGCCCCTGTCCAAACTCCGTATCGGCAGTTGGGTGGCAACCGTTGGTCACGGACTCGGTGGGGCATGGACCTTTACGACCGGAATGATCTCCAACATCTATCCCTTCGAGTTCGATGAGCCGATCGTTCAAACCCAGATTCCAATCAACCCTGGCAACTCCGGAGGGCCGATCCTCAACAAGCGTGGCGAAGCCGTGGCGGTAGTCACGGCAAAGGTGCACGCCGCCGACAACGTCAACCTTTCGATTCGAATCGATGTCGCGTTCAAGACCTTACGCGGACTGGCCGCGACGTGCGATTGTCTCGTGATCCGCACCGGCGACACCTCCCCTGTTTTTCTCAACGGCACGATGGTGGGCAAGGGGCCTTCGCTGCTCGTGCCGGTCAAGCCTGGTCGGCACAAGGTGATGGTGTCAGGCCCCGAACTCAAGACCCGGGAATTCAACTATCCCGAGACTAGAGATGTCATCTTTGACGCACCCACCACAAAAGCGACAATGTCGGAGGTCGCGGCGAAGTTCGACGTGATGAAGCTCAATACCACCGAGCAACGTGCGAAGGCGGTCTCGGTGCTGCCTCATTGGGTTGGCAAGAAAGTTGTCGTCAACCAATTTGATGCACGTGTGGTTCGAGGCAAAATCACCGCGTTCAAACCACCAGAGACGCTGCATCTACAAGTGAGCCGTACGAAAGTCACAACGGTCGAGCTGCCCGATGTGAAAGAGATACGACGCGCCGAGTAGCCATCGGCCATCTGTGACGGCTTAGGGGGTCTGTTGCGTTTCGCCCGTTATGTTTGCAGGGTGGGCGAACTCTCCACTCAGGCAAATCGCAGCCGCGTGGAGTTCCCGGCGGTCCTGCTCATCCAGGACGAGCAGGAATCTCTGGTCACCGACGGTCGTGCGGAGTGCACGAACTCCGGTTTGTGCGAAAAGTTTGAGGTGTGTCGGCGATACGTCGAACGTCAGTTCCCAAGTTGACGTATACCGTATTGCGCCGGCCATCGAGCGGCCGCCTTCGCTATGCTTTGGCTCAGCCTCAGCCGTGGTTGTCAACTCGGTGCGGGTGCCGTCCCCGAGCGCAAGTTCGAACGTCGTTTCGGTCGGCACCTTCAGCGAGACATGCTCTGGCCATTGCCAGGTGGTGGTGAGGTTGACTGCGTCGTGAGTCTCAACGAGACCGATGCCGATACCAGCGATCGGCGTCTCGGCCTTCTCGCGTTTCGATTGACCTTTTGGTGGCGGGTCGACACCAAGATGGAGCTCTCGCGTGCGTTCATCAAAGGCGTTCGAGGATACGCTGAGTACTTCGCAAGAAGACTCTGTCCGCTGAACAGGAGAGCTGGCGCAGGCGTTTAGTCCGAGCGTGATGAGTGCCGATACCATCGACGCTTTAGTCGTCGTCTTCATGTAAATTCCTATCTCGAATTGGGCGTTGGTGCGTGTGTTGGGCGGGTGGCAGGGCAGCGCCAGGGAGCATATATTTGGTGATACAGACTTCGCAATCCGTAGCTTGGGAAACGCCGGCCAGAGGTCGCGTGTTTGGATTCATAAAGCGCGGCGCGCCAACAGAAGACACGCACCTACTTTCGACGCGGCATCAGCGATTTACCTGGGTCGGGGCGGGGGCAGCCGAGGACGTTCACGGCGCTAGCTCCGCGGACGCCTTGTGTCACGCGTGCGTTTCTTTGGACGGCGAGCGCACGGCAATGCGTTCGGCGGACCGCACGTTGCCCGTTCGAGAGGTCATTAGGAGTCCGATGGGTTCGGTCTTTGGCCAGCACAACGGCGGCGTTGTGCCGGGGCGTGCTTCGATGCGATGGAACGGTCCGTGCTAGCTGGCGAACACCCGCGCGAGGTTCGGTTCGCCTTGAACCCATCGTTGGTCGCGACCGGCCACGTAGGCTTGAAGGCTTGTCGTTCGTCCAACCACAGCCGGCTTGCCGAGCCTGCCTCGGCGTTGAGCCTCGACCCACGCAGCCCTATCGCGCGCTAGGTCGGCGAGCGAACCGGGCCCAGCGTGCCACACTTGGGGCGAACGGCTTGGCCCGTCCATCTTATCAAGGTCGCGCCACGCTCAGCACCCTACGAGACGCATCTTCTCTGCCTGGTGACGGAGTGAAGACAGGACTTGCCGGATTGGCCGCGACGGTGCCGCTGAGCCGTAGCTTGTCGACACACCATGTCTCAACCAGCCGCCCTCAGCAGCGCCGCCGCCGGCTCATCAGCCAGCCGCCGAGCCCTAGCAGCAGCCACATCGCGCTGGGAACACCGGGGCCTGCGTCGCAGTCGCACCCGCCGCCGTTGTTGCCGCCGCCGTCGATGGTCGTGACGTCGTCGCCACCCAGCCCGTCGGGGCCGTCGGTTCCGCCAGCATCCGGGTCGTCCTCAACCGGCGCCGAGACGCAGCTGCCCGAGTCGCAGCTCTCGTCGTCGCCGCACACGCCACACACGCCGCCACATCCGTCGTCGCCGCACTCCAGGCCGTCGCAGTTGGTCACGCAGTCGAAGGTGCACTCCAGCGGGACCTCGCCGCTGGGGTCGGGACCCTCGCCGCCGCAGTCGTAGTGCTCGTTGCCTCCGTAGAGCCAGCCGCACGTCGCCGTGCCGCAGTTCTGGGTCCGCAGCTCGCCGTCCCGACACCACACGGCCGTGTTGCCGTCACAGCACCCGCGAGCGTCGAGGCCGTCGCAGCCCTCTCGGCAGGCGCCGTTGATGCACTCGCTCTCACCGGCGCAGATCCCGCAGATCCCGCCGCAGCCGTCGTCGCCACACTCGACGCCGTCGCAGCTCGGCACACACCCCAAGCACTGCCCTTCGTCGCTGCACGCAACGCCGTCCTCGCAGCTCCCGCAGTCGCCGCCGCAGCCGTCGTCGCCGCAGCTCTTGCCGTCGCAGTCCGGCGCACACGCCCCCGGACACGCCAGCTCATGCTCGCCGCTCGGGTCGGAGCCCTCACCGTTGCAGTCGTAGAAGCCGCCTTGAGACACCCAGCCGCAGCCGTTGTCACAGCTCTGCCCCTGCAGGACCCCCTCCTCGCACCACGCCGCCTCGTTGCCGTCGCAGCAGCCCTCGAACGTGACGCCGCCGCAGCCGTCCTCCGAGCACTGCCCGCTCACGCACTGCTCCTCGTCGGAACATGTGCCGCACTGTCCGCCGCAGCCATCGTCGCCGCAGTCCTTACCCTCGCAGTCTGGCTCACACACCACGCAAGCGCCGCTCTCGCAGAGCTCATCGTCCTCGCACGTCCCGCAGCTCCCGCCACAGCCGTCGCCGCCACAGACGCTGCCCTCGCAGTCCGGCTCGCACGGTCCGAAGTCGCACGCGAGCGCGAAGGTCCCCGATGGGTCTTCGCCGTCAGCACCGCACCAGTAGTAGCCTTGGTTGTTGGCCCAGCCGCAGCTCTGCCCGCCGCCGCCGGGGCCGCCTCCGCCCTGCTGGCTGCAGTCGACACCGCGAAGCTCGTCGTCCTCGCACCAGTAGACGTTGCCAAGCGGCGAGCAACAGCCCTCGTACGTCAAGCCGCCGCAGCCCACCACGCACCACGTGTCCTCAACGCACTGGGCACCGTCGCCTTCGCACGTCCCGCACTGGCCGCCGCAGCCGTCGTCTCCACACGTCTTGCCGTCGCAGTCAGGCACGCAGACCTCGCACTGTCCGTCCGCGGTGCACACCTCGTCGTCGCCCAGGCAGTCTCCACACGAGCCGCCGCAGCTGTCGTCTCCGCATGCCTTGCCGTCGCACGCAGGGACACATGCTGCACAGCTGCCATCCGGTTGGCAGCTCCCGAAGTCGGGACAGTCGCCGCAGCTTCCGCCGCAGCCGTCGTCGCCGCAGAGCTTGCCCGCGCAGTCTGGCTGGCACGCGCCCGGGCAAGCGAACGCAAAGTCTCCGCTCGGGTCCACCTCGCCGTCGTTGCCGCAGAAGTACCAGTTGTTCTGGCTGTCCCAGCCGCAGCCCTGATCACCGCAGTTTTGGCTCTGAACATTGCCGTTGTCGCACCAGCTGGTCGTGTTGCCGTCGCAGCAACCTTCGAACGTCAGGCCACCGGGACACCCCGACGCCGAGCACTGCCCGCCGATGCAGGCCTCGTCGGCACTGCACTCGCCACAGCTCCCGCCACAGCCGTCGTTGCCGCACACCTTGCCGTCGCACTTGGGCTGACACGGGATGCACTGGCCAGCCGGGTCACACTCGTCGGTGCCGACGCAGCTGCCGCAGGTTCCGCCGCAGCCATCGGGGCCACAGACCTTGCCGTCGCACTCAGGCGCGCAGCACTGGAAGTCCACGCAGCTGCTGCCGTCGGCACAGCCGCCACAGTCGAGGCCGCACCACTCGCCGCACTCCAGACCGTCGCAGGTCGGGTCTGGCGGGCAGCCAGAGCAGTCAGCGCCGCACTCGTTCTGGGCGGCGTTGACGCAGAAGATGTCCCACGCCTCCGTGCAGCACTCAGGGTAGGCGTCGCACACACACGACTCGGTCGCGCACCCCGGGCAGCCTGGGTCGATCCCCGGCACGCACTCGTCGCCCAACGTCCCGCAGATGTCGAGTCCGTCGAGGCAGATCTCGTCGCCTGCGCAGCTGCCGCACGAGAACCCCATCGCGTCGACGCCGCACTCCTTGCCGTCGCAATCCGGTACGTAGCACGAGCCGCTCTCGAGGCAGACCCCATCGTCGCAGGTCCCGCAGGCGCCACGGCACGCGTCGCTGCAAGCGGCATCGCCGTCGCACTCGGCAGGGCACTCGCCGCAGGTCGCCGGGAAGTTGCCCGAGGGATCCGACGAGCCTTGAGCTTCCCCACAGCCGTAGTAGCCGAAGTCGCTCCACCCGCAGAAGTCGAAGCCGTCGCCGCAGTCGAGGCAGTACAGGTCATTGCCCTCGCACCAAAGCGCGCGGCCCTGGACATCGCAGCAGCCGACGTCGGTGATGCCTGCGCAGCCATTGACGAGCGATGGCTCGAGCGCGCCCTTGCACACGCCGATGCCCGGGACGCCCTGGGCGTTGGCGGTGGCGCTGCTGAGGACGAGCGAGACAGCGCCCACCAAGAGGAAGCCGAACGCCGCGATGAGGTGGCGGCAGGCGGTTGTGACGGAGGTGTGTGCGGTCATGGTTAGTTGGCTCCCCAGCCTGGATGTGGACGGGCTTGCTTGACGAACAGGGCTGGCTCTTCGCCGGGCTCGCCATCGAACTTGAACTCGACATCCATCCCGTAGAAGCGACCGGGCGTGCTGCCATAGAGGTCGCGGAAGTAGGTGTGGATACCGTCGAGCGCTGAGCCGAGCTCGAAGGTCTGGCTCGGCGTCAAGACGGTCTCACCCTCATGCACGAGGTTGCTGTGCGACAGGAAGACCTGTGGCTGGCCTGGGTAGGTGAAGAAGTACTGGAAGTAGTCGGTGGTCTCGCCGGGCTCGGGCTTGACGACCGAGGCCTCGCCCTTTTGGACGTTGATGATGAAGGCGGGCTCCAAGAAGGCGAGGTCGAAGAGGTTGCCCGTGACGGCGACCCCGTTGGCTTCTTCGTCGGGAAAGGACCGGTGCGAGAGAATCGCCATGCCCACCTTGGTGTGGGAGATGCCGCGGAACTCGCGCTCTTCGTAAGCCTTGAAGTTCCAGATACTGGCCCAGACCCTCTTGATGGCCTCGTCGACCGGGCGATCGGGGTCATTGGGATCGCCGGATCTCGAGGTGTAGAGTCCAGCGCCCGTGAAGCCGTCGAGGTCTTCGGCGTTGGTCGACGAGCGAAAGCGCATGCGGATGCCGGGGTAGTCCGCTGCTAGCTTGGCGAGCACCGCGGTCATCAGGTCCTCGTTGATGGGTGCGTCCCTGATGGCGTCACGCAGCTCTTTGAGGCGTGCCGCGCGGACGACGGCATCGGTCTTGAACTCGGTGTCAGCGAGCATGGCCTCGGCCATCGCCTTGAGGCCGTTGTCGGTCATGTGCTGGTCGTAATAGAAGATCGGGATGGCCCAGGCTTTCGGGATCGGCAGCGGCTGCTCGCCACCGTTCCAACGCATGGTGGCGCGCGTCATCGCGGAGTAGTGACTGGCCTTGCCGCCAAACGCCGGAATGGCGACGGCAAGCGCGGGTCCAAGCTCGTCTTTCTTCTTGTCGTTGTCATAGACGGTGACGTCCTCGATATCGCGCAGCTCCGTCACGCTGAGGTCGGGCGCGCCGATCTCGAGCGGCTCGGGCTTGAAGTCCTCCCACCAGGCGTCAGCCTCAGCGAGCGTCACTTCGCGAATGGACCAGTCGAGGGCGCCGACCGTGAGCTCGACCCACTTGCCGTCGAGCTCGATCAGAGCTGCATCGTCGAAGGCACCCTTGAGCGCCATGTTCGGCGTGCCGCGGTTTTGGGACAGCACGTTGATGTGGCTCAGCGGGGTCTGCAGCTCGGCGGTGATGATGCCGCTGACGACGCCGATGTCGTTGGGGACCGCGTCGAGGACGACGATCTCGCGCGGATCGAGGTAGCCGTCGACGAACTCAGCGCTGTCGACGAAGCGCAGCTTGCCCATCGAGGTCGCGAGGTTGAGCGGCTGGAAGGTGATGCCGGCAAAGAGCTCGTCGGTGGTGATGATCTTGACGCTGTCGGGGAGCTTTCGGGCTTCAACCGAGATCGCGGTGCTGGTCGGGTGGAAGTAGAGGTTGTCGCCGAAGTAGGTGTTGGCGGCGATCGCTTCGTAGCCGAGCTGGATGAGGTCGGCGGTGGCGGTGTCGTAGGGCGACAGCTCGTAGACCCAGACGCCGGGCTCATCGTAGAAGGTGAGGGCGCCGAGGACGAAGCGGCGTGAGGGGCTGTAGTACTCGGTGGTGTTGAACTGGTTGAGCTGGCCGATCGGCGGGAGGCCGTCGCCGTTGCGGTGCTCCAAGCAGAAGTCGTAGTGGACCTTGTACTTCGTCGAGTTCTGGAAAAAGAGGGCGTTGTCGTCGAAGCGGTCGAGCACGGTCTTGAGCGAGCGTGCGCCCGGAATCGACGCGTCGAGCGGCACCGAGGCGAGCGCTAGGAAGTCGCTCTCGCAGCCGACCTGCTGCAGAAAGTCAGGGGCAGCGCTGTCGGCGTCGTGGAGGCACTCCCAGGCCACGGCGGTGTCGGGGGCCTGGCTGTCGTCGGCAGTGTCCTCGCTGACGTCCTCGCCGACGTCCTCGCCGACGTTGGGATCGTCGTCGCTTCCGCAGCCCACCGGGCCGAGGGCAAGCGCGCCCATGATCGTGAGGGTGACGGTCAGAGGGCAGACTGTTCGGGGCTTGATCATGATGAGGTCATTCCGTCGCGGTGAGAGTCTTCTCTTTGACAGGTGGGGCGTCGCGTCGCGCAACAAAAGAGTCGCTGCGCTGGTGCGCGAGGTCGTCACGTGCGCTCAAGCACAGAGGTCGCCCGTGTCGATGTCACGGGAACGCGCGAGGTTTGCTCGGTACGCCCAGCCAGACCTCGAAGACGCCCTTGTTCCAGCCGTCGGGAAGGTAGATCGACATCGCGTCCCACCCGCCGACGCCGGTACCCCACTGGAGGTTCGGCAGGTAGGTGCCGTCGATGACCGAGCCGTCGATGATGACCTCGCCGTTTTCGCCGTTCGCGTCCATGCGCCAGATCTGTGTCGCCTCGTAGTCGGCGAGGTAGATGTTGCCGCAGGCGTCAACCGCGATGCCGTCGTGCCAGCCGGAGCCAACGCTGGCGAGCGGCACGAGCTTGCCGGGGGTTCCGTTGGGCGAAATGTTCATCACGTAGACGGTCGGGTCACCGTTGAATCCGCCGAGGTAGAGTCGGCTGTAGTCCGGCGAGAAGGCGACGCCATTGGGCGAGGCGATCTTGTCGGTCAGCAGCGTCTTGTCGCCCGAGTACGGGTCGACCCGCCAGACCTGGTTGGCGTCGTGCTCGGTGAAATAGACGAAGCCGTTGAGGTCGACCTCAAGGCCGTTCGGGTAGCTCAGACCGGTCAGCACCGGGTGCTTGGTGCCGGTGGGGTCGACGCGCACGAGCTCGCCACGGGTGTCATCGCAGACGATGAGGTGGCCGTTGGGAAGGTAGCGCAGGCCGGCGCGGAACTGGAAGTTCGGGACGAAGGGCTTCGGGGGCTTGTTGTACTCGCTCTTGAAGATGGCGTTGTCGTCGCTGCCGACGAGCTTCCCGTCTGAGGTAAACGCGAGGTCCTCTGACGCGAGGGGCCCTTGGAGCTTGGTCAGCTGGAAGGGTCCCGCGGGGAGGTTGTCGCACATGGTGAGGGGATCGAAGGTCTCGGCATCGACGACGTCGCCATCGTCGGCGTCAGGCGCAGCGGTGTCGCCAGCGTCGGGCTCGACATCGGCATCAGGCGGCTCGACGTCGGGCGTCGTGTCTGGCTCGTCGGTGTCCTCGAGCGTGTCGACCTGCGTGTCAGTGTCAGGCGCGTCTGCGGTGTCGGGCTCGTCCGCAGTGTCGACGGCAACATCTTCCGCGACCTCTTCGATCGCGTCTGCGTCATCGGGTCCGTTGTTGTCATCGCCGAGACAGCCCGACAGCAAGAGCGCGCTCACCAAAAGCCGCAGTTTCAAGAAACACTCTCCTGTCTTGGGACGTCGCTTCGTTGACGGCGCCAGCGCATTGAACATGTGTTCGCGCTCGCACAGATGACCGTGCAGCAGATTTTTTTCAGCGTCGATTTCGCTTTCGCGAATCCTACGTGTCAGTACAAGCAAGGAAGGCCGGCGAGCCGCGGATGGACGGGAAGCAAGGCCAGCACAGACACTCCACTCTCCCTGGGATTCGAAGCGAACCCAATTGCGACCCGGGAGCTTAGTTGACCTTCCTTGCCTTACGCTGACAGGCGACCTCGAACCGGGGTCGCCTGTTGTCGTTTCAGCGGGGGCTGCAATCGCCCGCGCTCGAGCCCAGCCGCACGCTCGAGCCTACGCTTACGCCCAGCCGCACGCTCGCGCCCACGCCCGCGCTCGAGCCCACGCCCAGGCTCGAGCCCACGCCTACGCTCGCGCCCACGCCTACGCTCGCGCCCGCGCCCAGCCGCACGCTCGAGCCCACGCCCACGCCCAGCCGCACGCTCGAGCCCACGCCCAGCCGCACGCTCGAGCCCGCGCCCGCGCCCAGCCGCACGCTCGAGCCCGCGCCCGCACCCAGCACCAAGCAGAGCCGAGCCCGTTACCCATGTCCCCGGTCTGTGCTGTTACCCATGTGCCCGGTTTGGACACCGGGTTTAGATAGGGGTGACGGGTACGGGTAGGCGTATGCGTAGGGGTATGCGTATGGGTAGGCGTGGGCGTGGGCTTAGGCGTATGCGTACGGGTGTGCGTATGCGTATGCGTATGCGTAGGCGTGGGCGTGGGCGTAGGCGTACGGGTAGGCGTACGGGTAGGCGCACGCGTAGGCGTAGGCGTATGCGTACGGGTAGGCGCACGCGTAGGGGTAGGCGTATGCGTACGGGTATGGGTGGGCGCATGCGTATGGGTATGCGTACGGGTAGGCGTAGGCGTACGAGTATGCGCAGGCGTAGGTGTACGGGTATGCGTAGGCGTACGGGTAGGCGTGGGCGCGAGCGCCGGCGTGGGCAGCAGGCGCCTGCTGCTTCACGTTCGCCTTGGGGGGTTCGCGGAACTGACGGGACTCGGGTATAGATCCCGCTATGCTTGGTTCATCTAGCTCAGCGGCCTCGGCCTACGAACGCAGCGTGATGCGGGGCGTATCGCTCGACGACCTCGACCTCGTCGCGCTCGAGTCCT
>CALHXW010000134.1 GCA_938040325.1 uncultured bacterium | reverse complement strand
AGCTGTAAACTAGGTATGCGGGGGTGCGCTTGGTTCACATGGGCTCTCGAGCCCGGCAATTGTCGTTGCCCTTCGCGCGCTCACCCTCTAATCGTCATGAGCAACCGAGAGCCAAGGAGGCCGTTGTGGGCGATGCTGCTGAAGTGATTGATGCGCTGAAGTGCATCGGGTTTGGGATGGCGTTCACCGGCGAGCCATCTGCCCGTGCGCGTGTTTGGGACAATGCCGCGCGCACGCTCAAGAAGTTCCCGAACCTGCGCAAGGCGTGGGAAGACGGCGAGCTCAAGGGGCTCAAGGGCATCGGACGCGGCATCCTCGACGTGGTCGACCGCGTCTTTCGTGACGAGGAGGTGCCGGCGCTGCAAGAGCTGGTCGCCAAGATTCCCGCAGGGCTCCTCGAGGCGCGCAAGATTCGCGGCGTCGGTCCGATGAAGCTCAAGGCCATGCATGAGGCGCTCGGTGTTACCACGGTTGGCGAGATCGAGTACGCCTGCAACGAGAACCGCCTGGTGGCACTCAAGGGCTTTGGCGAAAAGACCCAAGCCAAGATCTTGGTGTCGATTGCAGCGCTCCGCGCGACGACAACCGGCGCGCGCCTTGATGTCGGCACTGAGGGCGCCGAGTCCGAGCTCAAGCGGCTTGCAGGCATCGCCGGCGTCGAAGCTGTGCGTCTCGCAGGAGCCGTTCGCCGGGCCGAAGAGGTCATCGAAGCGATCGAGCTGGTCGCCCACGTCCCCGATGCCGCGCGTGCTTCTCTGATGGCGGAGGTCGAGGGCAAGCTCGAAGACGCAGACGGCGTGACAACGCTGCACTACCAGAGCGCGCTGCCGGTGCGCGTCGCGCTCTGTGAGTTTGGCGACGACCTCGGCGCACTTCAGTGGTGGCAAACGGGCAGCGCCGCCCACCGCGACGCCGTGGTGGCCCATGCCAAGACGGTGGGCGCGACCCTCGGACCGCTGGGTCTCTACGTGGACGGCGACAACGTCGCATGCCCCGACGAGGCGACGCTCTACAGCGCACTCAAGCTCTTGCCGACCCCGCCGGAGCGACGCGAGGCGGACGTTCCGTTGGTCCATCAAGGCTCTGCTGCACCGCGGCTTGTGGCGCGCGCCGACCTCCGCGGCGCCCTCCACAACCACACCACCGAGTCCGACGGCGTGCACAGCCTCGCGGACATGCAGCGCCAGGCCGACGCGCTCGGGCTCGAGTACCTGGGCATCAGCGAGCACAGCCAGAGCGCTGGTTATGCAGGTGGCCTTGACCCCACCCGGCTCGCGAGCCAGGTCGCTGCAATCGCCAAGCTGAACGCGGCCAACCCGGATGGCTGCGTGGTGTTGAGCGGCGTCGAGAGCGACATCCTCAAGGAGGGGGAACTCGACTATGAGAGCGCCGAGCTGGCTGCCCTTGACGTCGTCGTGGCCTCCGTTCACCGGCGCTTCAAGCTTGACCGTGACGGCTTCACAAAGCGCATGGTTGCTGCTGCCCAAAACCCCTACACCGACATCATCGGCCACCCGACCGGGCGCCTCATCCTTGGGCGCGCCCCCAGCGACTTCGACGTCATCGCCATGCTCGACGCGTGCGCGGCAAGCGGCACGGCCGTCGAGCTCAACGCCAACCCCCAGCGCCTCGACCTGAGCGCCGAGCACCTCGTCCTCGCCAAAGAGCGGGGACTCAAGGTCAGCATCTCGGCGGATGCGCACAGCATGCACGCGCTCGACCACCTCGACTGGGGCATTGCGACCGCAAGGCGAGCGGGGCTTACCCCCGACGACGTGCTCAACTGCCTGCCGCTGGCCGGGCTTCGAGAGTGGCTGTCGGCACGTCGCGAGCGCGCTGGCGTCTGACGCGGTCCAGGCGGGCTGGTGCTCGGCGGAACGATCTGGGCGGTCGTCGCCTACGGTCCGATCGTGTTCGCGATTCCGCTCGTGCTCGCTGCACTCGCGGCGTTTGCTCAGGCTTGACCCAGCCGTACGCAAAAAGCGGCGAATGATTCTGCGGTTTGAGCGTCGGGGTGCAACGATGCAGCAAAAGAACCCGTCGCGCTTGCCGAGGAGACGACGCCAATGACTCAGCGAATCCAGGCGTCAGCGAGGCTTCGACTCGACGATACACGCCGCGCCTTCGTCCGCCCGACGCGGGTGGCGAATACACCGCGCTCGCCTCGCCTCGCCCGCCGAGCTGCTGCGCTCGCGCTCGCGCTTGCTGTCGTCGGCTGCGGACAGGGCGACAGCGGCGCGGTTGATGTCGTTGGCAGCGATGCGGTGCTGGACGCGCGCGACGACGGACAGGCGGACACTGCCGCGACGGCAGACGACGCGACCGACAGCGAGGACGCGAACCCGCTGCCCATCGACGTGGCCGACACCGACGGTGCGGCGGCCGACCCCGACACGACCGTGCCCGATACGGCGGCGGACCCTGACACGACCGTGCCCGACACGACCGCGGACACTGCGGAGGGGCCCGACACAACCACCGACGTGCCCGACATGTCGGCAGGCGATGCCTTCGCGCCGGTCATCGCCGAGCTCGAAGCGAGCTATGCCGACCTCGGCGTCAGCGGCGTGACGCTTGTGGTTCGTGACAGCAGCGACCAGCCGGTGCTCGTTCACACCATCGGCACGCACACCCCCAGCACGCGCGTCGCGGTGGCGTCGGCTTCCAAGCTCGTCTCAGCCCTTGTGCTGCTGCGGCTTGTCGAGCTTGGCCAGCTCTCGCTGTCGACGACCACCGCAGACACGCTCGGGTGGCAAGGCGACATCGGCACCATCACGCTCGACCAGCTGGGCGGGTTTGTGTCTGGGCTCACGCCCGTCGCGTCGTGCACCAGCAAGGCGGGCTGGCAACTCGCAGACTGTGTTGACGCGATACGGGATCTGCCGACCGCTGCGATGCCAGGTGCCACGTTCCGCTATAGCAACATCCACCTGCAAGTGGCGGCCGGCATGGCCGAGGCGGTGACCGGAGAGCCTTGGCGTGACCTCGTCAAGACCGTGCTCTTTGAGCCGCTCGGCCTCACCGAGCCTGGCCTGCGGTTCGTGACGTTCCCGAAGCAAAACTTCGGCACCACCAATCCGCTCGTCGCTGGTGGCTTGCGAGCGACCACCAATGAGTATCTCCAGCTACTTGCTCTGGCGTTTCATGGCGGCCTCGACAGCGCTGGCGGCACGCGTTGGCTCGCCGAGTCGCTCGCCGAGCGTCTGCACAACAACCCCTTCTCCCAGGCGACTGTTGCCTACTCGCCCTACACAAACACCGGCCTCGGCTACCGCTACGGCTTTGGCAGCTGGCTTGAGTGTGGGCCACCCGCCGCGAGCTGCGACCGGGTGTCTTCGACCGGGAAGTTCGGCTTTGCGCCCTGGTTCGATCAGTCGCATGGCTACTACGCCGTGCTCTCGATGGAGAGTGATGCCGACGATGCCGCCACGCTCTCTGTCGAGCTGCAGCACCGGTTGATGCCGCTGATCGAGGCGGCGCTCAGCGCGCTATAAGCGGCCGCGCCAGGGTGCGATTCCTGCGTCCTTGGAGCGTCGGCCGTGGTATCAGGCTGGGCACACATCATCTCGGAGAGAGCCATCATGCGCGCAGCGCGAATTCACGCCTATGGGGATGCCAGTCAGTTCCGCGTCGAAGACGCGCCGGATCCTGTCGCTGGCGACGGTGACGTGCTGATTCGGGTGGTCGCGAGCTCCGTCAATCCGATCGACTTCAAGATGCGCGGCGGGGTGCTGAGACGCGGGGCTCCGCGCAAGATGCCGACGATCTTGGGCATGGACGTCTCCGGTGTGGTTGAGCAGGTCGGCGCCGGAGTGACCCGGTTTCGCGTGGGCGATGCGGTCTACAGCTCGCCGTCGCATAAGCGCAACGGCACCTACGCCGAGAAGGTGGTCATCAAGGCGTCGGAGGTCGCTCACAAGCCGGCGTCGCTGACCCACGACGAGGCTGCGTCGCTGCCGCTGGTCGGGCTGACCGCATGGCGTAGCCTCGTCACGATCGGCAAGCTCCAGCCGGGCGAGAAGGCCCTGATCCAGGCCGGGTCTGGCGGCGTCGGGACGTTCGCTATTCAGCTCGCAAAGGCACTCGGCGCCGAGGTTGCGACCACCTGCAGCGAGCGGAACGTGCAGCTCTGCAAGGACCTGGGCGCCGACCATGTCGTCAACTACCGCGAGGCGAAGTTTGACGAGGTCCTCGAGCCGCAGGATCTCGTGCTGCACGCGCTGGGCAATGACGAGCTCATCCGGGGCCGCAAGGTCCTCAAGAAGGGCGGGCGCATCATGAGCATCTCCGCGCAGCTGCCGATGAGCGTGAAGCGCTGGGGACCGACGCTCGGTCTCGTGGCGACGGGGTGCCGGATCGGCAAGTTTGGCTTGGCCACGAAGCTCGTGCACGGCAAGACCGCAAAGTCGATCACTCGCGTCGCCAGCAGCGACGACCTGGACGCCATCACGGCGTTGGTGGAGGCCGGCAAGATTCGGCCGGTGATCGATAAGCGCTTTCCGCTGGAAGAGATCGCCGACGCTCACCGCTACAGCGAGAGCGGTCGGGCTCGCGGAAAGATCGTCATCACGGTCGGGCAGGGCTGACGTCGCCGGCTTCGGGGTCTGACTCTCGACGCGCGCCTGAGCTTGGGGTTGGTGGAGACGTTGCTCGTCGAGCGAGCAGGCGGGTTTGAAAAGACCGACGTGGCCGTGCATCGTGACGCCACACGGATGACGAATCGATAGGAGGTGCTCATGTTGCGAGTCGGATCAGCGTTTTTGTTAGGGCTGTGGCTCTTGGTTGTCGGCAGCGAGGATGCCGACGCCAAGCCGGTGCCGTCCGATGAGATCCTCTGCGACGCCACGTCCGGCAACTGGAACATGTGCGGCTCCGGCTGCGGCCCCTACAGCTGCGACAACCTGCCGCCAGCACCTGGCGACATGCCGATCTGCCCTGCTGTCTGCGTGCCTCAGTGCGAGTGCCCCGCCGGCCAGGTCTTCGTCGAATACACCGGTTGCCAGGACATCGCGGAGTGCGCTGGTGGCGACACATGCAGCGCAAGTGGCGGAACCTGGAACGACTGTGGCTCCGGCTGCGGCCCGTTCACGTGTGACAATATCCCGCCAGGACCTGGCGATGATCCACTGATCTGCCCTGCGGTGTGCGTTCCACAGTGTGAGTGTCCGGCGGGCGAGGTCTACTCCGACGAAGATGGTTGCCAGGCCATCGCGGAGTGCGCTGGCGATAGCCTCTGCAGCAACACCGGCGGGACGTGGAACGACTGCGGCTCTGGCTGTGGTCCGTTCACGTGCGACAACATCCCGCCGGGACCTGGCGCTGATCCGCAGCCCTGTCCCGCCGTGTGCATCGCGCAGTGTGAGTGCCCCGCGGGTCAGGTGTACTCCGACGTCGACGGCTGCCAGGCCATCTCGGAGTGCCCAGGGGATAGCCTGTGCAGCAGCACCGGCGGGACCTGGAACGCGTGTGGCTCCGGGTGTGGCCCCGTCACGTGCGACAACCTCCCGCCGGGACCAGGCGACGATCCGCAGGTCTGCCCGTCCGTCTGCATTGAGCTCTGTGAGTGCGCGACCGGTCAGGTGTGGGACGACACCCAGGGGTGCGTCGATCAGTCGGTGTGCGACGTCGCGCCGATCGACAGCGACGGGGACTCCTACCCCGATGACGCGGACTGCGCACCTGACGACCCGAACATCCACCCGGGGGCGACCGAAGCGTGCGGCGACGGTCTCGACAACAACTGCGACGGCGAGGTCGATGAGGGGTGCGTCGTCATCACCCCCGACCAGGTCCTCTGCAGCGACTCCGGGGGCAGCTGGACGGACTGCGGCTCAGGCTGCGGGCCGACCACGTGCGCCAATGTCTTCGACCCGCCGCTGGACTGTCCCGCGGTCTGCACGGCGCTCTGCGACTGTGGTAGCGACGGCGTCTGGGACGCTGAGAGCGGCTGCGTGGACGTCTCCACATGTGGGCCTGCGCCACCGGTAGACGCTGATGGCGATGGATCGTTTGAGGGCGACGACTGCAACGACAACGATCCCCTCATCTACCCAGGAAACGACGAGCTCTGTGACGATGGCGTCGACAACAACTGCGACGGGCAGGTCGATGAGAACTGCGAGCCTGACGGTGACGAAGCCTTGTGCGCGTCGACCGGAGGCGCGTGGAACCAGTGTGGTTCTGGCTGCGGCCCGACGACATGCGACACCCCAAGCTCGGATGAGCCCGTGGGATGCCCAGCCGTCTGCATCGAGCTGTGTGAGTGCGGTGCTGACAACGTCTGGGACGCGGTCGAGGGCTGCGTGCCGTCGAGTACCTGTGGCGACGGCGGCGACGGCGGCGACGGCGGTGACGGCGGCGACGGCGGTGACGGCGGCGACGACGAGGTCGAAGATAGCTGCGCCGGCTCCTCGAGCGGCGGTTCCTTCCTCTGGCTGTTGCTGGCTGGCCTGGCCCTCTGGGTTCGCAGATTCGAACGAGGACTTCCCACCGGTTAAGTCGGCGCCCGCCCGCCCCGCAGGCCCGTGCGCGCCGGGAATGCGGGGGCGCGCGGTCTCGGCGCGCAGTGGGAGTCGCTGCCGACAGCGACGCAGCGCGCAATTTTCATGAAGTCAGGTGACGACGGATTGGGCGAGCGGTAGTGTTTCGTGTCTCCGTGGGCCCTACTGTCGCAAGCGCCACTCGTGCCAAGCGGGTCGGTCGACGGAAAGGGACTCAGATTTGGTTTTGATGGAAAGGCGCCCTCATTAATGACTGAACGACCGGCCGACTGGCCGAGCCTTGAGCCAAACGCAGACATCGACCTGGCGCAACACGACCCACCGCACGCCTCGGCGGTGACCGAGTGGTGGTACGTCAACGCGCACCTGACGACGGCCGATGATCGTCGGCTTGCCGTGTTCGCCTCGTTCTTTCGGATCGCGGTAGGCCGTAACGAGGAGACGAAAGAGACCGAGCATGCGCACTCCGTGACATGGGCGCTCGTCGACCTCGACAAGAAGGCCTACTACCACGAGTCACGCGTCGATAAGCAGGCCCCGAGGCTGGGTCTGGAGCGTATGGATCGCGGTGAAGGAACGAAGGACCCGAGGCTGCGGCGCGCGCTGCGCGAGATCCTTGAGCGCGGGAACGTTCCGTATCCCGACCACATGTTCGAGCGCGACCCCTTCATCCACACGAGCCGGCTCGAGCTCGACTTCGACGGCCTGCGCTTCAAGCGCGACGACGACGGACGCTACCACCTTGAGCTGCTGCATCCTTACTTCAAGTCAGGCGTGAACCTGACGTTTGAGGCGGAGAAGCCAGCTGTTCGTCACGGCGACAACGGCGTCGTGCAGGGCCACGACGGCGCCGACATGTTCTACTACTTCGTGCCGCGCATGAAGGTCACCGGCACGGTATCGATGGATGGTGGCGCGACCGTGCCCGTCACCTCCGGCACCGGTTGGTACGACCACGAGTTTGGCGGCCACCGAGATCCAGACCAGACCATCAACGATGAGGTGGCATGGACGTGGTGTGCTGTGCAGCTCGACGACGGGCGTGACCTCAGCGCCTACATCATGGTCGACGAGCGAGACGACTCGGTCATGGGCCAGCGAGCTCTGGTCATCGACGTGGATGGCCAGCGGACCGAGCACCTCGGGCTGAGCTTTGAGCCACTTGACTCGTGGGTCAGCACGCGGACGTTCAACACCTACAACAGCCGCTGGTCGCTCAAGGTCCCGGACGCGCGGATCGAGCTCGCCCTAGACGGGGCCTTTGCCGACCAAGAGTTCGTCACGCTCGTGTCCAAGCCCGCGTTCTGGGAGGGCAGCTGCAAGATCACCGGCACGATCGATGGCAAGGCGGTCAGCGGTCGCGGCTGGGTCGAGCGCTCCGGCTACCACACGCTCGACAACCTCGAGGACTTCTTCAAGGCGGTCGGAAAGCAGGTGCGTGGCTCGGTGGCGGCGCTCTTGCCCTACGAGCCGAGCTACGAAGAAGTGCGCGACCTCATCGCAAGCGAAGAGCGCGACCACTACATGGAAGGCGTGGACACGGCGCAGTTCGTCCGCAGTGGCGTGACGCCGGTCCGCGAGATCACCGACCGCGGCGGAAAGGGCTGGCGGAGCTACGCCGCGCTCGCCTGCTGCGACGTCGTCGGCGGCGACTCCCGGCGCTACGTGCAGTGGCTGGCGATGCCCGAGCTGATGCACGTCGGCTCGCTCATCGTTGACGATGTGCAGGACAAGTCCACGGTGCGCCGTGGCGGTCCGACGTGCCATATGGTTCACGGCGACGCGCTCGCGATCAACGCAGGCACCGCATGCTACTTCATGGGGCAACAGGTGCTGACCGGGACCGAGGTCTCCGATGCGACGAAGCTCCGGCTCTATGACCTCTACTTTGAGGCGCTGCGCGCGGGCCATGCCGGTCAGGCGGCGGACATCACGGGCCTCGACGAGTACATGCCCAACGCTGTGGAGACCGGTGACAACACCGAGCTGGAGTCACGGATCTTGTCGGTGCATCGCCTGAAGACCGCGGCGCCGGCCGGCGCACTCTCGCGGATGGGCGCGCTCATCGGTGACGGTACTGAAGAGCAGATCGAGGGGCTGGGGCGCTACTTCGAGTCCGTGGGCCTAGCCTTTCAGATCGTCGACGACGTGCTGAACCTGCGAGGCTTCAAGGACGATCTCAAGCGGCGCGGCGAAGACCTGGCACACGGCAAGGTCACGATGCCCGTCGCAAAGGCGATGGGCGTCCTCGACGCCGAGGGTCGCCAGTGGATGTGGGACCACGTCAAAGCCAAGCACCAGGACCCCGCGATCATCGGCGAGATGATCGAGCGGCTGGAAGCGTGTGGCTCGGTTCAAGCTGCTCAGGACCAGGCCGAGGAGATGATTGAGCACGCGTGGCAGACCGTCCAGCCACTGCTTAACGACAGCATTGTCTCACTCATGCTGCGAAGCTTCGGCTGGTTCGTCCTGCAGAGACACTACTAGGGGAAGCGGGGAACGGCTGGGCTCCCGTCGCGTATGGACTCCGGGCGCGCGCGCTCTCTGCGTTGCTCGTTATCAACGTATCTCCTTGGGAAGCGGGGAACGGCTGGTCTCCCGTCGCGTTTGTGGTGGGGGCGCACGTGCTCTCTGCGTTGCTCGGCATCAACGTAGCTCCGCTACGCCTCAACCTCGCGCCTTGAGATCACGCACGCCCTCACCACAAACGCTCGGTCCGACCAGCCGCACCCCGCTTCCTTTTGGTTGGGCGTTGGACTCGGTTGGGAGAGGAGGGGTGGGCGTTGGACTCGATTCGCATCGGGGCTTCGGGTGTCTGATTGGGGGGCTGGCCGTCGGCGTTGGGCGTTGGACTCGGTTCGCATTGGGGCTTCGGGTGTCTGATTGCGGGGCGGGCCGTCGGTGTTGGACGGTGGACTCGGTTGGCTCGGTGAGTCGGCTGGCCGACTTGAGGGGCGTCGGCGGTGGGCTTGGTTGTCGGGCCGGCGCGCCTCAGCGACGTCGTTTAGCGCCAGTGGATGCGTGCTTGGAAGCTGGTCTCGGTGCCGCGCCCTTCGCAGGCCAGGAGGTCTTTGTTGAGGACGCGCAGCATCGCGCGGAGCCCTGTGAGCTGCATGACCTGCCATGTGGGGTGGTGGATCATCGCGGCCCCGCTGTAGGTGAGCGTGGCCTCGCGGCGCTGGATGTCGACGGTCACCTGGCCTGGTGTGTAGAGGGCCTTGTGGACGCGTGGGGCGTTGGCGAGGATGCGCTTGGGACCGGCTCGCCGGGCCGCCCACTTCACGACCTTGTCGCGGGTGCGGGCACCGGCGTTCTCTAGCAGCTCGGTGAGACGGTTGAGATCGCCGTCGAGATGGTAGATGGCAACGTCCTCGGTGATGGCGAGTTGGAAGCCTACCGGGTACCAGGCATCGAGGTCCGGGGCGTCTGGCAGTGCGTCTCCGAGTCCGAGGCGCTCGCGCAAGGCGGCGGCGGAGCCTGACCCGAAGCGCCGGTCGAGCAGCTCGGCCCAGTCACGCAGCACACGACCTCGGCACTGCCCGGACAGCGCAAGGGTATCGTCGAGCGACCAGCGCGGTCGCATCGCGAGCTCCGAAGATTGGGTCCACGCCATTCGGACCTCAGTGGCCGCTGGGCGTGCTCGCGGTCCTAAGGAACCGAGAGCACGCCGGGTGATACGCTACTGAATGCCGAGGAGGTGCACGTCGAAGACGAGCGTTCCTGCGGGCGGACCCGCTTGGCCCTTGTAGGCGAGGTCTTGCGGGATCCAGAAGCGGAACTTGTCGCCAACCTTCATCAGCTGCACGCCCTCGGTCCAGCCCGCGATGACCTGGCCGAGTCCGAAGGTCGCTGGCTGTCCGCGCATGACCGAGCTGTCGAACATCTTCCCGTCGGTCGTCCAGCCGGTGTAGTGGACGGTCACTCGGTTGGAGGCCTTCGGGTGAGTCTGGCCGCCGCCGCGCTCAAGCACCTTGTAGGCAAGGCCGCTGGCGGTGCGCGTGGCGTCCGCGGGCGCTGCCGCTACGTCGGCTGGGACCTTCGGTTGCTCGGGCGCGCGCTCGACGTCGATGAGCTGGACGTCGAAGACCAGCATGCCGGCGGGGCGGTTCGGCTTGCCCTCGTAGGCGAGGTTCTCGGGAATCCACAGGCGGATCTTGCCGCCCTTGCTCACGAGCTGCATGCCCTCGGTCCAGCCCGCAATGACTTGGTTGAGGCCAAAGGTCGCGGTCTGGCCGCGCACCACGGAGCTGTCGAACATCTTGCCGTCGGTCGTCCAACCTGTGTAGTGGACCTCCACCCGGTCAGCGGACTTCGCGAAGGTCTTGCCGTCGCCTTTCTCAAGGATCTTGTAGCCAATGCCGCTGTTGGTCTTCTTGGCGTCTGCGCCCGGGGCTGCGACATCGCTCGGTGCCGGCGGTGGCTTGGTGCCGCCCTTGATATCGATGAGCTCCACGTCAAAGACGAGCATGCCGGCAGGCGCGCCGGGGCGTCCTTGGTAGGCGAGCTTTTCCGGGATCCAGAAGCGCGCCTTGCCGCCCTTGGTCATCAGCTGAAGGCCCTCGGTCCAGCCAGCGATGACTCGGTCGAGTGGAAACGAGGTCGGCGTGCCGCGCTTGACGGAGCTGTCGAACATCTTTCCGTCGGTGGTCCAGCCTGTGTAGTGGCACTTGACCTCGTCGTAAGCGTTCGGGCGGTTCACGCCGTCGCCCGTGCGGACAATGCGGTATGCAAGCCCGGAGGCGGTGATCTTAGCGTCAGCCGGGACGGCCGAGACGTCGGTCGGCGCGGGAATGTCTCCCGGTGCACCATGTGCGGATGTCGTCATGAAGAGCCCTACGGTCGTGAGTGTGAAGAGGCGACGGAGCGCCCGAAGCGATGATTCCATGGGTCGTGCCTAGTTTGTGATGCCGGAGAATGCGTTCAGTGCTGGCAGCGTCTTCACGCCGAGTTCATCGGTCTAACCCGATGAGTCTCCCGGGCAGTCCCGCGTCGCCACCGTCGATGTCTGCGGCGGCGTTCAGTCAGGTTGTACCGCCGGACACCTGCGTCGAACGAGTCTTGTGCTTCAGTCGGCTCGCCAGTTCTGCACCCTCATGGCATCGCGTCTCGTCCGGCGTCGGCGCACCGGCGCGCCTGACCGTACGCCCTAATAGTCGTTTGCAATGTCACCGGCAAGGCCCGATGCGCGTAGGTCTCAGCCGCATCCGGGTCGACCGACCTCAAACACGCGACTCGAGGCAACCCGCTCGGGATTGCGACTGGACATCTGTTCAGCCTCCGCGTACTGCTGACCACATGGCATCCCTCTTCCATCTCCGTCACAGCGACGCGATCGACTGGCTTCGACAGCTGCCGACATCTTCGGTCGATCTCGTCGTGACGGACCCGGCCTACCAGTCGCTTGAGAAGCACCGTAAGCGGGGCACGACCACGCGCTTGAGCAAGAGCAAGGGCTCGTCCAACCCGTGGTTTGAGATCTTCGGAAACGAGCGTTTTCCTACCCTCTTCTTCGAGCTGGCACGCGTCCTCAAGACCAACCGACACCTCTACGTATTCTGCGATGCCGAGACGATGTTCATCATCAAGCCGATCGCCGAGGCGCAGGGGCTACGCTTTTGGAAGCCACTCGTCTGGGACAAGGTGAAGCTCGGGATGGGGTATCACTACCGTGCACGCCACGAGTTCATCCTCTTCTTCGAGAAGGGTAAGCGAGCCCTTGCCGACCGCTCGATCCCGGACGTTCTGGCGGTTCCTCGCGTCGACCGGGGCTACCCCACCGAAAAGCCCGTCGCGCTCGCCGAGACGTTGATCGGTCAGTCGACAAAGCCGGGCGAGCTGGTCATCGATCCGTTCACCGGAAGCGGCGCCTTCGGCGAAGCAGCGCTCAAGCTTGGCCGACGCTTCTGGGGCTGCGACAACGCCGAGTCCGCAGTCGCCGCTGCGCGTGAGCGACTTGAGCTGGCCGGCGGCGAGTGGTGCGAGGAGGATGCCCCACAGTCACGCCCGCGTCCGGCCGTCGAGCCTGCGCCATCGGGGCAAGCGCAGCTTCTCCTTTAGCCGTCTCCGCCAGCGGTGTGGACCGGTCGGCGCAAGCGATGTGCTTGCCAGCGGTGCCGGCCGAGCGAAGGCCCTGCGAGCAGCGTCGAGTCCGGGTGAGCGACGCCAACGGACCGACGCTGGTGGCGAGTGCACTGTGGAAGCCGCACCCGAAGAGAGCGCCGGTCCGAGAACGCTGTTAGCCCTAAAACAAGCGCTACTTCCGGCTGCGGCATCCGATCTACGCACCACAGCGGCGTCGGGGCGCTCGCTGCGCTCACTCGGACTCGACGATGCACGCATCGCCGTCGTCCGCCCGACG
>CALHXW010000133.1 GCA_938040325.1 uncultured bacterium | reverse complement strand
CCACGCTCGGTCACCAGAGCGAGCTTCGGATGCAGCCAGAAGCTCCCTCCACGTCCCCAGCACGTCCCGAACGCGCTCCACGAACGAGGCCGCGTCGGACGGCCGTCCAGCCGCTGTCGCCAACGGAGCACAAGCTCACTGTGACGATCGACGATGAGACCCGAGGACTTCTCGAAGAGGTGACCGCGCTCGTTAGCCACCGCCAGACAGCCAAACGCAGCGTTCGAGCACTGCTGCACGAGGCGCTCACACTCCTTCGGAGAGACCTCAGGCGTCGCCATCGAGCCGCTGTGAAGCGGCCCAAGCAGACCAACGCGGCCCATGACGCCACGAAGCCTCAAACCGACGCACAGGCACGATCCCCGGGGACCGTCGCAGGAGCGCGCTCGCGCCACGTCCCAGCAGACGTTGTCCGTACCGTCTTTGAACGCGACGGAGAGCGATGCACGTATCGTGACCCACAGACGTCACAGCGGTGTGTGGCGACGCAAAGGCTGCAACTCGACCACATCCACCCCTTTGCACTCGGCGGAGAGCACTCAGCATCGAATCTCCGCGTGCTTTGCCAGCATCACAACAATCAGCGCATCCCCCCGCGGTACCGGCATCGGACGAGCAATCCATTCTCGTCGACCCGTTCATGACCTATAGCAGGATGCTGAAATTCGGACCAAGTGGCGGTGCCGAATTCGAAGAGCAATTCAACGCGGGTCCAGGGACGCAGTTCCTGTCGAAGCCGCCGATTTCTAAGGAAGAAACATGTCGGAAAGGAACTGCGTCCCTTGACCCGCTTTGATGAAGAACGCGGGCTCAACGCGGGTTGGGGGACGCAGTCCCTCGGGTATCGCCCACGACGGGAGAATTTCAGCAGCCTGCTAGACCCGATGGAGCGATTTCCTCTCGTTCATCACCCCAGCGCGATACCTCGCTGCTTCCGACAATCCGCATTTCCCGGCAGCGCCGCTACCAGCGCTCGCGCGACACCACCGAGGAGAACGTTGATGCAGACTCACGTGAGTCGTGTCTTGGCTGCCGCAGCCGTTGCCGTGGCGCTCGCTGGCTGCCTCAGCTCGACTGGCCTCACTGGCGCTCGGTCGGTAGGAACCGACAACGTCGAGTTTGCCTTCGCGGTGTCGTTCATGCCGGACCTCAGCGACAACATCGTCGGACTGCCGGCCCTCGATGTTGTTGTGCGCTACGGGCTGAGCGACACGGCCGACCTGGGGTTCCGTCTCAACAGCCTCGGTATGTTCAACATCGACACGAAGGTCGAGCTGATCGACCATCAAGACAGCACGGTCGCGCTCATGCCGACCATTGGCGTGAACTGGGGCAGCGTGTTCAGCGACACAATCCGATCGAACGGAGTCCCTATCCAGCTCGGCCTGAGCGTCCTAGGCGACGTGCACGTGGGCGACGAGGCCACGATCACCATCGCGCCTTCGTATAGCGTGCTGCTCGACACCCACACTGGCAACACGCACCACCTGCTTGGGGGTGAGCTCAACGGCGCATTTGATGTCGGAGGAGGGTTCCGTCTGCAGCCCTTTATCACCGGCCACTGGGGCGTCGGCGTCGCATCCGACGCGCTGATGGCGACCATCCTCACCGGCGGCGTCGCAACCCGCTATGCGCCTTAGCAGCCTGCCTGAGCCGCTGTGCGGCGTCGCGAGCGTCGGGTGTCGCCAGCCTCTCGGATTCGGGCGTCGCTGGGACAGAGACGGGCGCGGCGTTTGCACGAGCGTCTGCCAGGGATTGTGGTAGGGTCCGGTCTGTAGAAAGCAAACGGAGAGCGTGATGGAAGCGGTCGGACGCAACGAGCCATGCCCCTGCGGCAGCGGACAAAAATACAAGACCTGCCACCTCGGCAAAGAAGAAGAGCTCACCATGCCGCCGGCGAAAAAGCAGATCATCTGGGCTGTGATCATCGCCGTCGCCGTCGCCGTCGGCGTCTACGCCGGCATGACGAAAGGCTTCGAGAGCGGACTCGGCGCCGCGATCGGCATCCTCTGCCTCGGCGGCATGGTGGTGGTCTTCCGTCAGCCGCCACCGCCCAAAGACGATGACAACGACCCTGCCGGCATGAACTTCGGTCGGTAGCCGATGTCGGCCCGTCTGGTGCGACTGCTCGCAGCGCTGGCCTGCTTGACGCTGGTTGGCGGTTGCGGTGACGGCGAGGATCCGCCGACCAACGACACCCAGACGGACGACACCGCGTCCAGCGATGTCGGCGATGAAGACGCCGCAGTGACACGCGCCTGCAACGGTCACCCGGAGCTGTGCGACCGGCGAGTCGACCAGGTCGTGTTCGCGACGACCCACAACGCGATGTCGAATGCCGATGAAGGGTGGCTTGCCCCGAACCAAGAGTTCGGCTTGCAGGCCCAGCTCGATGCCGGCGTGCGCGCGATGATGCTCGACACCCATGCGTGGAAAGACGACCTCTACCTGTGCCATGCCACCTGCGAGTTCGGCAGCCGCCCGCTCGTCGAGGGGCTGACGGTCCTCCGCGACTTCCTCTTGGCCAACCCCAACGAGGTCTTGGTGCTGATCGTCCAGGACGAGATTCCGACCGCCGACACCACCACGTCGCTGGCCGACTCTGGTCTCACTGACCTCGCTTATGTACACCCCGCAGGCGCCGAGTGGCCGACACTCGCAGCGCTCATCGCCGCCAACACCCGCGTGGTCGTGACCTTGGAAAACGGCACAGCGCCGCCGGCACACCTGCACAATGCGTGGGACGTCATGTGGGACACCCCATACAGCTTCGAGAGCGAGGACGACTTCAGCTGCGCGTGCAACCGCGGCTGTCCCAGTGACGGCAAGGCGCTGTATTTGATGAACCACTGGATCACCAATCCACTGCCGAACCCCACAGCAGCAGAGACCGTCAACACGTATGCATCGCTCCACGGCCGAGCCACCGCCTGCCAAGCCGAGTCAGGCCAGCTAGTGAACTTCGTCGCCGTCGACTTCTACGCAACCGGTGACCTCTTTGAGGTCGTCGATGTGCTCAACGGGGTCCGCGCAGCGCGGTGAGCGCCTCGTCACCTGTCGGGTGGAGTTCCGGTGGCACTTCCGGCAAGCCGAGCGACCGCCGCGCCGGATAAGAGCCGGGCAGCCGCTAACCTTGCTTTCCGAACGGCCGGAGGTGACCGTGTGGTCATGAAGGCTCACCTCATCGTTGTCGTCGCGTGTGGCTTGCTCGGATGTCATCATGACACCGCCGACCCGCTGGACGGCGCGGGGGTCGACACGATCGGCGATGAGGACACGGGCGGTGCAGATACTGGCAGCGTCGACACCGCCACTGGCGACACCTCGGCGGCGGATAGCGCGAGCCAAGACACTGCCGGTGCCGACACGTCGGAGCCAGAAAGCGACACCGGCGAGCTCGATCTCCAAAGCCCAGACGGAGCCGAGACCGCAAGCGCCGATACCGCCGACACCGACGCTGGCATCGCCGACACCGTTGAGCCAGACACCGACACCGTCGAGCCGGACACCGCAAGCGCCGACACCGTCGAGCCGGACACCGAGATCGCCGACACCTCGCCCGATGACACGTTTGCGGCCGACACCTCGCCGGATGACACCTCTCAGGCCGACACCTCGCCCGATGACACGTATGAGGCCGACACCTACGTCCCCGACACCACGCCGCCCGACGACTGCCCGGCAGACGACACGAAGCTTGTCGCCGGCGCCTGCGGCTGCGGCGTTCCCGATACCGACACCGATCTGGACGGCCTTGCCGACTGCAACGACCCGGCACCGAACCAGGCGTTTGCGGCGCCCATGACCGGCGCGGCAGGCAGCCGGGCGCCGCTCGAGATGCACTCCAAGAAGCTCGCGGCCGGCGGTTGGGACGGACGCCTCTACATCGGTCTCATCAACCGCAACGTCAATGGCGTCCTCGAGACGACCTACACAGCGGAGCTGCTCAAGCCAGAGTCGGTCACCAAGGCCCCCGACGGGCGACCAGCGATCGACGGCGCCTGGGCGCCTCGCCTGGAGTTCGAAAACGACACGGCCGACCACGGCTTCCACGTGTCGTTCTGCGCCGACCCAGACTATGCCCAAAACCCGTACCGCTCCGACGCAGTGGGCGTCGCGACGCCGGACGGCGACCACGAGACCTACCGCATCGGCATCATCGGCATGGACCAGGGGATCGATGACGAGCTCCTCGTGCAAGGCCGTGGCCACGTGGTGATCGCCAACCCGCGAAGCCCAAACGCCACCATCGTCCGAGCGCGCCTCGACGGTCCGCTCACACCGATGCGCACGGTCTCCAATGCCTTGCTCAACCAATACGAGCCCTCGGTCACGCCGGACTGCCGCCTCGTGGTCTGGCACGGCCGCGTCGACAACAGCGTCACGTCACCCGCCGGCGTTGCGATGTACAGCGTCAACCAGACGCTCCGGGCAACCCAGTGGAGCGAGCCACGCTCTATCTCCGATATGTACTACGTGCACGGACCCGGTGCCGCCACCGAGACCCTCATCGCTGGCGTGCCTTTCGCCGAGCGCTACCCGGTCGCCCAGCAACCGATGCGCAGCTACGACGGCACCGTGATTCCACCAGGGGAGTATGTCTTCGGCCCCTACCCCTGGGTGAGCTTCGACGGCAGCGAGATTTTCTTTCCCGCCTCGATCAACTTCGATGGCCCGGCCCGGTCTGCAGTGACGGCAGTCGGTCAGCGTACCGGCTGGGCACTTCAGCACCTCGACGGCGCCGTGAATCCGTCACGAAGCAACCTGATCCCCGACGGCGGCAGCGTCATCTTCGCCAACAACGACGTCGGCCTACAGGTGCGCGCCGCCTACAACGCCAACACGCTCGGCGATGGCCGCCCCCTCGGGATCAACGGCTACCAGCGCCTGTTCATGATTCCGATAGCCCTCACCCAGTCCATGTGGACCAGTGCGACCGTGACCGGGGTCGACCCGTTCCTCGAGACGTCCCGAAAAGGCCGTTACGCGTTCCTGCTCTCTCATAGCGGGCGCTACGCAGAGGTGGATCTGCACCACATCGAAGACGGCCAGTACGTGCTCTACCTGCCGATGAACGAGCAGATCGCTCGCGACCCGGCGCTGACCGCCCAGATCAACCAGGGTGCTTTCACGCCGGCGCAAACGTGGGCCAAAAAGCGGCTAGCCTTGGCCTTTGACGTCGACGCGACCCCCGATGTCTCCGGCAACCACCACCACGCGACGCTGAGCAACGGCGCCGAGTTCCCCTACGAGCACAACAACGCCGTCGCAACGTTCCAAGCCGCCGTCGATCTCTATCGGGATAACGGCACCGCGATGACCGGCGACGCCGTGGCTGGTGACCGAATCCACGGTGTCGTCGGCAACTCCATCTACTTCCCAGGCGGCAGCAAGGTCCAAACAACCCTCAGCGCAGCGGCCCGTGCACGCCTCGACGCTGGCCGCGGCTCGACTTACGCCCTGTGGGTCAAGCCGCTCCAGGCAGCTGGCAGCTATGACCTCCTGAAGGTCGCCGGCTTGCGCATACACCTCGCTGGCGGCGTTCCGCAGGTCTCCCTCGGCGGCGTCACGCTGACCGGAACAGCGGCGCCCGACGACGCTTGGACACACATCGCCGTCACCTTGAGTGCGAGCGGTCTCACCCTGTTGCAGGACGGCGAGGCCCAAGCCACAGCATCGAGCGTGACCGCGCTCAACCTCGGCTCGACCGTTGTCGTTGGACCCGCCGACTCACCCGACACCGCGACGACCCTCTGCTTGATCGACGAGGTCTCGATCTCAGACGTCGTCCGCAACCAGGACGAGCTCGACGACGCCGCGCTGCGGCTAAAGACGCCGCCGACCAGCGGCGCACCAGCGTGGACGCGCCCTCTGCCGGCAGACCTCGATGTCGGTGAGCTGTCCCCTCAGCTCCCCGTGGGGACGGGCTCGCCATCCGACGCGCAGGTCGCGCTCGGCGAGCGGCTCTTCTTCGACGAGCTCCTGTCGGCTGACAACGACCACTCATGCGGTAGCTGCCATCAGCCCGACCTCGCCTGGACCGACGGGCTGGAGAAGTCGATGGCCATCGGCACGACCCCGAGAAACGCACCGAGCCTCGGCAATCGCCTTTTCTCTCGTGCGCAGTTTGCTGACGGACGCGCCCCGTCGCTTGAAGCGCAAGCCCTCGACCCCATCGACGACCCGCTTGAGCTTGGCCTAGGCGTCGATGCCGCGCTCGACCGGCTCAACAGCCACCCCGAGTACCCGGCGCTCTTTGATGCGGCCTTCGCGCTCGATGGCGCGCCGATCAACCGCGCGCACCTAGCGAGTGCGATCGCCGCCTTCGAGCGAACGCTGCTCTCCGCCAACTCCCGCTTCGACAGCCGCCACCACACGCCACTGGAGCTCAAAGGTCGCGGGCTCTTCTTCGGCATCGCACGGTGCAGCGGCTGCCACCAGGGCGCCAACTTCACCGACGAGCGCTTCCACGCGATCGGTTTCGACGTGTCCGAGCCTGCCCACGAGGGCCGAGCCGCCATCACCGGTCGGCCGAGCGACATCGGCCGCTTCAAGACGCCGAGCCTACGCGATGTCGCTCGCACGGCGCCCTACTTCCATGACGGCAGCGAGGCCACGCTCGCTGACGTCGTCGACTTCTACAATGACGGTGGCGACGACCTGCATGGAAACCGCGACTTCGCGATTCAACCCTTGGGGCTCAGCGACGCCGACCGTGACGCGCTCGTCGCGTTCCTCAAGACGTTGACGGGCACGACGCTCGCGACCAGCGACGGCGTAGTCACGCGCCCCCGCATCGGCGGCGCCGGCGCGCCTGGCGGCATCTGGATCGTTGGCCTCGACTATGGCCCGACGCCGGTGGTGGTCTTTCGCGACCAGGCCGGTACCGAGCTCGCGACGGTCCCGACCGCCGACCTCAACCATGTGCCAAGCGTGACGCCCCCAGGCTGGAGCGGCGTGTGGGAAAACGTGACGTTGAGCCCACCAGCGGCGGTCACAGCACGGCTGGATGCCGGTGAAACAGTCATGGTCCACGTCGTCAACGCCGACGGCGCTTCGGAGGGACACCCGCTACGGCAGTAGTGCCTGAGCTAGCTCAGAGTCCCCAACGAGCACAACTTCTCCTCGGCATAGGCGCGCCCCACCCGCATGCATACCCGCTAGAGGCGCTCGCGCCACTCACGCCAGTACGCTTCAGCACACTCGACCAGTTTCTTGAGGGAGACGGGCTTGCCGGCCTCGTCAGAGACGCTAACGCCATCTGTTCTGAGGTCGAGCTCACCGCCTACGTAGCCGCGGCTCGATTCGGTCTGATTGCAGACGATTCGAATGCCGGGATCGCGCGCCTCGGCACTGAGGATCTCAAGCTCGGCGCTCAAGAACTGCTCCGGCTGCTTCAATGTCCGAGCTTCGACGCCGTCTTCGAGTGGCCACGTCGTAAACGTCATCTCGCTGACGTTATCGAGGACCAGTCGGAAGCAGGTCTGAGCAGGCGACATGCGCTGCACGAGGTAACGAATCTCGACGGTCAGCGCGAGGCAGCGGCCGTCAAAGTCGAAGTCGACAATGACGCCGTCATGGAGAAGGCCAAAGAGGCGAACGATGTCTTCTGCCGTGTTGACCATGGGCTGTCCTAAGCTGCGTACAGTGAGGAACTGGCATGCTATACAACAGGTCGTCAACGCCACCTGGAGAGCAGCCCAGCCATGCAACTCGTGCCCGTCATCGAACTCTCCGTGTTCGACTTTGCGGCTGAAGACAAGACGTTCCCGTCTGGCAGCCGCGTCGATCAGCCAGCAGAGTGGCGACACCTCTGGTTCGACGTGATGAAGAGCGCAGGTCTGACTGGCCTGGAGCCGCTGCCTGGGACGGACCTTGTCCCCATCGAGCGGATCGTCGACGCTTCGATGATTCGCACGATTATTGCGGGAGAGCTGCGAGTGCAGGGCCCTTGGGGCGACATTGATGAGGTTAGCCCCATCAACGGCGGCTACGTCTGGCGGCATGAGGGGACTCAGCTGTTGCCTGGATGCTGCGCCGATCTCGGCAATCTCAACGAGATCCGAGACGCGCTCCGTATCAAAGCGGGCTCCTGGGAGATGGTCTGGATGGGTCACCCATGGGTCTACGCTCGCGTCAATGGCGGCAGACTCGAAATCAGCCCGCCGACAGAGGGCAACGCGCCGACCGACCAGCCGCTTCTATTCGATCTTGAGTTCGCGGACGTCGAGCTGGCTATCGCCGCCGCCGAACGCGTCGCTACGGAGTTCCAGGCCCGCCTCGAAGACGCGATGAAACGAGACTTCGGTGCGCGAGCGACAGCGTTGTCCAAGGCGCTGGTGGCGCTCGTGACGACGTAGCAACCGCCTGCCTCGGCTGTGTTATGTAGCCATCATGCAGCGACGCAAAGACACGGCCTGGAAGAAGAGCCGCACGTTCGGTGATGTACACGGAGGGCGTAGCGCTCCAAAGCTCACCGACGGAATCTTCGCACGCGCACACTCGCTCGAGAGGCCGTCGCCTGGCCAAGCCTTGCCAATCACGCGCACCGACAACCCATCCCGTGACTTCTATTTCCCGTTGAGTACCGCCGAGTGCCTTGAGACGCTCTCGGCGCTGCCGCAACGACACGTTGCTGGCGTGACCCACCTCTGGTTGCGCCGCCCAAGAGCATCCGAAAGACGCCGAGCCACACCCTTCGCCGAGTACGTCTGTGGAAGCGGGGTGCGCGCCATCATCATCTACCCATGGCCCAACGACCGACGCGTGGGGCTCGCCCGGCATTCTTACAAGAGTTCGAGCGAGGACAAGGAGGTGCAGTGGCGACGGGCGTGCACGGAATGGAGCGAAACGACGATGTGTCGGGACCCCTCAAGTTTCGCGCAGTGAGTACGCGCCCGTCACCGCTGCAGATCCGCCGTCTGCAGCCGGATTCTTGTGAGAATGCCGGGCGCGGACGCACGAAACCAACGCAGCGCCTACGTCGCGAGTACCAACGCTTCGGCGGCGAGGTCACCCGTAAGCATGGCTGGTGGCAGGTCACGTTCGACCCTGACTCGGTGCGCCGCTACTGCGTCCACGTCCTCCTCCATGAGGTAGGCCATCACATCGACTTGGTCCAAGTTCGCCTGTCGGCCGCGAACCGACGACGGCGCGAAGAGGCAGCCGAACAGTATGCGGTGCGCTTCGCCAAGACCGGTGCCCATGAGGTTGCTGGCCTGGAGCGTCGTGCGGCGGCGGACGCCAGCTCGTGACGTGGCGAGAGCGCGCGTCTGAGGCAACGCCCGAGCCGGTCACGCCAAGCAGACCTGCTCGACGCGCGCAATGTCTCTGCGGTTCCGCCAGCCACTCGGCGAAGACGGCACGAAAGCCTGTAAGGAATGGCGTCCGCGAACGTAGTCCGAGCGAATGCTCACTCAGCCGAGGACAGCCAAATGGTAGCCAACAACACGTCAGAGCGATGGATGCGCAGGGTCGTCGACGTCTATCGTAGAGACCTTCAGCGCTGTGCGTTGCGCTTGGTCGGCGATGAGATCTCCGCGCGACGCATCGTCAACGAGACGTTCGAACGCCTCTGGCAGTCAGGCCAGATCGACGACCCGCAGCGCCTCCGGCGATGGCTCTTTATGGTCTGCCGCAACCAGTGCACCCAAGCCAATCGTGACCGTCCGTTCGGGCGCGCGCTGCGCAACGAGCAGCCTCATGTCGCGGTGTCAGAAGAAATCCAAGAAAGCGTGTAATGAATCGCGCGGCCAGTCGTAGCAGGGTTGAGAGTTCACCTTGACCAAGGACAACAGGTGTTAGGCAACAAGACGTCCAAGCGCTGGATGCGCGGGGTTGTTCAGAGCCACCGGGGCGATCTGCAGCGCTATGCGTTGCGCTTGGTAGGCGACGAGGACTCGGCGCGAGACGTGGTCCAGGACACGTTCCTGCGGCTGTGGGAGATCGGAAAGATCGACGACCCTCAGCACCTCAGGCGCTGGCTCTTCGTCGTCTGCCGGAACCGCTGCACCGATGTCCTACGCAAGCGGCACCGAGCGCGTGCGCGAGATGCACAGACCGCGACGTCGGTCGTCAAGGACGTCACGGCCCCCGACGTCAAGCTCGAGCGTCGCGAGCTCGCCGCAGAGGTTGAGCAGCAGCTGATGACGCTCAGCCCGCAGCAGCGCGAGGTCGTCCGC
>CALHXW010000132.1 GCA_938040325.1 uncultured bacterium | reverse complement strand
GATCGACGACGACATCCTCAGCCAGGTCGAGCGCCTCGTGGGCAAGGGCCGCGTCGCCTTCGTGTGAGCGCGTCACGACGAGTGCTGCGCGGCGTGGCGTTGGCGCTCTGGGTTGTGCTGGTCACCACCACCGCGGCCCGTGCCGAGCCGGCGCCTGACGCTCGGAAAGACGCGACGCTGCACCCCTGCCAGAGCGTGCTCTCTGCCGCCCAGGTCAAGCGCCTGCACGAGCGCTTCGCAGCGCTTGCCGGTGACTGCGCCTATGCCGGCATCTCGACGGACGGTGGGCTCTCGGTCGCGCGCTGGCGAACGGCCAAAGGCGAGACCGCACAGCTCCAGGTTGCTCCATCGGGCTGCCTGCACGCGCCGACGGTCGCCGGCGGGCAGCTGGACCTGCGCGCCGTTGGGCTTGCCGAACGGTGCCCCGAGGTGTGGGCGCAGGTCACGCCTGTGGCGGGGCTCAAGCGCTTCGCCGCTCAGGCCGTCACGTCGTCGGGCCCGCCAAGAGAGACACGAAGCGAGCCAACGCCAACACGCGGACCACCAGGCTGGTGGCTGTGGCTCGGTCTGGCGCTCTTGCTAGCGGCCATCGCGCTGGCCATCGTTGAGCGCACCAAGCCGACCACGACGCTGTGGCCCGCCGCGTGGCTGGGTCTGGTGGGTGCGGCCGCTGCATCAGCCAGCCTCGGGCCCGCAGCGCTCGCCCAGTCATGGCTTGGCCTCACGCTCGTCGCGACGCTCGGCTGGGCGTGGTCTCGCCATCGCGCCGCCCGCTTGGACGAAGCGCCGGAGCAGCGTCAGTGGACGCTTACGACCGCCGCGGTCTTCGCGACCGCATGGGTCATCCGTGCGCTGGTCGAGCCAGGGCTCGCGAACTGGTACACCGATGTGCTGATCCCGCCAGATGCGCCTGACGGTCGCTTCGGTGCCGGCGCGGAGGTGGTCCAGCAGGCGCTCTCATGGCTCGGACTCTACAGCGCCGACGGGTGGCGGTGGGCAAACGTGACGTTCGGAGCGGCAGGCTGCGCGGCGCTCGTCGCGTGTGCGCGGGGACTGAGCCTCTCTCCGGTCGCCGGCCTCACCGCCGGGCTCCTGCTCGCGGTCGCGCCGCTGCACGTGCGGGTGTCGGCATCCCCCAGCGAGCACGTGGTGGGCGCCCTGCTGCTGCTCATCGGGTTCGCCATGTGCGCAGGGGCCATTCGACGCGCAGACCGCTGGCGGCTGCTCGTCGGCACCATGTGGCTGCTGGCCGCCACCCTCGTGCGCGCCGACAGCATCTTTCAAGCGGCCGCGCTACTCGCGATCGCTTGGGCCGCCAGCCCTGACTGGCGACTGCGGCCGGCCGTAGCCGCCATCGCTGTCCTCTTGATGAGCTGGACAGCAGTCCTCTACGTCAGCGTCGTTGTCGGATCCAACCACCCTACCCCTGGGCTCCAGGGACACCTGGACGCCGCTGCCGACCTACTCAGCCAGCTCAGCGTCGGGTTCTCCGCCCCGCACTGGCTCTCGCCCATCACGCTCGTCGGCGCCGCTCTCGGCTGGTGCTGGCTCCTTTGGCGCCGCCGGACCCTTGCACTCGTGTGGCTCGTCGCTCTCGCGGCCGTGTTCATCGGACCCGGCCGGCTGCTCGCACCCGACGAGCTGCTCGGCGGCCGCTACTTCATCGCGGTGCTTGGCCTGCTCGGGCTGCTCGCGGCTGCGGGCGTGAGTGCTCTCGCCAGCACGCTTCGCCATGCGCGCGCGATCGGCCTCTCCGCTGCGCTCGTGGCGGCCGGCGCGACCGCCTGGGTGTGCGTCGATGCCTACCAGGTGCGCTACACGTTCCAAGACGAAGCGGCCTTTCTCGGCGACGTCTTGGACGACCTCGAGCCTGGCTGCACCGTCGTCAGCGCGCCGGTCCGAGCCATCACGTCCGAAGGCGACCTCGACTGCTGCCTGCTGCCCGAGAGGACACCGCTTCCGCTGCAGTTTCCTGCGCTCCAGTTCCGAACGCTCACGCTGAGCGAGACCCCCGCTGATCTCCACGCGGGAGACGGGTGCGTCGCCTACTATCAGAGCGCCGCCTGCAGCCTCGCCGACACCGAGCGCATGCGCGTTCACCGCCCAAGAGCACGCGCCACGGTCCGCAGTCTCTGCGCGGCCTGGCGGGATGCGGGGGACGCCATCGCCGAGCGCCCCGTCACGCCAACGTTGCCCCACGACGTCTTTGGCGGTCAGGCCCCACAGGTGAAGCTCTCGCGCGTGCAGTAGCTGGCGGCGTTGCCGGAAAATGCGAAATCTGATGACTTTGCGATGCGCTCAACGCGGGTCCAGGGGCGCAGCTCCTGTTGATCTCGAGATCACTCAGGAGTTGCGCCCCTGCGCGCTGTGGTTTCCTCTCGTTCATCACGAAAGCGGCACACCTCGCTGCGTCCCAGAATCCGCATTCCCCGGCAACGCTGCTAGGCGTCATCCCCTCGCCTCGGCGCCACTGGCACATCGCCCTGGCAGTCGACCGACACAAGGGCCGTGCTAGACTCCTTTTTCTATCGATGCTCAAGGTGGCCATGAGACCGTTTCATGCACTCGCACTAATGCTTCTGGCCAGCTGCCTTGGCGATGAGCGCGCGGGAAGCGCGATTCCCGATGACGCCGCGGATGACGCTTCTCCGGTGGACTCGCTCGACAGCAGTCAACTGCCAGGCCGCAGCTGCCCCGCCGACTCCGATCGCGACGGCGATGGCATCTGCGACTCCAGCGACAACTGCCCCGAAGACGTCAACGCCGATCAAGCCGACCTTGACCAAGACGGCATGGGCGACGCCTGCGACAGGGACATCGACGGCGACGGACTGAGCAACCCCGACGAGGGAGCGCTCGGCACCGACCCCTTCAACACCGACACCGACTTCGATGGTGCCGACGACCACGAGGAGGCCCGATGCAGGAGCGACGCCCTCGACGCGGCGAGCCTGCCACTGGCTGCCTGCAGCCCGGGAGACTACGACGGTGACGGCATCAGCAACTTCAAAGACAACTGCAGGTACACGCCAAACCCCGACCAGCAAGACTCCGACAACGACATCATTGGCGACGCGTGCGACTGTGTCGAAGTGGATGCGATCATCCCAAACTCGGGTCCGGTCGCCGGCGGCAACACGGTCACCATCATCGGCAGCTGCTTGGCCTACGCCGTCCCGGCCTTCGGCATCGAGGGTTCCCGCGAATTCGAAAACCTCGGCTTCACCGCGCTGGTCGCCGAAGTCCCGCCCGCAAGACCTCCCCCGGGGCTGCAGGCAGCGTCACCCGGCCCTGTCGATGTGAGCATGAAGGTTCATCCCGACGGCTTGATCCGCGTTGTCGACGGCTACACGTACACAGACGCACCTGCGCCACCGTGCGAGCTCGGCCTCCAAGTCGTCGCCCCGACCTACGGCGCCAACATCGGCGGCGGACTGACCGTCATCACCGGCGACTGCTTCGTCGCTGGCATGACGATCACGCTCGCAGGCAAGAGCGCCACCAGCATCCAGGTCCTTGGGCCCAACACCGCCCTGTTCGAGACTCCCGAACACGCGACCTCCGGGGCGGTCGACGTCACGATCACAACGCCTGCTGGCCAGTCGGCCACCCTCGCGCAGAGCTACATCTACGGACCCGCTCCGCCGGCCTGCGAGCCCAACGTGACGGCCGTTGTCCCAAGCTCGGGCCCCACAACCGGCGGCAACCTGGTGACGTTCGTCGGCGACTGCTTTGTCGACGGCACGAAGTTCCGGCTGAACGGCCAGCTCGTCGTCGCCCCGCGCATCCTATCGCCAACACGCGCGACCGGCATCGCACCGCCAAGCGACACCACAGGTCTCGTCGCCGTCAAGACCCTCTTCGGCAAAACGGTGTCGCGGACCGACGACGCCTACACCTACCACGAGGCCGCGCCTTGAGGCGTTGACCCAGGCCGCGGCTGGTGGAGACGCGGCAGCATGCCTTCGCATCAGGGTCTTGCCCCAGCCGCCGGGACGGGCCAGAGCAGGTCGACTCTCAGTGGCCCGGCGCGTGCTTCGTGCCCGGCGGATGCGCCTCACCCGGCGCGTGCTTTGTGCCCGGCGGATGCGCCTCACCCGGCGCGTGCTTCACGGCCGGCGGATGCGCGTCACCCGGCGCCTCACCCGGCGCGTGCTTCACGGCCGGCGGATGCGCCTCACCCGGCGCATGCTTCACGGCCGGCGGATGCGCCTCACCCGGCGCGTGCTTCACGGCCGGCGGATGCGCCTCACCCGGCGCGTGCTTCGTGCCCAGCGGATGCGCTTTGCCGCGCGGCCCCAGATGGCCCGGACGGTGCGCGTGGCCGGGTCTGTGCGCCTTGCCTGGCGGCCGTGCGTGGCCACGGGGATGCGCGTGGCCTGGCCGATGAGCGTGGCCCGCCGGCGGCGCATGAGGGGCTGGCGGAGCGCTTGCCCGAAAGCGCGACCCGCACTTCTTGCCGCGGTCCATACCGGCGTCGATGGCTTGACGGTCCTCAGGGGGCGGATCGTGAGCGTCGGCGCCCAACCCTTGCGCGGCCGCGGTGAACGTCTTTTGCGCCTCCACGACACAGACCCGGTCACCGCAGGCGCAGGCCGACTCGGCAAAGCGCTCGACAGCCGCGAGCAGCGGCTCACGGGTCTCCGACCAAGCTCTGGGGGCGCCGCCTGGCATGACCCGGCAGCTCGCGTCGTCGGTGATGAACCACGGGCCACCGCCCCGGCTGCGAATCACCGTCAGCATCAGCTGCACGTGCTTGCCGCCGATGTCGTAGTGGGCGGTCACGCCGTGGACAATGTCGGCTCTGCCGCCGCAGTTCATCTCAGCAGACGTGTCCCGGCTCGGCTCCTTGATGCTGATCCGCTTTGCGTTCGCCCAGTCGTGAGAGCGGCAAGGCCTCATGGCGCGTGTCCGCAGCTTTCGAGCGTGCTCGAGCTCCGTCGCGATGACCCGCTCGCCTTTCTCGCGGGCCACCCGCGGGCAGACCTTCGTCAGGTGCTCCGCCGTCACCTCAAGTCCAGCCAGCGGCTCCGCCGAGCGCTTCTCGAGCGCGACCTCCATGCGGTCGAAGAGGCCGGCCACTTCGGTGGTCTCGGCGAGCTGGCGAGACTGGGGCCCGTCGCTCTGACTGCAGGCGCCAAGGACAATGAAGAGAAGGCACGTCATGAGTCGTTGGGTCATGTCGCCGATGTACCAGCCAGCGTAACGGTCGACAACGGTGCAGCCGATAAGCTGTGCCGCCAGAGTTCACAAACGCGCCCTACTCTCTTCGCCCTCACGTTCGCCGCCCAGGCATGTGCCGCCAAGGCCACCGACGCCCAGTGCGCCGCCGCCGGCGACAATCTGGCCAAGATCGCGCTCAACGAAGGACTCGGCGACAACAAGCAAAGCTGACGCCAGCTGCGATGAAGCCCATCGAAGACATGGCGAACAAGCGCGGTGCGGAAATGCGCGACACGTGCATCTCCAAGGGGATGAAGGCCTCGCAGATCGAGTGCCTCGCCAAGGTGACCGCGCGCGCTGAGATGCAGGAATACCTCAAGAAGTAGAGCTCCCGAAGCCGATCACGGAGGCCGGCACGCTCACAAAGACGCAGCCTGCTGGCCTCCCGCTGCGCGCGGCACGCCACGCCGCTTGACACGCCGCCGCGGACCACGTTCGCTCAAGGCCGCGCTGTTGGCGCCGAACCGCCGCTCACCGAGCAAAGGAAGCCCATCGCATGGAGTTCTTCGGCATGGTCCTCCTTGCGGGCGTCGCATTCGGCGGGATGCAGTGGTGGTGGAAGCGGCGCCTCAAAAAGACGTTCGGCGTGGGCTCCATGGGCGGGCTTTTTCGGGTCGCGCAGAAACAAGCTCAAGCGTGGGACCTCGCCGTCACCGACGTGGCCGACACCTACGGCCTGAGCGTGACGCCGCCGTTGCGCGCCCAGCTCCTATCGGCGTCCGGCGAGATCGACGGGCTGCCCGTGGCGATCGTTGCCCGGCGCGAGGACCGCGGCGACAGCACGCGTCGCATCACCCGGCTGGAGGTCGACGTGAACCTTCCTCGGACCCTGCGCATGCGGGCAGAGAGCCCGGTCGAGCTGCTCCGCGTCGCGCTGTTCGGACAAGACGCCACCGTCGGCTCAGAGGCCTTCGATGCCGAGACCTATGTCGACGGGCTGTCGCCGGCACTGCTGACCTCGCTCTGCGCTGGCGAGACCCGGCGCGCGCTCGCACGCTGGTTCCGCAGCGGTGGCAGTATCGAAGATGGCGCCCTCCACTTCCCTCTGACGGACATCAAAGGTCCAGCCGACATCACCGCGGCCATCGAGCGTGCTCGCTCCTTGGGCGAGCACCTCACCCAGCTGCGCCCCAGCGACCCGCAGTGGGTCCAAGAGCGACTCAGCCAAGCAGCACTTACCGATCCTGAGACGGGGTTTCGGATCCAGGCGGCAACGCTCCTCATTCAGACCTTCCGCGACGCACCGCTCGCTGTCGAGACCGCCGACCGCTTGCTCGATGCCGACCATCCCATGCTGCGAGTGCGCGGGGCCTCGCTTTCCGACCTGCCACAGGCCGTCGATGTCGCGCAGAGCGTCGCGCTTGACGCAGCTGCGTCCCGGGATGCGCGCGTTGCGGCGGTCGTCGTCCTCGCTGAGAGATTCCCTGCGTCAGCTCAAGCCTCGGACGCGGTCACGACGCTCTTGCAAGACCCCACGTCGAAGGCGTTCACGGCCGCCCTGATGATGGCACCAAGACTGCCGCCGGCACCCCTCGACATCCTCTCGGCCCTCGTCACTGAGGACGACCCCAACGTCACGGGCCCAGTCATTGTCGAGCTCATACGCCACGGACGAGCAGCACAATCCCCGATGCTCGAGCTCGTCGCGAACGCTGAGACCCCCGGCGCGGTCCAGGCGGCGCTGTCCGTGCTGAGCGCGACCGCCGACATCCACGCCGTCGTCCCGCTCAAGGCCGCGGCCGAGGTCCACACCGACGCCGCCACCGCGCGCGCACTCGAGACCACCATCGCCACGATTCAAGCTCGAACCCCAGGCGCCAAGCCCGGCCAGCTCAGCTTCAGCGAAGCGACCGAGGGGCAGCTCAGCGTCAGCGAGGCCGCCGAACGCGCTCCCGCAGAAGAACCGGCCTAGACCATGGACACTACCGTGATCGTGGGCATCGCCGCGCTCTTTGTGGCGAACGGCGCATTTCACCTCTACCAGTTTCGCCGGCGGCAAGCCCGCAACCAAGCCACACGAGCGCGCTGGGCCGCGACCTCCAAGCAGCTCGTCCAGCTTGGACTCACGCGTTCAGCTCGGGGTTCGTCGGAGGGGCTCGTCGCCACCCGCAACGGCGTCGAGTTCGAAGCCCGCCCCGAGTGGGGCCACCACGAGCAGGAACTTGAGCTGCGCACGCTACTCGAGCTGCGCGTCGATGGCCTGACGCGCAAAGAGCGCACGCCGATCCACGAGATTCCAGCGCTCGACTTCGTCCAGCGCTTCATGCCGGAAGCGCGGGCAGCGCTCCGCGAGCTCAAGCGACTGGAGGCAATCATCGACGACGGCACCGTCCGGCTTCCGCTCCAGCCGAACGGCAACGAGACCGACATGGAGGCGTACTTTGACACCGTGACTCGGCTATGTGCCGCGCTCGGCGGCCTACGTCCCGATGATCCTGCGTGGGAAGTCGAGCAGCTGGTCAGCGCTGTCGCAGCGGAGCTCCCGCTCGAGCTTAGGCAGCGCGCCGCGACCTTGCTTCTAGGCCAATCGAACGTGGATGCGCGCGCGACTTCTGCCGCTGACGCACTGCTTGGCGACGAGGACCCCTTGCTCCGTGCGCTCGCTTCACGACACGCGACCCACGACGATGCGGAGGCCCACGCCATCGCCATCGCAGCCGACGACGCGATGCCGCTGGCCGCACGCGTCCATGCGGTCGCCGCGGTCGGACGTCGCTTCTCGCTCCACCCAGATGCGCCAGACGTCACCGCGAGCGCGCTACGGAGCACCTCCCCGCTGCTCGTCATTGCAGGAGCCAAGGCTGCCGGCTACGTCGCCGAGCCACCGGCCATGGACGCACTGCTCGCAGCGCTTCGCGAGCCGATCGCCAGCATCAAGCTCAACCTCCGATCGCTGATTTCCCGACGCTTTGCCATCCGCCCTGACGAGGTCCTCGCCGCCCTCTCAACCAGCGAGACGTCAGACGCCGCGGTGGTGGAGATCGCCGAGGCCCTGCGCCGGGTTGCCGGCGTCGACGCGGTTGCGGCCTTGCGGAGCGCTGCTGAGTCTCGGAAAGACCGGACGCTCCAGCGCGCCGTCTCCAGCGCCATCACAGCGATCACCTCGCGAAGCCCGCACGCGAGCTCCGGCCAACTCTCGGTCAGCGAGGCGACCGCAGGCCAACTCAGCATCGACCCACAGGAGCCAACGTGAGCCGTGCTCAATCCGATGCACTGCGTCGACCGTACGTGCCACGAGCTTGCCCGCTAGGATCGTCGAGCCTATCGGGATAAGCGACCGACGCTCGCGATGTCGACCACCGCGCTCAATTCCGCGTGTAGGCAGGTGGTGAACTGCCCATTCGCTCCTCAAGGGCCCGCCGATCGGACTCTCCGGTCAGGAAAGCGCGAAAGCTCTCGTCCGAAACTGCCGCAGTAAAGACTGTCACCTGACGAGACCACCAACGATGCACAACCGACGCTCAGCCACCATCCTTGCCGCTTGCCTCTGGCTCGCCACGCTTCCGTGGCTTGTCAGCGCAAACCCGTGGTTGCTGGTGCCGCAGTCGCTTGCCTGCGGGCTGCTGGTCTGGGTGGCCTGGCGCCCTAGCAGCGTTCGGGGAAACGAGAAATCTGATGACGCGCGTGATGTGTCGATCTCAGGATCACTCAGGAGCTGCGCCCCTGCAACCCGCGTTGTGGTTCCCCTTCGGTCGTCACCCCAGCGGCACACCTCACTTCGTCCCAGAATCCTCGTTTCCCCGAACGCTGCTAGCCCCACAGCAACGCAGCCTGAAGAGCGGCCGCGCGACATTGTCGCAACCATCATCGAGAACGTGCCGCATCGGGTGTTCTGGAAAGACCGCGACAGCGTCTACCTTGGCTGCAACAAGCGCTTCGCCGACGACGCGGGGCTCGCTAGCCCCGACGACATCGTTGGCCTGACCGACTTCGATCTCAGCTGGAGTCGCGAGGAGAGCGAGTTCTTCCGCGCCAAAGACCGCGAGACCATGGACAACTGCGTCACCTTGCTCGACATCGAGGAGCCACAGCACCGCGCCGACGGCGGGACCGCCACGCTGCTGACCAGCAAGGTGCCGCTCATCGATGCCGACGGGGAGGTCTATGGCATCCTCGGCATCTACACCGACATCACCAAACGCAAAGAGATGGAGCTTGAGCTCGTCGAGGCTAGGCGCGTCGCCGAGGAAGCGTCCGCCGCGAAGTCGACCTTCGTCGCCAACACCAGCCACGAGATACGCACGCCGCTCAATGGCGTCTTGGGGATGCTGGACCTCGCTCTTGACGGTCCCCTAGATGCCGGCGTGCGCGACCTCCTTGTGACCGCACGCCGCTCAGCGGAAGCAACGGTGACGCTCCTCAACGATGTCGTCGACATCTCGAAGGTCGAAGACGGCAAGGTCGAGATCACGCTCGATGATGTCGATGGCTCCGCGATGGCCAGCGAGCTCGTTCAGCTCTTCGCCCCGCTGGTGAAGCACCATGCCGTGCGGGTCACCCATCACATTGCCAGCGACGTCCCGCGCGCGTTCCGGTCGGACCCGGTCCGGCTCCGTCAGTGCCTCGTCAACCTGCTCCACAACGCCGTCAAGTTCACCGAGTCGGGCGAGATCGCCCTCACGCTGTCTGTCGAGGAGCCGTCGACCCTCGTGTTCACCGTGCGCGACACCGGCATCGGCATCCCGCCCGACCAGCTGGCCGGCGTCTTCGATGCCTATGAGCAAGCCCATGGCGCACGCAGCGCCGCCATCGGCGCGGGCCTTGGCCTGTCCATCACCAAGCGCCTCACCACCCTGATGGGTGGCACGCTGACTGCGTCCTCGGCCGTGGGCGTCGGTACGACCTTTCGGCTCTCGCTGCCGCTGGTGGCAGCGGAGACACCGATACCGGTCGCGACCGACAAGCGCCGGACGACCCTTGTGACCAAGCCCACTGTGCCTGCGCTCACGGGGCGCATCCTCATCGTCGACGACAACGACATGAACCTCAAGGTGGCCAGGAGCTTCTGCGCCGCAACAGGCGTCGACGTGGACACGCTCAACAGCGCTTCCGACGCCATCGACACCCTCGTCGACCACGCCTATGACCTCATCCTCACCGACCTGCTGATGCCAGGACTCGACGGCTTCGCCCTGATGCGGCACGTCCGCAGCCGGGGCCTGACCATCCCGATGGTCTCACTCTCAGCGAGCGCCGACGCCGCAACCATGAGCGAAGCGAAAGCCGCGGGCGCCGACGCCTGCCTCATCAAGCCCATCAACCGCGAGAAGCTCTACGACGTGCTCGAGCGCTTCCTCCGCCAGCCCGTGCGAGTCGCTGAGCAAAAGCGTCCGGCCTGACGCGTCCGCGCGCCGGCACAGGTTTGATGTCCCGCGCTCGCCAGCGCTGCGAACTCGACGTAGCGTCAGCGCCTTCACGGAGGCGTCGCTGACATGGAGTCCTTTGCCGCAGTTGTCGGCATCTTTTGTGCGTTCTTGGCGCTCAGCTGGTGGCACACGCGAGCCTCAAGCGGCGGGCGGCGCCGCGTCCGGCTCAAGCCCACCCCCCGCAGCAGTCCGGGCGATGGCTGGGACAAGGCCGTTTTCACTGTCGCGCGAGCTCACAACCTCTCGGCCACGGCGCCATCAAAAACGACGCTCCGCTCTGCGATTGGAAGCATCGACGGCCTGCCGGTTGCGATTTTTGCAGGCCGCGTACGGGACGGACGCATCCAGCGGCTGGTGACACGCCTTGAAGTCGATGTGGGCCTGCCAGCGTCGCTCGGGATAAAGGCGGAGGTCCCTGTCGACTCGTTGGGCCTCGTCTCCACAGGTAACGACACCAAGGTTGGCTCAGCCGACTTCGATGAGCTGGCACATCTTCGAGGACTCTCGTCCTACGCCTTGACGGCCATCTGCTCGGGGGCTGCACGCCGGGCGTTGACTCAATGGCTCGAAGCGGGTGGCTCGATCGCCAATGGATGCTTGCACTTCCCGCTGAAGTCAACGGGCGACCCCGCGACCATCGAGGCGGCTATTGGGAGAGCCAGGAAGCTCGCTCCTTTGCTTACGGCCATGCCGGTTGGCGACGCCGACTGGGTTGCCGAACGGTTGCGTGAGGCAGCCCTAAGCGACCCAGAACCGAGTTTTCGTGTCCACGCGGCAACAGAGCTCTTCGCCGCGTATCCGCGCTCAAGGCTCGCACGGCAGACAGCCACCGAGCTGCTCGCTGCCGACCTCCCGATGCTGAGAGCACGCGCAGCTTCATTCTCAGAGGCCAAGGGCGCTGTGGACGTCGCCCATGCCGTCGCCATCGACGACGCTGCTCCGCTGCAGGCCCGGATCGCGGCTCTCGACGTCCTCACCACGAGGTTCAAGGACCAACTCCAAACCCACAGCGCACTCACCGCTCTCATTGGCAAGGGTCGCACCACCTTGGCCGCCGTGGCGCTCACTGCCGCGGCAGACATCCGCCCACTGCCGCTCGACGTGCTGGTGCCGCTGCTCGATGTCCACCATCTCGTGAAACCCGCGGTATCCGAGATCCTGCGCCACAACCAGGCCGCTCAAGTCCCCCTCATTGCAGGTCTGTCGCGCGAGCTCAACGATGACGGGCTGCTCACCATCGTGACCGCTCTCGGAACGTGCGGAGACACCGGCGCCGTCGCGCCACTCCAAGCCCTCAAAGGCACCCGGCAGCTTCGCCAAGCTGTCACGGCCTCGATCGCCTCCATCCAGTCGCGAGCTATCGGCGCAAGCGAGGGCCAGCTCACGGTCAGCGCCGCCGCGGACGGCAAGCTCAGCCTGTAGTCTAAGCCATGAGGCGTTGCGCGTACCCTGAGGCCCCCATGCCGAAGCGCTCGATGAAGACCGAGAGCCGTTCGTGACGACGCCACGTCACGTCGACGAGCTGCAAGCCGGCATGCTGCCCCTCAGAGCATCGCCACGGTTCCAACCACGTATCGCTGCGGACAATCGCAGAGCCTTTGATTGGAGACCACTCGCGGATGGAAGCAATCGTCGTCTTGCTGGTCGCTGCCGCCGCCCTCGGCGCAGTCGCGGCAACCGTCGTTGGCTCGAAGCGGCTCGCTGAGCGACGCGCCGCAGACCGTGCGGAGGGCTGGAATCGCGCTCTGCGAGCGGTCGCAAAGACCCACCATCTCACGGAGATGCCGAGACCCAACACGCCGCTCCTGTCCGTTAGCGGCGAGCTCGACGGGCTGCCGGTGGCGATCACAGCCAGCCGTGAGCCCCCACCCGAGCAGGGATCCCTCAACTTCGTCACGTTGCGCGACCACCAACCCGACGCTGCGGGCCTCTGCCTGGTGACCTGGCTGAACGTCGACATCGGCCTGCCGAAGACGCTCCGGATGCACGCCGAAGACCTCCTTGGCGCGATGGCTCGGCTGATGGCGGGTGAAGACTATGGCATCGGCAACCTGGCCTTTGACCGCGCCAACACCGTCGACGGACTGCCGCCAGCAACGCTGACCGCGATCTGCTCTGGCCGAGCTCGCGTCGCCCTTACGCGCTGGCTAAAGCTCGGCGGCATCATCGCCGACGGTGCGCTCCGGTACCCACTCGGCGCCACCGACGAGACGACCGTCATCGACAAGGCACTGAAGAACGCCAGAGCCCTTGCCACGCACCTCACTCCGATGCGTCCGACAGACCCGCTATGGGTGCAGCAGCGACTCAGCGACGCAGCACTCAGCGACGACCCTGATGTGTCCTTTCGCGTCGTCGCGGCAACACGTCTGTTCAACGCGTTCCCCGACGCGGCCATCACCCAGACCACAGCTGACCGCTTGCTCGACTCGAACGTACCAACGCTCCAAGCCGCAGCTGCCGGCGCCTCCGATGCCCCACGCGCCATCGACGTCGCCTACGCGGTAGCCATCGACACGCGTGCCCCCGACGGCGCCAGACATACCTGCTTCGGCGTCCTCATGACGCGCTCTCCGTGTGGGCCTCAGCTTCAGTCAGCCGTCGAGCAACTCCTGCAAACGCCCGCATCCCCACTTGCCTTCATGGCCTTGCACGCTGCGTCCCAGCTGCCGCCCCAGCCCATCGCTGCGCTCTTGCCACTCGTCAGCATCGACGACATACGCGACGTGGCCATCGCCGAGCTGGCGCGTCACAGCCCCGACCTACAACCCGACCTCGTACGCCGGCTATCACTCGCCGCCACCGACGACGAAATGCTACAGCTCGCCCACGCGCTCCGGGCAACGGCCGACATCGGCGCTATCGAGCCGCTACGAACAGCATCTGGCGGCGCCAGCCGACACGTCCGACGCGCGCTGGATGCCGCCATCGCCAAAATCCAGTCCCGCGCGCCGGCCGCTGGTGCCGGCCAGCTAAGTGTCACCACCGCATCGGGAGGCCAGCTGAGCGAACCCTCGGACCACGCAAACCGACGAAAGCAGTAACAGTTTCCGAATAGACGGCAGCCGGTTAGAGTGCACTCCTCCACGAGGTACCCATGACGACGCAGTCTCTCGCTATCGGTTTGTCACTCGCTCTGCTCAGCGGTTGTCTCAGTGACGACCGCCAGGGCACCGCGAACGGTGCAGCGTTGCCCAGCAGTGACTCCGCTGGCACGACGTCCGACACGGCAACGTCCGACACGGCAACGTCCGACACCGGTCTCGCCGCCGACACCAGCGCCACTTCTGACAGTGCCGCGTCAGACACCAACGTAACCCCAACAGGCGACACGGCGTCGGACCCAGCCACGGACACAGCGTCCAATCCAGCCACCGACACAGCTAGTGCCTGCCCCGACGAAGACGACGACAACATCTGTGACGCCGCTGACAACTGCCCAACCATTCAGAACTTCGCCCAGGCGGACACCGACGGTGATGGCGTCGGTGACGTGTGCGACTGCCTTCAGGTCGACAGTGTCGTGCCCGAAAGCGGCGTGCTCGCTGGCGGCAACCTCGTCATTGTCGGGGGCGCGTGCTTTTCCGATGCGGCCACGGTCTCGTTCGGCGGCAAGCCTGCGGCGACCGTCAGCCACTTAGGCTCTGCGGTCATCGTCGAGGCCCCCGTCGGCGACACACTGGGCTCGGTCGATGTCGCCGTCGCGGCGCCCGGCCTCGGCTCCGAGACCCTCCCCGACGGCTACACCTACACCGCGTCTCCCCCGCCACCACCCGCTTGTCCGTTGGCGCTTGGCGCCGTCCTGCCACACTCGGGCCCACAAACAGGCGGCAACGTCGTCTCGATCATCGGCGACTGCTTTAGCAACGGCCTATTGTTCCTCATTGGCGACAACGTCGCGAACGGCACGACCGTGCTCGGCCTGACAGCAGCCACGGTGGTCGTGCCCCCCGGTACCGCTCCCGGCCCGGTCGACGTCACCGCCATCGTGCCCGGCGGCGAGTCCGTCGTGCTCACAGACGGCTACACCTACGACGACTCCACGCTCACACCGCCGCCTTCGCTGTGCGAGCTCAACCTCGCCGCTGTGTTCCCGAGCTCAGGAGCACTCACCGGAGGAAACTACATCACCCTTGTCGGCGACTGCTTCGAACCAGGCCTCACTGTCAGCGTTGGAGGCACGAGCGCCACCCAGGTCCAAGTCCTCAGTCTTTCCACCGCTATCGCGACTGCCCCCGCCGGCACCAGCCCGGGTCCGGTCGACGTCACGGTCGCCGGCCCCTCAGGTGACAGCGCCACAGCGACCGATGCCTACACGTACTTCGCGCCGTGACCAATATCGGGCGAGATCGCCAGCCCCGTCTCACTAAGCCGTCTCCACCAACGCCGACGCTCTCCTATTACACGTTCGCCGCCGCGAACCTGTTCAGCGTTGACGGGATAGACTGCACTGCTAGTCTAGCGCCCTCATCGCCCCACTGGAGCGCGCGCATGTCGACCACGGTTAAGCTCAAGTCCGCCTCAACGAACCCCACGGGGACCGCCACCAACACGACCGAGCCGAAGATCTACCTCGGCATTGATGTGGGCTCGACCACCATCAAGGCGACCGTGGTGGATCCGAAGACCAGCGAGATCTTGTGGAGCGACTACCTGCGCCACAACACGCGCCAGCCCGAGTGCGTCGACGAGTTCCTCGAGCGCATCACCACGACCTTCCAAGACGTGGCAGACGACGAGATCCGGGTCTTCATGACCGGCAGCGGCTCGGGCCCCATCTGCGAGCACATCGGCGCCAAGTTCGTCCAGGAAGTCAACGCCGTCACCATGGCCGTGGAAGAGCTTCACCCCGATGTGGGCAGCGTCATTGAGCTGGGCGGCCAGGACGCAAAGATCATCATCTTCAAGGAAAACGAAGAGACCGGCGACAAGCAAGCCACGACGTCCATGAACGACAAGTGCGCGTCCGGCACGGGTGCGACCATCGACAAGTGCTTCATCAAGGTCGGCATGCCCGAGGCCGAGGTCGCCAAGCTCCACTACGACGACTCCAAGCTCCACCACGTAGCGGCCAAGTGCGGCGTCTTCGCTGAGACCGACATCGTCAACCTGGTGAAGTCCGGCATTCCGTCCAACGAGATCCTCAACTCGCTTGCTGACGCCATCGTCATGCAGAACTTGAGCGTGCTGACCCGCGGCAACACGCTCCGCGACCGCGTGCTGCTGCTCGGCGGGCCCAACACCTACCTGCCCTTTTTGCAAGAGTGCTGGCGCAAGCGCATCCCCGAGACCTGGGAAGCCCGCGGCCACAAATACGACAAGTCCATCCCCCTCGACGAGCTCATCTTCGTGCCGGAAAACTCGCAGTACTACGCCGCTTATGGCGCAGTGCTCTACGGCATGCACGAGCCGGCTGGCGTCGGGACCTACATCGGGCGCGACAAGCTCCGCCAGTTCATCGACCACGGCCGCAAAGAGAAGCTCGGTGAGACCGCAGGCCCGCCGCTTGTCAGCTCCATTGCCGAGCTCGACGAGTTCCGCGAGAAGTACCGCATCCCGAAGTTTCAGGAAGCCACGTTCCAGCCGGGCGAGGTCATCCGCGGCGTCATCGGCCTCGACGGTGGCTCCACCAGCAGCAAGTGCGTGGTGGTCGACGAGCAGGGAACCATCCTGCTCAAAGAGTACGTGTTGTCGAAGGGTAACCCCATCCGCGACATGAAAGAGATGCTGAGCTCGCTGAAGAGCCGCGTGTCGGCCCAGGGCGCAACCCTTGAGGTCATCGGCTTTGGCGCCACCGGCTATGCCGCCGATGTGCTCGAAGAGTCGTGCCGGACCGACGTCAACATCGTCGAGACCGTGGCGCACATGATGAGTGCTGTTCACTTCTTCGGCGACGTGGACGTCATCTGCGACGTGGGTGGTCAGGACATCAAGGTCCTGTTTATGGCCAACGGCGACATCCGCAACTTCCGGCTGTCCAACCAGTGCTCGGCGGGCAACGGCATGTTGCTCCAGGCCATGGCCGACCAGTTCGGTATCCCCGTGCAGCAATATGCCGACACGGCGTTTGGCGCGTCACTGTCGCCCAAGTTCAGCTACGGCTGCGCGGTGTTTCTCGACAGCGACCGGGTGAACTTCCAGAAGGAAGGCTACGGCAAGGAAGAGCTGCTCGCGGGCTTGGCGCTCGTGCTGCCGAAGAACGTCTGGCAGTACGTGGTCCAGATCCCGCGTATGTCGAGCCTTGGCACCAAGTTCGTGCTCCAGGGTGGCACCCAGCACAACCTGGCGGCGTTCAAGGCCCAGGTCGACTACATCAAAGAGCGCGTCGAAAACGCCGAGGTCTACCTGCACCCCCACACGGGCGAGGCAGGCGCCATCGGTGCGGCCATGGAGACCCTGCGCGTGGTCAAGCGCCGCGGCTACTCGACCTTCATCGGCCTCGATGAGGCCATCAAGCTCGAGTACAAGACCATCAACGACGAGAGCACGGTCTGCCACTTCTGCCCCAACGAGTGCAGCCGGACCTTCATCGACACGGTCACGCCCGAGGGCAAGACCAGCCGCTACATCTCGGGCTTTAGCTGCGAGAAGGGCACGGTTGAGAGCCTTGAGGCCTTGAAGATCCTCAACAAAGAGCGAAAGAAGCTCAAGAAGTTCTACCCCAACCTCGTCGAGTACGAGGCCACGCTGGCCTACAAGTCGTTCTACGGCCAAGAGCCTCTGCCCGAGCACGGCACCGAGATTGCCGACATTGCCGTGCGTCGCCAGCGCTTCACCGACAAGGTCTTCCGAAAGACGGTCACGCGCACGTTCACGCGCTCAAGCCCCAAGGCCGCCGAGCGCCGAAAGGACATCCGCATCGGCATCCCCAAGGCGCTCAACGTCTGGTCGACCGCACCCTTGTGGCGGACCTACTTCGAGACCCTCGGCATCAAGATGAAAAACGTCGTCTTCAGTGACGATACCTCCGAAGAGCTCTGGGTGGCCGGCGGCAAGTACGGCTCGGTGGACCCCTGCTATCCCAGCAAGGTCGCCCAGGCGCACATCCACGACCTGCTCTTTGAGCACCACACTGAAGAGAAGCCGCTTAACTACATCTTCTTCCCCTGCATCACCCACGTGCCCACGCCCATGACCGGCGTCATGGACACGGCCAGCTGCCCCATCGTTGCGGGCACGCCTGACGTGATGAAGGCTGCGTTTACCAAAGAGGTCGACTTCTTCGCTGAGCGCGGCATCACCTACTTGGCGCCGGCCGTCTCCATGAACGAGAAGAACCTCTTCAAGCGCCAGATGTTCGACACGTTCGGCCCCTTGCTCGACGTCACCCAAGACGAGAGCGACTGGGCGATGGACGAGGCGTGGAAGGCCATGGACCGCTTCGACGAGATCATGCAGGAGAAGGGCAAAGCCATCCTCGAAGAGGTCGAAGCCGAAGACAAGATTGCGCTGCTGATGATCGGCCGCCCGTACCACAACGACCCCGGCATGAACCACGCGGTCATGGACGAGTTCCAGGTCCTCGGCTACCCGGTCCTGTCGATTCGCTCCATACCTACTGATGTAGACTGGCTCACGCGCTTTTTCGAAGACGCCTTGCCCGAGACAGGCGACGGCAGCATCGCCCACGTCATGGACATCAACGACGTCTGGCCCGAGAACTACAGCACCAACAGCGCCATGAAGGTCTGGGCCGCCCGCTTCGCCGCGAGGCATCCCAACGTCGCCGTCTTGGACCTCTCAAGCTTCAAGTGCGGCCACGACGCGCCCACCTACGGCATCATCGACAGCATGATCACCCAAAGCGGCACGCCCTACTCGGCCCTGCACGACGTCGACGCCAACAAGCCCACCGGCAGCATCAAGATCCGCGTCAAGACCTACGCCCACAGCCTCTCGCTCCACAAAGAGCGCCTCGAGGACATCAGCCGCAAGAAGGCCGAGGTGAAGTTCCAGGTCGAACAAAAGCGCATCCAGCTGCTCGAGATGAAGCAAGAGCAAATCAAGCAGCGCACCGGCGGCCAGCTAAGCCCCAAGATTGCCACCATGATTGCCGAAGCCAAAGCCCGCATGGAGGAGTACGACGTCAAGCGTCAAGTCCCGAAGCCCGCCGGCGACGAGCCCGACACAAAAGGCAGCAACTTCGTAAGCCTCGGAAGCCTGAGCCTAGGCAAGACGGCGTAGTGAGACGGGGCTCCCAGAGCACAGCGCAAACGCGCGAAGTGGCAATAGGTGAAGGCGTGCAAACGCCGACGCCTCCCCGCACGCTCACGCGTACCCGCACGCCCACGCGCACCCATACCCTCACGCGCACCCATACCCTCACGCGCACCGCGGTCTTCGTCGCAGACAGAAGGCCGGGTGAGCGTAGGCGTGAGGGTGAGCGTACGCGTGCGGGTGAGCGTACGCGTGCGGGTGAGCGTGCGCGTGCGGG
>CALHXW010000131.1 GCA_938040325.1 uncultured bacterium | reverse complement strand
GGCGACGGCCCGCGGCGACGGCGACGTCAGCTGGCTGGCGCCCAACATCGAGGTGCTCCGATGTGGCAACTGGGACGAGCGGGGCAAGATTCTCGACATCTTCAGCGGTCCTGATGCAGTCGTGACCTGGCTACGCCGCACACCGGACGGCGTGGTCTTCTCGCTCATCTCGAAGGCCGACGTCGACGAGGACGGAAGCGCGTGCGTGCGCTACCGCATTGAGATGAAGGACTTCGTCAACGAAGGTGAGTGGCGGTTCAAGCTCAACCAAGCAGGCCAGCTGGTGTGGCTGTGGCATCAGCCTGACGAGATCGACTGAGGGCAGTCCGGCGCGACCGAACGAGCGTTTCCGTTGGCGCGGTTGTTCGCCGGATCGGCAGGTCACGAGCGGCGATCACCCATCCCGGTCGGCTGCTTCTCATGGCTCCGCCACTGTGCGCGGTTTTATCGGATGGGTTGTTGCTGTTAGGGTTACCCGGTCCTGGCGTTGGCTCATTCTCGCGCCGCTCCCCACGCAGTCAGCGGGCACACACCATGAACACTATCGCATTTTGCCGTCGGTCCCACCGGGCCGCTTGGTCGGCCCTTGTTGCCATCGGCGTGACGCTCGTCGGCTGCGAAAAACAGGAACCACGCCCCATCAACGCTGCCTGCGACGCCAGCGCGCAGTGTGAGTCCACCCTTTGCAACTTCGGTCGGTGCTTGGATCCGAGCCGAGATGATGACGGAGACGGGCTCGTCAACTCCTTCGAAGGGGCGATCGGCTCGAACGGATCCGACCCCGATACCGACGGTGACGGCGTGCCTGACGGCGACGAAGTCGATGGCGTGGACGCCCGTGACAGCGACGGCGACGGCATTCCCGACGTGATCGAGTCGGCGCTGCTCGACACCGACGGCGACTGCTTGGTGGACGAGCTCGACAACAGCCCTGCCGCCGCGACGGACATCAGCGCGATGAAGGCGAAGGTGTGCCGGCTCGAGGGGACATGCGCGAGTGCTGTCAACGATCTCGAGCTTGTGTGCCCGGCCGACGGTGGGCTGCCAACCTGCGACTACAGCGGCGTGGCCGGCTACGTCGACGACGAGACCGCCGAACACTGCGACGAGCTCGACAACGACTGTGACGGCGAGGTCAACGAGGGCTCGCCAGACTTTGACTTCGACGGTGTCGGTGACTGTGGCGATGACCCGGACATCGACGATGACGGCGTCGACAACGACGTCGACAACTGCCCCGAGATCGCCAATCCAGGCCAAGCGGATGCAGACGGGGACGGGCTTGGCGATGCCTGCGATACCAACCCTGACATCGATGGCGACGGCGTCAACGACGATGACGACAACTGCGAAGCTGTTGCCAACGCCGACCAGGCCGATGGAGACAGCGACGGGCTTGGTGACGTCTGTGACCCGCCAGCGGCGCCTGCAGCGACCTCGCTCATCCCCGCGTCGCCAGCCGCTGACCCACAGCCGACGCTCAAAGGCACGGCCGACGTGGGCGAGACGATTGTGATCTTCTCCGATGCTGGCTGCACCACCAACATCGGTGAGGGCAGCGTCACGGCCAACAGCGACTGGTCGGTTCAGATCAGCGTCACAACGAACGCGACGACGTCTCTCTTCGCCACCGCGACGAACCGCGCGGACCTCGTCACCGACTGCGTCGATCTCGGCCTGGCCTACCTCCACGACGACGTCCCGCCAGAGATCGTCGCCGACACGGCCCTCTCGCCAGCATCGCCGAGCCAGGACGATTCTCCCGAGGTCACCGGCCAGGGTCAACCCGGCGAGTCGGTGACGCTCTACGGTGACGCTGGCTGCACGATGGAACTGGCAACAACAGTGGTGGACGAGGACGGCAACTTCGCGGTGACGGTCGATGTGGCGATGAACGCTACGACCGACATGTACGTGCAGCTCAGCGACAGCGCGGGCAACCTGTCGATCTGCGATATCGTCGGAAGCTACACCCACGATGTGACGGTCACCGGGCCGGCAACCCTCAGCCTCACGCCGAGCTCACCCGCAAGCGACCCAGCGCCGGTAGCGACGGGCGAGGCCGAGCCCAACGCGACGATCGCGTTCTTCAACGACGAGGGCTGCGCGGTCTCGATCGGCAGCGCTCAGGTCGGCGCGGCCGGCGACTACGCCGTGACGCTCATGGTCACGCCGAACGCGACGACCACCCTCTTCGTCCAAGTGAGCGACGCGGCCGGCAACGTCTCGACCTGCGACGAAGTCGCGAGCTACGTCCACGACGGCACGATTCCGAGCGCACCGGTGCTGACGGATCTTTCGGACACCGACCTCGACATCCTCAAGAACGGACCGACCCACGAGGCACAGCTCGTCGGCTGCGTCGACGAGGTCGCGACCGTCAACATCTACCTCACCGTCGACTGCAGCGGCACCCCGCTGACAACCGCGCAGTCCAACGGCGCGACGTCGTTCTGTCTTGAGGAGTTCGAGGCGACGGTGACGCTGACCAACAACGCGGAGGTCCCGCTCTATGCAGCTGCCACCGACAGCTCGGGCAACGTGTCGGGCTGCGCGCTGCTCGGGACATCCACCCACGACAACGTACCGCCACCGAGCCCAACGGTGACCGACACGACGCCGATCGCGTGGACCCCAGGTCCTTTCGTGACGTTCACCATCGCAGGGATGGCCGAGGTCGGCAGCACGGTCGCAGCGTATAAGGACCCTGGCTGCGCCGGCACGGCGGTCGACGCTGGAGCGACGCCAGCGAACGGACAGTTCGTGGCGACCATCGGCGCCGGAAACGCCCCGACCGACCTCTTTGTGCAAGCCACCGACGAGGCGGGTAACCCGTCGGCGTGCGCACCTGCTGGCGCGCTCATCGATGTGGTCACGGTTGCGGTGACCGACCAGGTGAGCGGTGCTCCAGCTCCGGGAGGCGGCGTTCAAGTCAACGCCCCCGACGGCACGCTGCTCGACACGGGCAGTTTGGATGCCAACGGCAACTACGATGAGCCGATCTTCGAGGGTTGCAGCATCACCGTCGAGACTCAGCCGGATGTCATTGTCGGCCACTGGACAACCGTCTTCGACCTGACCCCAGGCGTCGAGCTGAACCTAGTCCGACCGCCAGGCGTCAACGGGACGGTATCGCACACGGTCAATATCGACTTCAACGATCCCGCAGGGCTCCCTCAAGTACCCGCAGGAACCAACAGCGTACGCCTTCACTCAGGCTGCTCGACGCAAACGTACTTCAACTTCACGTCTCCGAGTCCGATGACGCTCTCAGCGGAGTGTAGCGGTCTCGACACCTACACGGTTATCGCCACCGCATACGACGAGATCGACACCGTCTTGGGCTATCAGGCGTTCGTCGACATGCCGACGGGCCCTGAGTCGACGGGAATCACGAACTCGACCATTCAGTTCGACCTTGCAAGCTGGTCGACCAGCGCCAACACCTTGTCGCTCGATGTGACGAATCTTGTGGCTGGCCGGTCGGCACTTGCTCAGCCAGGCTACAGCATCAACGGCAACTCATTGCGAACGCACTCGTCCGAGCGAGACCAGCAGTTCCTTGGGTCCGGTGCGACCGAGCAGTTCTCGGTGTTGACACCAGGGCTACCAGGCCTCGTCGGACGTGTGTCGATCGTCATCGAGGACGCTGGCGCCGGAGGTGCCTTTGACGTGGGGCGGCGCGGCATCGCGTTCACCGGCGTCACCGGTAGTCTCACCGAGACGCTAAGCGTTCCGGACGACTTCGGCGTGCAAGTGCTCGCCTCCGATCTGACCGCGGCGAGTACGTCTGTCGGACCGATCATCAGCTGGGCCGCAGATGTCGGCCTCTCGGACTATGACGTGATGACGGCCAAGCTCGCCATCAACGGCTTCAACGAGTCCCTGACCTGGCATGTAGTGGCCAAGCCGAAGGAAGGCGTGTCCCTCCAACTCCCCGTCGTTGGCGCGGGCTTCACGCTCGCCGGGGTACCGGAGAGCGCCAACTCCACCTGGTGGCAGCAGCATCCCACGTGGCTCGAGTCGAATGTCCACGACAGCTACGAAGAGGCCATCGCGTCTCCCGCGCTCGACGTTGACGCCGCCATTGCGGACTCGCCGACACCGGCCATGGGCATGTCGACAACGTGCTGCTTCTACCCTGAGCTGTAGGACTGGTCACACAGAACGCTCCGCGCTCGTGGGTTCGAACGAGGCCTTTAGCGTCGACGATCGTCGCGATTCCATGTGTGGAACTGCGCCCAAAGCACGGACCTGCCGCGACATCGACCAGAAACACGTCCACGTCCGTTTCCCTGACCCGGGCAAGTTGGTAGTGTTCCCACGTTGTCACACAGCTCGAAGAGGTTCGCCATGGCGTCGACTTCCCATCCAGGGACGGCTTTCCCTTTCCTATCGGCCCGGTCGCTTGCGAGCGCAGGCCTCGTGCTGCTCGCCATCGGGAGCATGGCGCTCTCGGCGTGCGAGGAAGAGGCACCTCGCCCCTTATTGGCGCCCTGCGATGCAAGTGCCCAGTGTGAGTCGGGACTGTGCAATACCAACAAGTGCCTCGACCCCACGGCCGATGACGACGGTGACGGGTTGATCAACTCGTTTGAGTCGGCCCTTGGCTCCAACGGCCTCAACCCTGACAGTGATGGCGACGGCACGCCAGACGGCGATGAGCTCGACGGCACCGAGGGCCGCGACTCGGACGGTGATGGCGTGCTCGACATCGTCGAGTCCTCCACCTCTGACGAAGACGGCGACTGCCTCAGCGACGAGCTCGACCCGGTCAACGACGCCAACAACAAGGCGACCGACATCAGCCCGATGAAGCAGAAGGTCTGCAAGCTCGAAGGGGTCTGTGCACGCGACGTGGCACTCTTGACGCTCGACTGCCCAGTCGGCGGCGGCCTACCGACCTGCGTCTACGACGGCATCAGCGACTACGTGGCCGACGAGTCGGCTGACCAGTGCGACGAGGTCGACAACGACTGTGACGGCGAGATCAACGAAGGCTCGCCCGACTGGGACTTCGATGGCGTCGGTGACTGCGGCGACGATCCTGACCTCGACGACGACGACGTGCCCAACGATGTCGATAACTGTCCAGAGGTTGCCAACCCCGGCCAAGGTGACGCCGACGGCGACGGACTCGGCGACGCGTGCGACTCGGACCCAGACGCCGATGGCGACGGCGTCAATGACGACGACGACAACTGCCCCGACGACGCCAATGCTGACCAAGCCGACGCCGACGGTGACGGTATCGGTGACGCCTGCGACGCCAACCCGGACCTCGACGGAGACGGGGTCAACGACGCAGATGACAACTGCGCAGACGTGGCAAATATCGACCAAGCCGACGGCGACAACGATGCGATCGGTGACGCTTGCGACCCACCCGCAGAGCCCGTGGCGACGACCACCGAGCCGCTCTCGCCGTCGGCGAACACCATGCCGCTCCTCGTCGGCACAGCCGACCTCGGCGAGACGATCACCGTGTTCGGTGAGGCAACCTGCGACACGAGCCTCGGCAGCGGAACCGTGGCTAGCGACGGCACGTTCTCGATCTCCATCACCGCACCGCTCAACGCGACAACCCGCCTCTTCGTGCAAGCGACGAACGGCGCGGGGCTCATGAGCCCATGCACGGACACCGGCTGGGACTACATCCACGACGACGCAGTTCCTCCTGCGCCCCAGGTGCTGACCTTCGATCCCCCCTCGCCTAGCAACAACCCGGCGCCACTCATGACCGGCACAGGCGCACCCCAAGGCGACGTCGAGTTCTTCTCGGACGCCGGCTGCACGATGTCGCTCGGCATGAGCAACACCGACGTCAACGGCGAGTTCTTCGTTGGCCTGTTGCTTGCGCAGAACACCACGACCGACATCTACGGCCAGCTCACGAGCCAGGCCGGTGTCCCTTCGGAGTGTGCGCTTGTTGCCAGCTACCTCCACGACAGCATTGAGCCCGCATTCACCAGCGTGTTCGTCAGCCCGGCCTCGCCGTCGATGAACCTCACGCCAGAGGTCAGCGGCCAAGCCGATCCGATGACAGATATCGCACTCTTCAGCGATGCAGGCTGCACCGCCGCGCTTGGTACCACCACCGCCGGTACAGACGGAGCGTTCAGCGTCGTTGTGACCGTCGCAGCCAACGCGACCACCGACATCTACAGCACGCTCACTGACCCAGCCGGCAATGTGAAGAGCTGCGAGCTTGCAGCGACCTACGTCCACGACGGGAGCGCACCGGGGGCGCCTCAGCTCGATACCCCGTCGATCAACGCGCTTGAGGGAAGCACCAACAGCGCGCAACCCACCCTCACGCTGTCGGGCTGCGCCGACGAGCCAGGGACGTTCGCGATCTACAGCACAAGCGACTGCAGCGGCAGCGCACTTGGAACGGGCGCAGCGGTTGCGACAGGAACGGCCTGTGCCGCCGACTTCACGCTCACAACGACCATGCCCGCGAACGCCGCGACGCCTGTCTATGGCCAGGTGGTCGACGCTGCCGGCAACGGCTCGCCATGCGTGGTGCTCGGCACGTTTGACCACGACAATGTTGCTCCGTCGGCCCCTGCCCTCACAAGTGCCACGCCGACCGACTGGAGCGAGGCGCCGACTGCGGTTGTCTTCAATGTCGTGGCGACCGGCGAGGCTGGCAGCACCGTCACCGCCTACAGCGACGCAAGCTGCACGACATCGCTGAGCCAGCTCGGCAGTGTCGACACGAACGGCGACGTGGCTGGAGCCGTTAGCGTTGCTGCCAATACCGCCGTCCAGCTCTTTCTGCAGGCTCGGGACACAGCCGGCAACACCTCAGCATGCATCGATGCGGCCGCGCTCGTCGACGATGTCGACGTGACAGCGACGCGGGCCGACGGCACGCCCGTCAGCGACACGGCCTGGCAGATTCACACGCCGAGCGGCACCTCTCTGACGGTCGGCACCGTGACCAACGGCGCCTTCTCAGCGCTGGTCTTCGCTGGCTGCTCGGTCACCGTGGAGACACGTGCCGACTTCATTGACTCGGCTTGGACGACCGTCATGGATGTCGAGCCGAACACGACGCTCGACGTGGTCGAGCCTCGCGCCTACGACCCCAACGGGATTGGCCACGACATCACGCTCGAGTATGGGGTCGTTGGTGGCCCGTCGCAGCTACCGCCAAACACGGCGACCTTGTCCGTCCAGTCGGAGTGCGGCGCGTTCTCTCAGAACACCGCTGGCAACAGCAGCTACTCGTTCACGCTAGGCTCGTGGTGTGTACGTCCCGACAAGTTCACGCTCGTGGTGCGCGCGCTCGACGCCAACAACGCGATCCTCGGCCACATCACGTATCCCGACGTCGCACCCACAGCGGGCCCTTCGGGCAACACGAACACGACGCTCACGATCGCCGCAACCGACTGGCAGACAGCGCTCTTGAGCTTCGATGCCTCGGTCACCAACCTCACGAACTCGCAGTGGAACACGCTCATGGACGTGAACCCTGTCGTGGCGGGCCAGCGACTCAACGCCAGCTGGCTCGATCGCGTCTTTGACTTCTCGACGCTCGGCACCGGGGCACCGGTCACCGGCACCGCTAGCGCCGTCGACAGTCCAGACGTGAACTTCACCCTCGCCGCCGAGGTCTTTGACTATACCTCGTCGCGAGTGGCTGGCTTCAGTGGGGTGAGCGCTAGCAGGTCGGACGCATTCGAGTTCCCGACCGACTTCGGTGTGCTCATCTCCGCAGCAGAGTTCGAACAGGACTTTGCTGCCGGCATCGTGTCGATCACCTGGACCGCGAGCGGGAGCCTTGCCGCGTACGACTTCATGACCACGAGGGTTGACCTCAATGGGGGCAACGAAAACCTCACCTGGCACATCGTCGCCAAGCCTGGTGGAGCGAGCCCACTGGTACTGCCCAACGTGGACACAAGCTTCCTGCTCAGCTGGGTTCCGACCTCGCCCAACGGCTGGAGCTACATCAACGATGGTCCGAGATGGATCGAGTCAGACCTGTTCGACAGCTACAAGGACGCTGTTGAGAGCGATGCGCTCGACGCAATGGGAGCTATCGACGGCGCCCTGTCGCCGAATCGGTTCTCAACGACTGAGGCTTCCCAGGGCGAGGGCGGATGAGGTCGAAGGCGCGTGCATCGCTTTGTAGGCGGCTCGCGGCGCTGAACGGCCGCCGCTCTGTCGCACGCCGACCGGTTGCCGCGGCTGACCGACATCGCGCCGCTCAGCTCAGTCGGGCAGCGGGCTGACCATCTTGCTGGGATCGACCCACGCGTCGAACTGCTCGGCGGTGAGGTAGCCGAGCACTAGCGCGGCCTCCTTGAGCGTGGTGCCGTCGACGTAGGCCTTCTTGGCAATCTTGGCGGCCTTGTCGTAGCCGATGTGGGTGTTGAGGGCGGTCACCAGCATGAGCGAGTTCCGCATGAGCGCGTCGATGCGCTCGCGGTTCGGCTCGATGCCCCTCGCGCAGTTCTCGTCAAAGCTGCGGCAGCCGTCGCCGATGAGCTCCGCGCTCTCGAGGAGGTTGTGGATCATGACCGGCTTGTAGACGTTGAGCTCGAAGTTGCCTTGGCTCGCGGCGAACGCGATCGCGGCATCGTTGCCGTAGACCTGAGTCACGACCATGGTCAGCGCCTCGGCCTGGGTCGGGTTGACCTTACCGGGCATGATGGAGCTGCCGGGCTCGTTGGCCGGTATGATCAGCTCTCCGAGGCCAGAGCGAGGTCCCGACGCCAGCCAGCGCACGTCGTTGGCGATCTTCATGAGCGAGCCCGCCAGTGTCCGGAGCGCGCCTGACATGAACGCGACCGCATCGTGGGCTGCGAGGGCCTCGAACTTGTTGGGGGCGGTCACGAAGGGCTGACCCGTGAGGCGTGCGATCTCAGCCGCCACCTTGGTGGCGTACTGAGCGTGGGTGTTGAGGCCTGTTCCGACGGCTGTGCCGCCAAGAGCGAGCTCGAGGAGGCCACCGAGCGCCTGCTCGACACGGTCGATGCCGTACGTCAGCTGCTGAGCCCAGCCGGACATCTCCTGGCCGACGGTGAGCGGCGTCGCATCTTGGAGGTGCGTGCGGCCGTTCTTGACGACGTCATCGTAGGCTTTGGACTTCGCGAGTAGCGTGTCCCGCAGCGCGATGACGTGGGGAAGGCAGTCGTTGGTGATCACGTCAACGGCCGCAATGTGCATGGCGGTCGGGAACGTGTCGTTGCTCGACTGGGACTTGTTGACGTCGTCGTTGGGATGCACCGGTGTCTTCGATCCGCGGACACCGCCCGCCAGCTCGATCGCGCGGTTGCTGATGACCTCGTTGACGTTCATGTTGGTCTGCGTTCCCGAGCCCGTCTGGAAGATGACGAGCGGGAAGTGGTCGTCGAGCGTGCCGGCAATCACCTCGTCAGCGGCGCGCTCGATGAGATCGCGCTTTGACGCGTCCAGCTGGCCAAGCTCGCAGTTGACGGTCGCGGCGGCTCGCTTGAGGACGCCGTAGGCCTTGATGAGTGGCCGCTTCATGCGGATCTGACCAATCTTGAAGTTCTGTAGCGACCGCTGGGTCTGGGCGCCCCAGTACCGGTCATCGCCAACTTCAATGTCTCCCATGGAGTCTGTCTCGATCCGCACGCCCATCGTTATCGCCTCGTCTCAGTCGGTGGAAGGTGTGTCTCAGGCAGAGATCTCTACCCCGACGACGCGCGTCGGGAAAGCAGCAAAGAGCACGAGCTCGCGGCGGCGGAAACGGCAGCGCGTGACGACTACATCTCCGACGGCGGGTCGGGCAGGAAGCTCCTAAGGACGGTGTCCATCAGGCGTGTGCCGGTTTTCGTCAGACAGGCGCGACCGCCGCTCAGTGTCAGCCAGCCGGCCTTCTCCGCCTCCTGAAGCTTTGGCCCAAAGCGCGGATCGTCGGGCGCGATGGCAACGCCGATGTCGAGACGACGTAAGCCGGTCATCAGGCGCTCGAACGCGTAAGTGTCGGCGTCGAGCTGCTCGCTGAACGCTTCGGGCAGTCTCGAGTCGACCAGCGCCGCGTCGAGGTAGTCAGCGACCCGGGCGATGTTTGACCAGCGGCGCCCGTCAGCGAACCCGTGGGCTCCGACGCCGAGCCCTAGGTACGGACGCATCTCCCAGTAGCTGGAGTTGTGCTGGGCGATGTGGCCGGGCTGAGCATAGCTCGACACCTCGTAGTGGACGAACCCGCGAGCCCTGAGGACGTCTTCGGCGGCAAAGAGCATCGTGAGCTGGTCGTCCTCGGTGGGCAGCACGACGTCGCGCCGCGAGACGGCCTTTGCAAGTGCCGTGCGTGGCTCGACGGTGAGGTTGTAGATCGAGAGGTGGGGGACACCGGTGTCAGCGATACGGTCGAGATCAGACCGCCAGTCGGTCAGCTGCTGACCCGCAAGGCCGAACATGAGGTCCGCGCTGACGCTCTGGAAGTCGGCATCGAGCAGGCGCTTGAGCGCATCGAGGCCGCCAGCGCCAGAGTGGCGACGCGTGATGCCGGCCAAGAGATCGTCGCGAAGCGCTTGAATCCCAAGCGACACGCGCGTGATGCCTGCAGCCCGAACCCCGGCGATCCACGCGGCATCGACCTGACGGGGGTTCGCTTCGACCGTGACCTCGGCCCCTGCCGCAAGACCAGGACGACGTCGCACGGCATCCACGAAGCGAGCGAGCGCTTGGGGTGGCCACAAGCTTGGGGTGCCTCCGCCGATGTAGAGCGTCCGCGCCGGGACGTGAAGGCCGTCAGCACGCAGCGAGAGCTCGGCGATGAGGCCGTCGGTGTAGCGCTCGACAGGCACCGTCTTCGGCGTCGTCAGCACGAAGTCGCAGTAGTTGCAGCGATGGGTGCAGAACGGGAAGTGGACGTAGATACCGCCAGCTTGGCCGTTGTCTGCTTCCTGAGAGTTGAGCGTCGCTGGCGGCATTAGAGCCGTGCGCGCAGAAGCGAGTTGCTCATTTGGTATAGACCTCAACGGCCTCGGGCAGGTTCACCTCGTCGAGACGCTGAGAGAAGTCCGGACCGACCACCGCAAAGACGCGCCGCGGTACGCCAGCAGCGACATCGACGACGGTTGCGGAGGCAGGCTGAGCGAACTCTCCGCCGAGGAGCCGAACCCCCTCACCGGAGATCGGACCCACGCTGATTGCCGAGAGCGCGCCGTAGCGGCCGTGGAAGTAGGCCCTCTCGCCCGCCGAGATAAACGCCGTTGCTTGGGCTCGAAGGAGCAGCTCGTACACGCGAAACTTGGGCTGCAGCACGGCGCGACCTGCGTCGGTGAAGCGACTCAGCGGGTGATAGGACACCACGAAGCGGCCATCGAACGCATGGGCCTTGGCGAGGGAATCCGTGAGCCAGGTGAGCTCGTCTTCGGAGAGGCCCCCGTCGGGCTTGGACGAGATGACAGCGAAGAAGCTGTTTTTGAACGAGAAGCTGTAGCGAGCGGGGTAGTCGCGTGCGTCGAGCATTGTGATGTCGGGACGCCGGACGCGAGCCCCTTCTTGGAGGTCGGTCGGAGACATTGCGTACACGATGGGAACCTTGGCGGCTTCGAACGATCGAGCGATCGCCTCACGCGACCCGTCCCAGGCTTTGTCTCCACCCCCCGCCGCGACCAGCCCGCCGACGTGAATGCCGAGCGTAGGCTGAGTGCGCTCCAGCAGGGTCTGCGTGGCGCGCTGAGCCTGTGCTGGGTCGCCATCGGAGTCCGCGAGCAAGAGCAGCCGGAACGAGGTCGCTGTGGGCTTTCGGGCGTTGGGAATGGCAAGTCCGACGTCGGCGGTCGGCTCTGGTGCGTCAACGGTGACGCTGAGGCTATCGAGCGGCAGAGGGCGGGTCGACGAGAGCGACCAGTCGCCATCGGTGACCGTGAGCTTCACCTCGGCGTCGGCGGCCGATCGGACGAAGGTGTGCTTGACGCTGCAACCGATGAGGTCTTCCGCGGCGCCCTTGATCGACCAGCGACAGCGGACGGAGTCAGCGTTGCGACCGACGGGGAGCCCTTGGACTTTGAGGGAGACCTCGGTGTCGCGCCAGATCCGAAGCGACGCAGGGATGGCGCGCCAGACAAGGCCTTGCGCCTCTGCATCATCGCGTGCTGCCGGCTGGCTCTTGTCGGTCGCGGCCGCTGGCTCTGCGGGTGCTGCGGCGACAGGCAAGTCACGCGGAAGCTGAAGCGTTCCGGGCGCGGATGCCGTCGCGTCGAGATCCACAACGGGATGGTCCTTGCCGCAGCCGAGGGCGGTAGCGACCAAAGCGAGCGCAAGGAGCAGCGGTCGAGTCAGTGTTGGTTGGGTCACGCGAGCCACACTCCGCGGACGACGGTTTGAGAGCCAGCAACGCGCAGCGGTGTCTGCGAGTCGCCCTGAGCGAAACGCTCGCCATCGAGTGTGTATGCCCCGTGCAGCCGAGCTTCGACAGCGTCGCGATGATAGACGAGGCCCTCGCCCTCAGCGCCGCGCATCAGCGTCGGGATGGTGCGGATCACCTCGCCTTTGTCGGTTGGAAGCACGGCGACGGCGTTGAACGCCCCAGGCCGGGCACCGCGGTGAAAGGTCCCTACGACCCCCTTAGCGAGCTGCAGGGGCACCGTTGTGGCTACCAGGGAGGTGTAGCGGGGAAACGTCGTCTCATCGACCATCAGGGGCGTCTCAGGCGCATCGAGGAGGTGGCCTGACCTGTTCCAGAGCTCCGTGCGAAAGGTGTAGCCTGCACCGACGGCCCAGAGAAAGCGTCCGAGGCCGAGGTAGCCCTGTCCAAAGCGCTCGTACATCGTCAGCGCGTTGAACACGAGCTCGGAGCCGAAGATGTAGCCGAGACGTTGCTTTCCGGAGTCCTCGGTAACGGAGAGGAGCGGGACAGCCCGGGTGCTAAGCGTGCCGACGCGGCGGCCTCGGGTGTGCTTGAGAAACCGGCGCAGCGTTCGAACGGGATGTCCGCGGGTCTCGAAGACGCGCGCGAGCATGTTCATTCCGCCGCCGTTGACGAACAGAAACGTCGGGAGCGGAACGGGACGGCCGCATGCGGCGCTCGCGTTGCGAGTCGCGGTGACGGCGGCATTGAGGGTGTGGTGGATGGTGCCGTCGCCGCCGTTGACGACGAGGAGGTTGATGGTGCGCTGAAAGAGCAGGTAGTTGAGCGCCGGCACGAGGGCGTCAACCGATGGCGTCTCGAGGCAGCTCTGTCGGTCGGGGAGCAACGGGCTGAGCTGCGCGTGACCGACCGACCGCCAGTTGGTGCGGGCCATCGGGTTGGAGAGGAGCCCAAGGCGGAGCTTTGCCGACCCACGCAGACCGCGCACGTAGGCGTCCGCTTCCGCGACCGAGGGCGGCGCGGCGCTGAAGTTCACGTGATGCGAGAGGGTGTGCAGCGGGATTGCCTGTCGGCGGTCAGTGAGCGAACGACGGCTCGACGCGGATGGCGCGGCCGTGGACGCGAAATATCACAGCCGCTGACGACCTGCCTTCGGCTTTTTCGACCGCCTCGCCGATCGCCACGAAGTCCCGTTGCGCAAAGCCTTCGACGAGCTCGGGCGGAGCAAGCACGCAGAGGCCGAAGTCTTCACCGCTCGCTGCACGGTCGGCTGGGCTCAGGTCCGAGATCGCCGCATCGACCGGAAGCGCGCCAAGATCGACGACCAGGTCAACGCTCGACGCGAGGGCCAAGCGCGGCAGGTCCGTCGCTAGGCCGTCTGAGAGGTCGAGAGCGGCCGTCGCCCCCTGCTGCGCAGCCCAGAGGCCGAGGTCGAGCGGAATCGTCGGGGCGAGATGGTGTCGCACGCACGGGTCGTCGAGAACCGAGGCCGGCAGGTCGCGAGCGGCGGGCAGCCAGGAGAGGCCACGTGCGTGGCCGAGCCAGCGCCGAAGTCCGTGCCCGCTGCGTCCGACCGGTCCACGGCACAAGAGGGTGTCGCCGGGTCGCGCGCCGGAGCGGAGCAGTGGTCTGGCCGGGGCGTCCCCCACCACCGTCAGGCTCAACATGAGCGGCCCGCTGCTGCGCACCGTGTCCCCGCCGACCAAGGTGAGCCCAGCAGTTCGGCAGGCGGCTCCCAATCCGCGAGCAAAGGCCTCCCAGTAGGCGTCAGGGAGGTCCGCAGGCAATGCAGCCGCGAGCGTTAGCCACGCCGGCGTCGCCCCCATGGCCGAGACATCGGACGCGCTGGCATAGACCACCTTGTGGGCGAGAAGCTCGGGTGGGTGTGCGCGGAGAAAGTGGGTGCCCTCGACGAATGCGTCGGTCGTGACAACACGTCCATCAACGATCGCAGCGTCGTCACCGGGGCCTTCGGGCGAGGGTGCGTGCGGAGTGGCCGCAAGCAACGTGCGAATCCAGCGCGACTCGCGGTCGACGCGAGGGCGTTCATCCTGAGGTTGCCGTGATGTCTGCTTGCTGGCGATCGCGGTGCTCCTCTCTGGGTGGTGGCAACGCCGAACGGCGGGCTCATTGGGCGCGCTACTCGGTCGGCTCGGGTGCGAAACGCTCGGCGCGGGTCGCACGCTCTTCGTCCTCAGGGAGCCGAGCGCGGATGTCGTCAAGGTCGATGGTCAGGAGCTTCGGACGGCGACGGACCAGACCGTCAGCGCGGACGGTGATGAGCCCAGTGGCGCCGCGGTAGTTGGTCGTGGAGTGGAGCGCCTCGACGACGGCAAGGCGCGTGCTGTGATCGGCGCCCTTGGCGCCAGCGGTTGCCTTAGCAACGATACCGGTGGCGTCAAAGACCTCGGCTTGGAAGGCCCGAGCACGGGTCTGGTGGCGCGCAAAGTAGCGGCGCGCAAAGTCGTCGGACGACGGGTCGTCGGGGTCGTGAGTGAACGCATCTACGAAGATGGCGTTGTCGGTCAGGTTGTCGCCACGGTCGACCACCGACGGATGGTTCCAGCCGTCCGCCCCGAGGAGCTGCACACCCTTAGCGCGGGTCCCGGGCTCGGTCTTGACGTCGACGCCCCAGTACTTGAGGAACGGGACCAGGCGCCGGACCGTTCGAGCGCCATCGGGGATGAACAAGGCGTCCATGTCCGCATAGCCAGTGCCGGGATCGTCGGCGGCCAGCAGTCGCTTGATCACCTTGTTGAAGTCATTCTCGTCAGAGGCGTAGCTCTCGACGGCGTAGACGGACGCGCCTAGTCGCTCGGCTTCGCGCCAGAACGCACCCATGAGCGTGCGTCCCGCGTGGTTGTCGGGGTAGAGCAGCCCGACGCGACGAACGCCGAGCTCGGTCACTGCGTAGCGCGCGATTGCGGCCGCTTTGTCGCTGGGAGTGAGGCGGATCCGCACCGACGCGGCGTGGTCTGCGGCACCAGCGTCGTAGCTGGACAGCGCGAGATGGGGAACCCCAAAGGCCCCTGTGACCTCAAGCGCCGCGGCGGTCTCTTGGCGGCCGATCGGACCGATCACCGACACGACGTGGTCCTCAACAATGAGTGCCGTTGCCTGCTCGGTCGAGTGCTTGGCGACGCCCTTGGTGTCGCGAAACACCGGCGTGATGTTGGGAAACGACTCCAGCGCGAGCTCGATTGCCTGCTTGGCGGTCTCGCCGAGCCGTTTGTACTTTCCCGACAGCGGTAGCAGCACGCCCAGGGTTTGCGGTGTCGTGACGTCCCACGTCGCAACGTGCGCCAGAAGCTTCTTCGACTCGTCGCGCCAAGCGTCGTCACTGGCGCTCTCGGCGGCAAGCGCGCCGTCACGGCACGTCTGTAAGCGTGCGTGGGCGCAGTCGTGGCGAGCCACCGCCAGGCCCACGTACCCGCGCCATGGGTCGGACGGCGGCAGCACGCTGAGTAGCTCGCGACTGGTTGGGAGGTCGTTGGCGAGGGCAGGTGTGACCCAACGAGCCAGGCGCTCGCGTGTCGCGCTTGGCTCGGGGGATAGCTCAAGCTCGCCGGCTAGGGCGGCTGCATCGGCGGTCTGACCGGCGAGAAAGAGGCAGCGAGCTGCGCCGACGCGCGCAGGAGACTCGGCCACCGGCCGGTCGGCTAGCAGGACTCGATACAACGCCGCAGCTCGTTGGTACTCGCGACGGGCCTCGAATGCTCGTGCCAGCGTGAGGTCGCGACGCGCACGGAGTGCAGCGACGGTGCCGTCGTCGGGAATCTGAGCGGCGACCCGCTCGACCATGGCGTAGTCGGCGCGCTTGAGCGCGTCCTCGGCAATCTCGACGAGGGCATCACGAGCCTCCAGCGCTTCGCCGTGGCGCTTGATGATCGTGAAGTAGATCGCGCGTGCACCAACGTAGTCACCACCGGCGTGGCGGGCGCGAGCGTCGTCGAGGAGTGCGCGGGCGTCAGGGTTGGTCTGCGGCCCAGTGGGTCGCTCGATCCCGACGTGGATAACGGTCGAGCCACCACCGTTGACGGGCTGTGCGCTGCGACTTGGGCATCCTGTGAAGGCGCCGAGGAGAATCGTTGCGACGGCAACCACGGTCAGGATGTTCCCGCGCGACCCTGCGTCCGAGAGAACACGGGTTCCTGGACGTGAGGTAAGCTTGGCGCCCCCCTCAGGACTCGGCGACGTCGATAGGAACTGGGTCCGTGGGACGGGCGTGGTGTGTACTCCGTGTTCGTCAACGGCGCCCGGTGCCAGTTTCTGCACGCTGCGAGGACGCCGTGCGCTGTTTGGTTGTGTCGTCATGATTTCTCCCCGCGGTCCTCATCGGAAAACTCGCCGCGCGAGACGAGATGTGCGTGCAGCTCGCCTACCAAGCCGAGGGCGTGCTCGTCCAACGTCCTCGGAAACCGGAGCCTGACCTTTGCGCGGTGGTCACCGCGCTCGTGCGGGTTGCTTTGCCGAGGCGCGCCATGACCAACCAGCCGAAGCACGTCCCCCTCGCGGCTGCATGGGTTGAGCTTGACCGCCTTCGGTCCGTCGATGGTGTCGACCTCAACAGCGCCGCCAGTAAGCGCGGTCGTGACCGGGACGTCGACGACGGACACAATGTCGTCATCGTGCACGTCGAACGTGGCGTGGGGCGTGACGGTAAGCGTCACGAGACAGTCGCCGTGCTCGCCGCCGTGGCTGCCTGCCTCACCCGCGCCGCGAAGTCGAAGCACGAGGCCAGACGCCGCCCGCGTCGGAAGCGGCACGCTGAACGTCTTTGTGGCGCGTGTCGTGCCGCTGGCAGCGCAGGTCGTGCAAGCCATCGTGAAACGATGCCCACGTCCACCGCAGGCGCCGCAAGGCGTCACATGGGTCCGCAGCAGGCTCTGGGATGCGGTGGTTCCAGCGCCACCGCAGCCATCGCAGACCATCGGCCGATCGCTTGGGTCAAAACCGCGTCCGTAGCACGCGGTGCAGGTGATCTCTTCGGGGAGCTGGATCTCTTGGGGGGTTCCTAACATCGCGTCTGAGAAGCCAACGTGCAGGCGGTAGGCGCGATTCCGACCACGTTGGGCTGCGTCGTTCTTCGGCCCTAGGAGGGTGTCACCGATCCGAGGCGGGCGAGGCTCGTTCTGCGCGATGAGCGACGCTCGTAGCTGGTCGTAGCGCTCTCGACGGGCGGCGTCAGAGAGGGTTTCATAGGCTTGGCTGATAAGCCGAAATGCTGCAGGCGTGGCGTGACGATCTGGGTGGAGCCGTGTTGCCAGTCGCTTGTAGGCCTCGCGCACGGCATCGAGGGTAGCGTCCGCCGGCACGCCCAAGACGGCGTAGTGACAGGTCTGGGTGGTCTCCGTCATGATCGGCAGACGTCGGAGGAGCGACCGCTCGTTGTAGAGATCGGAAGTTCGTTCCTATCTCCTCGACGGTCCATCGCCGATCTCGTCGGTCCGACTTCTTGAACGGTCCCGACACGTCGGCGGCGTCGGATCTCGACCTCGACGACGGCCTGTCGGGACCTAGGAACGAACTTCCGGCATCTACAACTAGAATGCGCGTTCGTGACTGGCAGAGGGGGATGCTGTGCTCGGTAGCCCACCGGGAAGGCGACCCAGGGCGCAGACGGGGCGCACGACGACCGCTGACTCGACGCGACCGAGTGTTCCAGGGCGAACTGCCCCCTCAGCATCGTTCGCGAACTTCGGCGGGAGCACTGCAGCACGGCTTGCTAGAGGAGGCTGTCAGGCACGTAGATGATGTCGCCCGGCGTCAGCGCCAGGTTCGTCGCGAGTCCCTCGGTGATCTTCTCAACGGGCACCGCAATGCGCTGTTCCCCGTCGGCCGTCTTTCGCGTCACCACAACATTGTTGGAGCTGGCCGAGTCCTTAAACCCACCCGCCAGGGTGACGGCTTCGACAATGTTCATGCCCGCCGAGAAAGGAAACGTACCGGGACGAACCACTTCGCCAAGCACGAAGACCTTCTTGGAGTTGTACTCTTTGACGAAGATCGACACCGACGGCTCGCGAATGAAGCCATCCTGGAGTCGATCGCGGATGCGCGCCTCGATCTCGTTTGGCGTCATCCCCTCGACTTTCACCTCGTTGATGAGGGGAAAGTGGATCGAACCCTCTGGAGACACGCGGTAGGTCCCGGACAGTTCTTCTTCGTTGTAGACGGTGACCTGAAAGACGTCGCCCGGCCCGAGTCCGACCTTGGACATCTCGTCGCGAATCTCGTCGTTGAGGTACGCATAGTCTGTTGGCGCGACGGTCGGGCAGCCGGCAAAGACGAACCCAACGACGGCCACCACGCCGAGACGCAAAAGGGAACGTCGCGTTGACCGGTCGCCCGAGAAGGAACGGTTGGGTGTCGAGACCATGTTGGTTGCCTAGCTCAAGAGGGAGACGCCCGTCGGAGAGACGTTGACGCAAATGTCGCCTGTTGGCCACAACACGGCGCTTTCCGCAGATGTTTCGGCGGTCCGACGGCGTGGCCATGCCGGGGAACAACACGCCGCCTATCCGGTCATGAACGACCAGACCGGCGGCGTCCGTCGACGCGAGAGCTAGCCGCACTCGCTAGTATCGAAGGTTGAGACTCGCGAAGATGCGGTGGTCGTCGTAGCCGGTGAAGGTCGTCGCCTGCGCGTTCTGCAGCGTGTAGTCGCTGATGAGCGAATCGAAGCGATAACCCGCCGTCACACCAAAGATGCGAGAGACGTGGAAGTCGAGCACCGCGCCGACCCTCAGGTAGTTCTCTTCGCGGTTGGCAGACGATGCCGTGACCGTTCCGAGGGGAGCACCGCCAAGGCCGACGCTGCTCGGGTCCCACTCGCCGTAGCTACGAATGTCGTAGCTGAAGTCGATGTTGAGGTCCGCGATCTCACCGATGCGCTGGGTGAAGGTCGCGTAGGGACGGATGTAGTCCATGTAGCCGCCCAGCGGCGCCATCTCGAAGTCGCGCGCGATACCTGCATGCAGGACCGTCTTGGCGCTGAAGCGGTAGCTCAGCTGGAGCTGTCCGATGAAGCTGGAGAAGTCGTCCGGGGCGCGCTCCAGGAGCGAGTTTCCGTACCCGGCGCGGACCAGGAGGGCAAAGCGCTCGGTGATGTAGCCAGAGAGGCCGGCGTAGACCTTGAGCGGTGTGCCGGGGACGTAGTTGCCGACGGCCGAGACCTCAGGATCTGTGGCTTCGCGACGGTACTCGAACGTGCGGAACTCGCCCTCAAGGAAGGCGTACGTCATGGGGTAGAAGCGCCATGAGAAGAGGCCACGGAACTTGTGTGCGTCTGTGTCCAGCTCGTTGAGGTCGTCGAAGCGCTGGAGCTCGTAAGCGTAGCCAAGCGTGAAGTCGAGGGCCTTGCCGCCGGGGTGCAGCGAGAGGTCGACACCGACTTCATTGCGGTTGCGGTTGGCGTTCTGGAAGATCTGGGGACGCATCCACAGCGAACGCTCAAACTCGTCGTAGAGGGTGATGGTGAAAGCGCTCTTCGGGAAGAGTGCGACGCCGACCCGTGCTTTACCGCCGACCGTGGTCTGGTCCGTGACCGCCTGCTCGCCGAACGGCAGGAACGCGTTGACGTCGAGCGCCAGCGAGAGCGCGATCTTGTCGTACTGAGGATTGAAGAACGCGACGCCCGGTCGGACGTGGAGCGTGAACACGCCCTCGGGCGTGCCACCGTTCCGCTCATCGATGCGGAAGAAGTTGGTGCGGAAGGAGCCCTCAAGGAAGAAGCGGGGCTGCAGGATGAAGTCCCCTGCCTCGACGCCGTAGAGCGGCTTCCGTGAGAGGAGCCCGACACCAGCACCATTAAGGCCCGAGTAGGAAGGACCAAGACCGGCGGGACTGATCAGGCGTGGGTCCTGAAGTCCTTGCTCGAAGTGTTGAGCGTTCACGAGGGTCGGACTGAAGGCCAGTCCGAAGCACGCAAGCGTCAACCATTTGAGGAGATGTCGCATTACCTCACCTTGTGCGGTCTAGGTCGGATGGCGCCTGTTTGACCGCTGTGTGGATAGGGGTGGTCCCTAGAAGTAGGGACTCGCATGAACGGGCGGCGCTGGCAAGTTCGCCGGCTCAGCGTACAGCGTCGTGAGGCTCTCAACGACGGGCAGGCGGCCTTCGAAAACCAGGCGTCGTTCGACGTCTGTCAGCTCAAGGTCGATCGGGATTCCAGTCGCACTCCGCACCTGGGCGTAGAACTCGCCCACTTTGCGGCATGCAATGGTGATCTTGACGTACTCGTGCTCGACACGCTTACGGTCGCGCTCAGCAGCCTTCTGCTGAAGCGTGAGGAGGTTCTGCTCGGAAAGCTTAACGAGCCCCTTCATCGCGGTGATTGCTTCGTTACGTGCGGTCGTAGCGGCAACGTCTCCGTCAGCGATCGACTCTTCGAGCATCTTGAAGGACTTCGATAGCTGATTCTCCATGCGGCGTACGCACGTCGACGCGCGGTCGACCATGTCGTCAATCGTGAGCTGGGCGAGGTCTTCGTCCTGGAGATTCGTAGTGGGGGCTTTGTCGCCATCAGCAGCGAAGCCAATCGATCCTGCGATCAAGGCTCCTGTGATGACTATCCCTGCAATAAGCTTGCGCATTGATTTCCTGCTTAGGTTTCCCGCACCCAGTTCGCGAACGGATGATAGGAAGTGACGATTTGCGGTGTCAACATGACCCCGATGGGCGCTGTCGCGCGTGTAACCACCGGAGTCGCTCTCGGTACTGTGTTGCCCCGGTCTCCGCGTCCGATCACATTTATTTCTCTACACGTCTCTATCGGCATTCATGACAGCAGTTCAAGCAAAAGATGGGTCGGGGAGAACCGGCATCGATCGCGTATTCTGTTCAAAGATACGATCCCCAGTCCGCATTCCGCAATCGAGTCGCTTCGAGAAGCTTGGGTAGGGGCGGTTCGATCTCCGATCCCGCTGCATGAATCTGACCGACGACGGGGCCGATATCGACCACGCGTCTGCATGGCATTTTTTTCCGTAGTGGAGCGCGCAGCGATCGCTGAACGCTCCGTCCCGCGAATGAGCGTGTCGTTGCCCAACGACAGCTCAGAACACAGGCAACGTGTCACCCGGTGAGCTCGAATCGGGAAGGCCGTAGCCGAACCGCGTTGCGGCCGGGGCATCGACCGAACGGCGCCTTCCAAGCTGAGCTCTTGACGGCGGTTGAGAGAACCGACCGGACAGGCACACGGTGGACCACCTCCAAAGCGCGTTGCCCGGAAGTGCGGCTTCTGGGACGAAGTGAGGCGTACCGCTGGACCAACCAGCTCGAGAGCACTCAGGAGCTGCGCCCCTTATATGTTCGGCCTGTCGTAGCGTGTGGACGTGGGCCGGCACAGCAGACCGTGCGCCCCTTGGTGGTTGGACCACCCAGTTGCAGATGGGTCGCTGTGCCGTCTCGCTTCGACGAAAGCCCGAACGGTTGCTTGAGTCGAAGCTCAAATTGATAAGGAAGGGATCTGTCGACGCGCCCACAATTCCAAGATGGAGGAGGCAGGAAATGAGCTCAAGTGATGTTTTTGTCGGTATCGACGTGTCCAAGCAACAGCTCGACGTCGCCGTAGGTCGCGAGGTGAGGTTTCTCTGTGCCGCGAGACTACGTGGCATCAATCCCCGTCGCGCACGGGATTTCGCTCGAGCGAGCGGAAAGCTGGCGAAGACAGACGCGATCGATGCACGGATGTTGGCGGCTATGGGGGCTGCGATGGCCCTTGATCACTGGACTCCCGGCCCCACATGACGCGCCGAGCGACGCCTCCACGTCGGATCTCTGATCTGTTCTCGCGCCCGTCGGGCCGGAGGAGGCCAGAACGCTCTCTCCCCGAAGAATCCGCCAATGGGCGCGCAGAGACAGACGACGACAGCTACCGGTTGGCCTCAACCGTGTTTGACGGTTCGTGTTCGGTCAGAGTGCAAAAAAGATCGCTCTCAGACCAAATGACAGACGAACGAAGAACGGCGCGTCGGGACTCTACCCAACGCGCCGTCTCATCTGCGTTTCGCTTGTCGCGCTCTATCTCGTGTCGAGCAAGAAGGGGTAGGAGAACGTGACAGAGCCGCCCTTCGGAGGCTCGAACCGCCACCCTTTGACCTTGCCGATGATGCACTTGGCCACACCGGAATCACCGGTCGAGTTCGAGGAGGCCTTGATCTTGGTGATGCGGCCAGCGGTTCCAATTGTGAACCGAATGGTGACCTTGCCCTTCAGCTTCGGCTTCGTCTTGAGGGCCTTCTCGTAGCAGTACTTGATGGCGCCCTTACGGCGCGCAAAGACGCGGGCGACCGATGACTTGTTGATCTTACCGGTGCCGCCCTTGCCGCCGACACTGCCGCCCTTCACGTTGGCGCGGACTCGAATCTCGGAACCACCCCGTTCCTTCGTCTTCGTCTTGACGGTAGCGGTCTTGATGCGTCTCCCGCCGACCTCACCCTTGCCGATGGTCTTGTAGCGTTCGCCGGAGCTCTTTGTTGTCGCAGTGGGCCCGCCAATGAAGGTCGAGCTTCCGTCAGCTGTCGACGTCACACCGCCCTGTAGGTTGAACGCGTCATCGAGCCGCGCGGAGTGGACCCCTTTTTGCAGTCCCGCGAGAGCACCGGGCCCGCCGCCTTCCTGACCACCGAGGGCCCGAAGGAACGTCTTGCTACGGACCTTTTGTGTGAGCTTCTTACGGCTTGTCGCTCGCTTCTTGGTCTTTGGCATGACCTTCTTTTTGCGAGTGACACGCGGTTGAGGCTTCGGAGCAGGCGCAGGCTCGGGAGGTTTGACCTCTTCTACAACCTTCGGCTCTTCTTTCGGCTCCTCTTCCTTCTTCTCTTCTTCCTTCTTCTCTTCTTCTTTCTTCTCTTCCTTCTTCTCTTCTTCTTCCTTCTTCTCTTCTTCCTTCTCGCGCTCGACCTCTACGCGGAGGGTCTCGTAGAGCCGGTTATTCTTCCGGTCGTACTGCTGCTGCATGTACTGGCCGGTTTGGCGCCACCAAACATCAAGCCCCACGCCGCCACCACCGATGACGAGCAGCGACACAATGAGAATGTAGATGAGAGGCCACTCGAGCTGCGAAGAGATCCCTGCGCGTGCAGCAGCCGGCAGTGTGGTCTTAAGAATGACGGGCGGAGCGTCTACGAACTGGAAGAGCAGCGTTGTGTCGCCAATGACGACCTTGCCTTTCGACGTATCGCTGAGTGGCAGCACGTAGCCTTTGCCGCGCTTTGTCGCCTTCTTCGAGCGCGCTAGCTCTTTGAGAGTTGTCGGCTTGTCGCCAAGGTCGATACGGCCTTCCATGCCTCGCTCGAACACCAAGGCATAGCCCTTCGGTCGAGCCTCAAACACGGTGGTGGTCCGCGGAAGCTTGCCGCCGGGCACGATGAACGTGTTCTTCGGCTCGGTACCGACGCTGACGTCTTCATGCTTACGCAGAAGTCGTTCTTCGACGACGCGGCGATCCTGGATAATGCCTACCCGGAGGATCCTAGTTTTCTCGTCTTTGGCCATTCGTCCGTCGACCTTGTCGTGATTCGCGTGCCGTCACTTTTGTTCGGGCGCTATCGGGTTATCGTCTGCTCGGCTCGATCTCTTGAACGATCGCTGCCATCAGGTATGCAATTTTTTCCTGATGACTGGAACCGCGCCAGACGAAAACCAGCGACTATGCGAAGTCGCGGCCCAAGCTTAGCGCGTGTCGTTCCGAATCACCGCAAATCGAAGCTGATCCAATCCGGCGCTTCCTGCCGTGTGAACGATCTCGGCGATCATTCGGTAAGGGATGTCCTTGTCGCAGATGATCGTGGTGAGGGCCTTAAAGGGCTCACCAGGCTTCAAGGAAGCGTGAAGTTCCTTGGCGGTCTCGATCTTCTCCGTCAGCTTTCTAACGAGGGGCTCGATCAGGAAGCTCGATTCGGAGCTGTCCTCTTTGTAGGTCTTGTCGATCGAGTAGCGATTGCCCTCTTTCTTGAAGTCCGCCTTCTCTTTGCACTGGCGTCCATCACGTGTCGTGCACTCGACAGGGATCACCTGCTCGTTGTCGACGAGGATGTTGCTCTTCGAGATGAGGATCGGAATCGAGTCCTTCGGGTCGCGGTCGACCGACGACTTAGCAAGCTGCAGGAACTCGTCCTGCTTGATGTTCCACGGATCGCTGGTGATTGAGACCAGGAGGAACACCAGGAGGATGGTCATGATGTCCATCATCGAGTTGATGTTCAACGGCTGGTCGTTGTCGTCCATCCGGGGACCCTTGCGGGCCTTCTTGACGAATGCTTGCTCGTCTATGTGATCTTGGTTCGCCATGTTTCGTGCCTCTGCAACAAGTAAGACGGCCCGTGGAGGAGAACCTCACACGGGCCGGGCGAATTTTTACTCCGCGACGACAAATACGACGCGGTCGAACATCTTCTTCGGCTGTTCCTCGTCCTTGCCGTCCGCACCCTTCTTGGTGACGGTCGCCGGCTTGGCCGCGGTGTAGTCCGAAAGCTTCACGTAGGAAGGCTTGTCGAGCTGCAACCGAGCAGCGTCGATCGTCCGAGCGACCACATGCCACGGGATATCCATCTCGGCGGCAATGTTGATGGTCTTCTCGTCCGGGTACGCTGTCTTCTTGGAAAACAGTCGGGTGTAGAGCGCGGGGTAGTCGTAGTCCTCGACCGTCTCCCGACGCTTCTGTCCCTTCTCGTCTTCCACATCGATTTCGAAGGTCCGCTTGTAGATCGGCTTCTCAGGCTCGGTCTGAAGCTCGTCTTGCTGCTTGAGCACGAACCCTTTCCTCGAGATGAGAACCGTCAAGTTGAGCGGCTTCTTGTCGGAGTCCTTCTTCTTCGCCTTACCCGAGCCAACCTTGGGCGCGGCGACCGCCTGGACCTTCACCTCGAAGAAGTTGAACACAAAGATCAACATCGGGATGAGGATAACCAGGATAGCCATGATGGCGGAGAGGTTGAGTTCTCCTAGTTCTTCGACGCTACGTTTCCCACGTCTGCTACCTGAGCGCGGCATGCGTGACCTCCTGAGGGTTGAGACCTAAAGGGGTGCTATCCGCGGTCGCCAGGCTTGGTGCGCGAGATAAGAAGGTTCTCGAGCTTCACCGAGTAGAGGTCGATGTCGTCGATGATCTTCTTGGTGACGCCGCTCAGGAACACGTGAGCGAGCATGCACGGGATGGCCACGATAAGACCGAACGCCGTGGTGTTCATGGCGAGTGAGATGTTCTTACCAAGAGCCTTCTGGCGCTCGGCGGGCGGGACCTCGGCGAGGTCCTTGAACGCGCCGATCATGCCGATGATGGTACCGAGCAGTCCGAGGAGCGTCGCGATGTTCGCGAGCGCCTGAAGAGCACCAGTGCGCTTCTGGATGTGCGGAACAACCTCAAGAGTCGCCTCTTCAACGGCGTTCTGAATCTCGTCCGGGCCCTTGTTGGCGCGGGTGAGACCAGCCTTGATCACGCGGGCAAGTGCCGCTGAGGGCGCCGCGTTGCAAAGCTTGATGGCCTTGTCGATGCTATTGGCCATCACCAGCTTCTGGATCTGAGCCATGAACGCCGACGCGTTGATGTTGTACTTGAAGAACAAGAAGATGAATCGCTCGATGATGATGCCGATGGCGATAATGGAAACCACTAGGATGAAGTACATCCAAATTCCACCGTCACTCATTGCTTGTGCGATTGCGTCCATGGGCTACCTACCTCTTGCCTGTGCTTCTCGGAACGGAGTTAAAAACCGTCTCGGGTTGTCGCGTTGTCGGGCGGGGACGGCGCCAATGGCACAGGCGCTCCCCAAGAGCTTGAAACGCTTACCCGGCATCACGACAACGGTCAAGCGCACTCTGCGAGCGAGATTTCATTCGCGGAGGGGTCGATCGTTGGTGGGACGGATAAGTCATAGAATTACAAGGATGTCCTGTCGGGCGCGGTCTACCGCGGGTTGCTAATGACCGAAAGTTGCGCGGATCTAGCCGAACCGAACTGCTGTTGAGTTACCGCAGTGGGACAGGCTGGGATCGTGCGAAACGTCTAGAATGGGTTTTTGCGAGCGGACGTGACGATGCGGTCGACGAAGCTGCGCTTGAGGTGAACTCCGCGGTAGTCGATGCGACTACGTCCGAGCACGTAGAATACTTGGGGCTTGGCGACCTTCCCCTCAATGACCATCTCTTCGAGCTCGATCACCTTCGGGGGCGCACCACGACCAGCGTTCTGCGCGAGGACGTCGGACGCTAGCCCGAGCGTCATCAGCGCGGTCATGGCGGTTGTTGTAATGAGTCGCTTCATCGTTTTTCTTCCTAGCGGGAGGCCTGTCTACGAATGACGAGACAAGGCGCGATACCTTACGGAGAATCTAGCTAGCCTTCGTCGGGCGGTGTCTCGTCATCGTCAAACCCATCACCACCATCACCGTCGTCATCGTCGGTCGGGTTCTTGAGCTCTTCCTGTCGACGCTCTTTCTCCTGCTTCATGAGCAGCTGAGCCTCAGAGATGTACTTGCTTGCGTTCTCGTCGACCGCGCCGCCTTTGGTTCCGCGCTTGTAAGCTTGGAACGCGTTGATGGCGTCTGTTAGCTGACGAATCCGATCACGACCCGGCAGTGGGTTCTCCAGATAGAGGATCCCAAGGTTAAACCAGGCATCCGTCATCTTTGGAGCGAGCGAGAGCACTTTCTTCCAGCTTGTCTCGGAGGCCGTGAACTGCTTGTTGCCACGCTGGGCGGAACCCAAGTTCATCCACGCTTGAGCGAAGGCGGGCGCATGTTGCAACGACTTCTGGAGAACCTGCAGTGCGCCGTCCCAGTTTCGGACTTCGATGTAGGTCGAACCGAGCGTGTTGAGGGCCTCGATGTAGCCAGGATCGATCTGGACCGCTTCTTCGAGAAGCACCCGTGCGTCGATGACGCGATCTTCCGTCAGGCGGATGCCAGCCATCAGGTTGAGCGCCTCGGGGTCTCGCTTTAGCTCAAGGACACGCTGCAGGATCGAGTCCGCAGTCGTGGGTCGCCCGAGGCCCGTGTAGACGCGGGCAAGCAGCTTCATCGCAGCGATCGAGGTCTCAGCCTTTTTCAGGATGCGAGTCGCGGTCTGGCGGGCAGCCGTGTGCTTGCTCATGGCAAGCTGAATCTCGCCCAAGAGAAGGAGCGCTTGCAGGTTCGCAGGAGCCTTCTCGACGAAGCTTCGAACGCGCGTTAGTGCTGCGCCAGGTCGGCCCTGCTGCTGCTGCAGTCGGACAAAGAGCCCAAGCGCGGCAACGTTGCCTGGCTCCTGCGAGAGCGCCATGTTGGTGGACTGAGTCGCCCCAGCAACATCGCCCTTGCGGAAGCGGACTCGTGCGAGCTGGTAGTGAGCCGCCGCCGACCGCGGATCCGCCGCAACCGCTTGCGTGGCTTTCGCCTCCGCTTGGCTCATGTTGCCCTGAGTCAGCGCACGTCCTGCCTCAGCTGCAAGAACCGCAGCTGGGCCGGTGGTGGCCGCTGGCGCTGGTGGCGCTGCTGGCTGGCCTGCGAGTGCGGGGGTGCTAAGAAGCGCGAGTGCCAGTGCGGCGGTCGAGAGAATTCCAGCTCTCATGGTGCCACCTCCTCAGGCGTTGATAGCCGGTAGATCGGCGCGAACGTCGGAGTGCGCTTCGTCTCCTTGTACAGGGGGTACTCTTCCGGCTTGTACTTGTTGATCGCCTCTAGAGCTCGCTTGGCCCAGTCGTTGGTCACCTTGAGGCGCCGTGACTCACCGACGGTCTTTTCGAAGCGCTCAATGGCAACGTTCTCGTACTTCAGGCCTTCGTCTTCGATCTGGGTGATGAAGATCTCCATCTCCTCGTCGCTGAGTCCGCTCGGCGGCGGTGCCTGATAGAGCGTCTGAGCAAAGTCCCGGTAGATGTCGCCAAGTCGGAAGAAGGCCGCGATCGTCCAGTCGAGCGACTTGTAGGGAAGGATCTCGCCATACGCGAGCTCAAGCTCGTCGAGTAGCTTCTTCTTGCGCCCGAGGTCGGCAGCCATCTTGCGCTGGCTCGTGCCCGTGAGACGAATCTTGAGGTACTGCTCGAAGCGACGCTCCACCAACGTAAACTTGGCCTGCGCCGCTGCAGCCGCGGCGCTGCTGCCTGGCTGGAGACCGCGCACGTCGAACTCGCGGATCACGTCTTTGTAGTGATTCGTTGCGGCGCGCTTACTGCGACCCTTGTCGCTCAGCTCGCCGAGCTTGACCATCGACTGAAGCACACGCTCCGCCATGCCTTGGTCGTTCTCGTACTTGGAGATGAAGGTCTCAAGGACACGCTTCTGCTCATCCCGTTCTTTCAGCTTCTCGTACAAGGCTGCCGCTCGGTAGAGCGCGTTTGAAGCGTCGCTGCGGTCGCCAAACGCGGTCGCGTACTGACGGTAGGTCGATGCGGCCTGGCTCAGATCGCCCGAGTACTCAAGCAGCTTCGCAGCCGTGAAGAGCGCGTAGGGCCGGTTCTCCGCATTGGAGGAAGCGGTCCGGTTGTAATACGTGAGGTAGGTCGAGGTCGCCTTCTCGAAGTTGAAGAAGAGCTTGTAGTTCTCTGCTAGCTCGAAGAGCGAGTCCTCTTTGAACTCCGACTTCTGAAAGCGCGGGTCGGTGACCAGCTTCTCGAAGATGCGTGACGCAGAGTCGTAGTATTTCACCTCTTTGTAGGCGACCGCAGCGTTGTAGTAAGCCTTGTCGAGGAACTTCGCGCCTTGGTTTTGATCGGCAAGGCGCTCGAACTCGCGAGCAGCTTCGAGGTAGCGCTTTGCTTCCAGCAAGCTCTCCGCTCGCTGAAACTGAGCACCTAGCTTGAACGCCTTGATCTCCGTCTCGAACTTGGTGCGCGTCTCTTTGTCGCCAAGCTTGAGCTTCGTCGCGACGTCGAGCCACTTCTCAAGGTCGGTGAAGTTGTTCTCTTCACGGTAGCTGTTGATGATGTTGGCCATCGCAAACGCGGCAACTTCGTCCTGAGGGAAACAGGCAATAACCTGCTTGTAGCGCTCACGCGCATCGTCGAAGTGACGGAAACGGTAGAGGAGATCGGCGCTCTGGTAGGCGAGCTTCGCTTGCGGCAACCGGCTTCCGTCACGCTTGATGTCGCGCAGGACGTAGAAGTCCGTGGCGCTCAGCCATTGCTTCACGGGGTCGGGAAGCTGCTCGGCGACCACCTTGCGCACCTTGTCGCCGTCTGGCGTGTCGAGCTCTGGTGGATCGTAGGGCTGGTTTGGGTCGGACTTGTCCGGAATGCTCTTGTTCTCCGTCGCCTCGACCAAGAGTCGCTCGTAGGACTTCACAGCTGACCATGCCGAGGGCTCACGGAAGCGCGCTTGGTGCGGTTCCTGGGCGACGCCCAAGTAGGCGTCTGCGGCTTTGTCGAACTGCAGCGAGTAGTAGTAGGACTCCGCAAGGTAGAAGCGCATCTCGTAGGAGGCGGGCTCCTTCGGGTACTTCGCCAGGTAATCGTGGTACGCCTTCGAAGCCTTCTTGTAGTGCGCCAGCGACTGGTCAAGCAGCTCGTCGCTGCCGTCGAGCGTTGCTTGAGCCTTGAGCTCCTGCGCGCGCTGATGAAGGAAGAGTGCGCGCTTGCGCATCGCGTTTTCGACCGCGGTGCTTGCGTCGGCGACCTTCTTGCCGTGTTGGCGATTTGCCCGTGCCCACTTCGAGCCAGGAGCGAACATGTCCGCGAGCTTTTGACGCTCGCGCGTCGCGCTGTCGATATCACGCAAGATGTCGTAGATCTTGATGATCTGCTGCTGGTGCTCGACCGCTTTCAGGGCGTTCGGGTCGCGATCGATCAGCTCGCGGTAGACCGAGACAGCCTCCGCGTACTTCTTCTTGTCGTGGAGGTCATAGAGGCTTGCGGCATAGGCTGCGACGATGTCGTTCTCGTAGGAGTTGCCCTCACTGAGGTAGGCCAACGCGCGAGGGACTCCTCGGTTGTCATCCTCGATCCCGTCGTTGTCCCAGTCATCTTCAGCGAGACTCTTTGCGAGGTAGTCGATCGCCTCTTCGCGTAGCGCGCTGGCCGTGGCGCTCCCGCCGTCGCTGCTGGTGTCATACCAGGCGATGAGCTGCTTAAAGGTCCGGATCGCTTGGTCGTAGTCGTACATTTGGAAGTACGTCCACGCGAGCTTGTAGAGCGCCTTGTCGTAGAAGCGTGAATCGGTGTAGGCCAGTGCCCGCTTGTAGACGGACGCAGCCTCTTGGAACTCGCCGTAGTCAAAGTGATTCTCTCCGATACGGAGGAACACTTCGGGCGCGTACTCGCTCTTTGGGTGCTTGTCGACGAGTGCGATCCACGCCTTGCGCGCTTCGAGGTCGTCGGCGCTCTCCTGCAGCACGTAGCCAAGCAGATAGTAGACCGCGTCTGCGTAGCGGTAGGTGTCGCCAAACCGGCCAAGCAATGTTTGGTAGAGCCGGACAGAGTCCGAGTAGTCACGCGTGGGTGACTGCGGCTCTGCGGGGATCTTGCCGCGCTCATAGAGCGCCATTTGCTCGGTGTGACGGTCGGACGCGTCGGCGTAGTCGATGGCGCTCCGCTCGTAGTAGAGCTCCGCAAGCCGGAACATCGCATCCGGCGTGTGGGTCGCGTCGTTCGGGTACTTCGCAACAAACTTCTCGAAGCGAGCGATCGCATCGTTGCGGCGCGAGCGCTCTTCGACCTCAAGCTCAGCGGCCCGTTTCTCGTAGCGCTTGGAGAGCTTCTTCCGACGTCCCTCAAAGGAACGGTCCAAGACGGCTGCGACCTCTTCGCGATAGTCCTCACCGACTGCGGTGAAGCGTTCGACGGTCTTTTCGTAGGCGAGACGTTCCTTCTGGAGGTCGAGATCCGCCGCTGAGAGAGCGGCCTTCGGCTTGTTGGCAGCCAGCGGTTTCACGTCGATGGGATTGCGTACGCAGCGACTGAGTTCTGGGATCTGACGAAGCTGGCTCAGCGTCGCCGGCGCGATCGCACGCCGTTTCGGAGCAGCCGGCTCGGCCGCGTCGCCTTTAGACGCGGTCGCGTCCTTCGACGCCGTCGCCTTGTCTTTGGCGGCGTCCGCTGGCGGCTCACCCGCAAGTGCAGGTCCAGACCCGAGCAGCGTCGCGATGCTTAGTTGAACAAGGAGTCGTTTCATTTCTCGCCCTCCTCGGAAGCTTCCTCATTGTCGCCCTTGAGCGCCTGGAGGTCGTCCTGAAGCTGCGTGGAGCGCTTGCCGAGCTCGTCGTTGACGGCTTGGAGCTCACGCGTCTTCTGGCTCTTGCGTTCCCACATCACGTCGAGGAGTCCCACATCGGCCTCCAAGACGACTTGGTCCATTCGGCGCTGAGCAGTGCGGAACAGCTCTTCGCCCATCGTGCTTGAGAGGTTGCGGCCCTCTGCATCGTAGGACTTCACCTCAGTGTCGTAGCCAGCAAGCGCGTTCATCTCACCATCAACTGTCGCGCGCAGTGACTGCGTCTTCGCCAGCACCTGGGTGTCGATGGCGTTGATGACGCGCTCAAGGCGGCCGATCGTGTCAAAGATGCGAAGTCGCGTCGCGGCAGCCTTTCCGAACCGCTTGGCGACACCGCCGCCCACGCTGTTTCCTGTTCGGTCGTAGAACATGCCCTCGCGCTTGTGCGCCTGGATGAGCTTTGCCTTCAGGTTCTCTTCACCCACAGTGGCCGTGTCGCCTGCACCAACGTCCATCGACTCCACGTCAATCTGGCGCTTGAGACCGAGGAGCTCGTCGTAGAGTCCCTGGAGCTCGCCCTTTTCGGACTCGAGCTCGCTACGCACGCGGCTCTCGTGCTCGACAGAGAGCTTGTCGCCATCATCGGCGAACTGCTTGTCGTTGAGGAACTTCTCAAGGGCGAGCAGCTGACGCTTCACCTCCGCCAAGTTCTGCTCGACGATGAAGTTCTTGCGCTGAAGATCGAGGTAGCGCTCGTTGACCTCCACCTTCCGCCGCTTGTAGCCCTCGAAGGACTCCGGCAGCTGGTTGACCTTGGACTCCATGCTGCGACGCCATGCGACGATCTCGGCGAGCTCGTCGGCGTCACGACGGTCCAGCTTGCCCTTCACAGCCGCGTTCTGAGCGTCAAGCATCTCGCCCGACACGTTGATGAGCTGGTTCTCGAGAGCAAGTGCCCGAATCCACCCGTCGCGGAGGTCGTCGAAGAGCTCGATGCGGTTTCGCGACGAGAGGATGCGGTCAAGGTCCCCACCCACCTGGCGGGCGGCAGTGATGTCGGCCGACTCGCTGCTGATCCGGTCGAAGACCTGCGCGACGCGACCGATCGAGTCGGTCGACTCGATCCAAGCGGCCGTGCGCTTCGACAGAGGTGCCTGCAGCTTCGTCCGGTCAGAGCCGCGGTTGAGTAGCCACTGGAAGTAGCGCTGAATGTCGCGTGGGTCCTTGGAGAACGTTGCCAGCTCGTTACGCACCGGCGCGAAGTTCTCGAGAATCGACTGGTAGCTCTCCATCGCCTCGTCGAAGTCGTTCATCGCAACGTTGAGTCGGCCACGGAGCACGTGTGCGTCGACATTGATCTTTTCGTCTTCGACAGTCAGCAGCAGGATATCGACGGTTTGGATCGCCTTGTCGTACTGCTCCTGCTTCACGTACGACCAGGCCATCTCGTAGAGCGCCACTTCGTAGTGCGAGCTGTTGCGGCCGATCTGCTGGTAGGCGTTGAGCGAGCCCGTGATGTCTTTCTGCTCTTGTAGGAGCCGTCCAACAGCGAGCCAAGCCAAGTCGATGAGGTCCTTGTCGGCAAGGGTCTTCGGCTTGGTCAGCGTGAGCTGGCGGAACGTCCCAAGTGCCGCGGGGTACTGGTTTTGGGCAGTCTGTGAGACGCCTTGGTAGTACCGCGCGCGGTTGTAGAACTCGCTCTGCGGCTGGATCGCGCCGAGCCACTGCTGGGCGCGGTCAGGCTTGTCCAAGCGCAGGTACGCCTTTCCAAGGCCGTACCGGGTTCGGTCGCTGCTCGTGACGTTGCCCAACGAGTCGACGACACGCTGGAGTTCGGTCGCAGACCCGTCGGTCAGGGCCATCTCGATGAGATAGAACCGCGCTTCTTCTGCAAGGCCAGCATCGCGCCCCTTTGTGACCTCCGCGAAGAACTCGCGGGCCGCTTTCGGGTTGTCGAGCTCAAGCAGGCTCTTGGCGAGCATCAGCTGGGCCGACTCGTACTCGAAGTTGCCCTTGAACGTCGGGCTGTCGAGCACGTCGATCAGCATGATTGCCGCGCTCTCATAGTTGCCGAGTTCGTAGTAGACCCGTGCGTCGATGAGCCTCTTCTGATGAGGGAAGCGACGAACGATCGCCATGGGGTTGGCGTAGTCTTTGCTGAGCCGGTCTACCGACGTCGAGATGGTCTCGAGCCGCTTGTTGTAGCTGTCGACATTCTGAGCGTTGGCGTTGCCAGGAGCTACGAGGAACAGCGCGGCAAGTGGTGCCGCGACTGCCCAGCTAGCAGCCCGTCGCAAGCACGACGACTGGCCGTCGTCTTTCGACGCCGACATCTATTTCTCCCCGCCCTGTTTGGCGACGCCGTCATCCTTGGTGTAGCTGACCTGCTTGACGTCGAATGTGATGGAGGGACGCTCGGTGAGGTCGTAGGTGACGTCGCCACGCTGGTAGCCGATGGCGCGCACTGTCGTGATCTTGCCCTTCGTTGCGTAGAACGTGTACGTCGCACGTAGCTTGAAGAGGTAGTCTTTGAGGTACGTGAACAGACCCGAGTCGCCGCGGTAGACCATCTCAACCGCGAGCACGTGGTTGCCGGGGACGAGGTTCTGATTGAAGATCTCAATCGTTTCTTCCTTGGCAAGCAAGGTCGACGTCTCGTCCTGGAAGTAAACCTTCTCACCGTCGAGGTGGTAGAGCACCTGGACGGGCTTCAGGCTGCTGCCCATGTCGTTCTCGTGCCGAATGACGACTTTAGCCTCAGCGATCACGTCGTTGAGGATCCTCTCCTTGAGGAGCAGGAGACGCGTCTTCGAGCGGAAGACCTTTTCCTTAAGGCCGATGACCTTCTCTTCAAGCTCGCGGAGCTTGTAGTCGTGCGTCGTTGAGGCAGGAAGAGCAGCTGCACCAGCAGCAGCGCCGCCCGCAGCGCCAGCACCGGCCGGCGTCACGTCACCCGGGGCAGCCGCAGGACCCGCAGGGAGTCCGAGCGCGTCAACGCCGGCCGCAGGCGCGCCCTCAACGGCCTCTTTGGCGTCGTCGGCAGTCTTCTTTGCGTCGTCCGCGGCGGTCTTGGCCGTGTCCGCGGCGGTCGTCGCGGCGTCAGTCGCGTCGGCTGGCACAGGAGGCGCAGCGGGCGCTTGAGCCTGTGCGCTGGCAACCCAAAGAACACCAAGTCCAACGACAAGGGCTTTAGTGGCCCGACTTGCACCAACGATTGATCGTCGCTTCATTACGCTTCCTTCTGTCACGTCGAGTGGCACAGACTGGGCGTCTGTTCACCTGCGGAGATGCTTCTATCGAAGCACGCCCCGTCAATAAAGGCGATATTGTAGTGGGAGTGGATCCTCGTCAACTCGCCGTTAGTCTCAACTGTGCCAGATGCAGCGCGATTCCGGCAGGTTGGTGTCACGACAGGCACCAGAACGTCGGGGCCCGTAGGGGATGCGCCCTCAAATGTCGTAACCTGATCGGAGAACTGGCTGGTTCGATTTTGTCGAAACCGGCGATCCACGATCGATGGCGCTGATGAAAACCCGGTTGGCTCGGTGCGATTTGTGACGTGAGAGCGGACTCCCAGCAACGCTGCTAGACGGGCGACCACGGCTTCGGCGTGTCGTCTTCTTCCTCGCCAAGCTTCGCTGGAATGAGCTCGAGGACCTGTGTCATGATCTCGTGGACGTTCTCGCCGGTCAGACCGCTCATCACCAGGACCTCAACGCCCAGCTCTGCAAAGGCTTCACGCCAGAGGTCGAGCTCATAGCGGTCATCGAGCACATCGATCTTGTTTAGCACCACCAGCTGCGGACGACTCCGAAGCTCAGCAGAGCGCTGCGCGAGCTCATTGTTGACGACGCGCCATGCCTCTGTGGCGTCGGGCGCATCGGGCGACAGCGACAAGAGGTGGATGAGGACTCTTGTGCGCTCGACGTGCTTGAGGAAACGGTCGCCAAGCCCCTGCCCCTCGTGCGCGCCCTCGATGAGCCCGGGGATGTCGGCAATCACGAGGTCCCGGTCACCGCGGCGGTACACGCCAAGGTTGGGGACGAGCGTTGTGAACGGGTACGCGCCAACGCGCGCTTGGCTCTCCGTGACAGCGCGCAAGAACGTGCTCTTGCCGGCGTTCGGCAGCCCAAGCAGTCCGACGTCAGCCACAAGCTTGAGGCTCAGACCGATCGTGCGCGACTCGCCCGCCTCGCCGTCTTGGGCGAAACGTGGCGTCTGCCGCGTTGACGTCTGGAACCGAGCGTTGCCCTGCCCCCCGCGTCCGCCGCGAGCAACTACGACCTCCTGGCCGTCCGTGGAGAGGTCTGCGATGACGTCGCCGGTCGTCTCATCCGTGAGCACTGTCCCGATGGGGACGGGCACGCGAATCGGGTCGGCTGAGCGCCCGGTGCAGTTCTTGGCCCCGCCGTTGTCGCCGGCTTTGCCCTTGTACCAGCGCTTGTAGCGGTGATCGAGAAGCGTCACGACACGACTGGTCGCAAACACGACGACATCACCGCCGCGACCTCCGTTGCCGCCATCGGGACCACCGAACGCGACGTGAGATTCACGACGAAAGCTAATGACGCCTTTACCACCAGCTCCGGCGACCACCTCGACCGTCGCTTCATCAACGAACTGCATCGGGAGATCCAGGGCTGCTGTCTAATCGTCGGAGGCACGAAGGTCGCGCCTCGCCGGCATTAGCCGGTGATGCCCTCGATACGAACGCGCGTGAAGTACTGCCGATGGCCGTTCTTACGCTTGTAGTTCTTCCGACGACGGAACTTGAAGATGATCATCTTCCGGGTGCGTCCCTGCCCGACGATCTTGCCGCTCACAGCAGCACCAGCGACCGTCGGGGCGCCGAGCTTCAGGCCTTCGCCCTCACCCAAGGCCAATACCTGGTCGAAGTTCACCGAGTCTCCGAGCTCACCCGAAAGGCGCTCGATGGTGACGATGTCACCTTGCTCGACTCTGTATTGCTTTCCACCAGTTGCGATCACCGCGTACATCGGCCACCTCCAAATAAGGAAGCGGGAACCTAGAGAAGGCATCTGGCGCTGTCAAGCATCGGCTCGTTACGCCGTGCTGTCGGCAGCGAATGCGGCGGCGATTGCGGCGGCGAAGGGCGGACGCAACACGCCGCGCTCTGTGATGATCGCCGTTATCAGCTCAGCCGGTGTGACATCAAACGCCGGGTTGAACACAGGGACATCCGCTGGCGCAACGGGCGTGCCAAACACCTCCGTGACCTCGGTGGCCGATCGTTGCTCAATCGGAATTCCGCTGCCGTCGGGCAGCGATCGGTCGATGGTCGACAGCGGTGCGGCAACGTAGAACGGCACGCCATGGCGCTGACACATGGTCGCGACCTGGTAGGTCCCGATCTTGTTGGCAGCGTCTCCGTTGGCCGCGATCCGGTCGGCACCAACAACCGCAAGGTCCACGGCGCCGGACGCGATCAGGTGCCCTGCAGCACTGTCGGGCAGCAGCGTGACGTCGATGCCCTCACGCTGACACTCCCAAACGGTGAGTCGGCTGCCCTGAAGGTACGGCCGGGTCTCGTCAGCGAACACTCGGATGTTCTTGCCAGCCTCGGACGCAGATCGGATCACGCCCAGGGCGGTCCCGTAGCCCGCGGTCGCGAGGCTGCCCGTGTTGCAGTGAGTCAGCACACCGGCCCCAGGTCCAACGAGGGTCTCGCCGTGACTGCCGATGGCACGATTGATGGCGATATCCTCAGCAAAGATCGCTCTCGCTTCAGCGTCCAAGGCTGCGACCCGCGCCGCAGCGCTCGCGTGGTCGGCGCTAGCCACACCCTTCATGCGCTCGATCGCCCAGAACAAGTTCACCGCCGTAGGCCGCGACTCACCCATGATCGCGCACAGGCGCTCGAACCCGTCGTCGAAGCTGTCCTCACCGAGGCTCTGCGACCCGCGGGCAAGCCCCGCGGCTGCTGCGACACCAATCGCAGGCGCGCCACGCACAACCATCGCCTGGATCGCTGCCGCAACGGCCTCAGCGCTCTCGCACCGAACGTAGGACTCTTCGAAGGGAAGCAAACGCTGGTCAAGGAGCTGAACGACGCCATCGGCGTCGATGATAATCGGACGAATCACACTCATGAGTCTCCCTTCTGCGCCGCCAGTCGCTCGCGGACAACGGTGTTGACCTGCCCTGGGTTTGCCTTACCGCGCGTCGCCTTCATCACCTGTCCGACAAAGAACCCGAGGAGCTTCTCTTTGCCGCCAAGGTACTGAACCACTTGGCCTGGGTTGGCAGCGATGACCGTGTCGACGTGCTCAGCGATGACCGCCGGGTCGGTGATCTGTCCGCCGTTGGCCGCAACCCAATCCTTGGCGGAGACGCCCTTGTGGTACATGGCCTGAAAGCAGGTCTTGGCCATCTTGGCCGAGATCGTCCCTGCCGTGACCAGCCCCAACAGCTCCGTCAGCGCGTCGGCAGCCACTGGGCTGTCGCCTAGCGCCACGCCATCGCGATTGAGCTGCGCCATCAGCTCGCCCGTGACCCAGTTCGACGCGAGCTTCGCGTCACCAGCGCCTTTGGCGACCTGCTCGAAGTAGTTCGCACGCTCCACCGACTGGGTCAGCACATCGGCGTCATAGGCCGACAGCCCGAGCTCGTCCTGGAAGCGCCGCCAGCGGTCGAGCGGCAGCTCCGGCAACGTCGCCCGAACCGACGCGAGCCACGCGTCGTCAATAACGACGGGCAGCAGATCGGGATCGGGGAAGTAGCGGTAGTCGTACGCCTCTTCCTTGCTGCGCTGAGAGCGCGTGATGCCCGCCTCGTCGTCCCAGCCACGCGTCTCCTGTGTAACCTCCCCACCGGCTTCGATGAGGCCGATCTGCCGGTCGATCTCGTAGGTGACGGCCCGGCCGATGAAGCGGAAACTGTTGACGTTTTTCACCTCGGTGCGCGTTCCATAGGCTTTTGCACCCCGGCGGCGCACCGAGACGTTGGCGTCGCACCGGAAGTTCCCGCGCTCCATGTTGCCATCAGAGACGCCGAGGGCGACCACGACTTGGTGGACGGCTTTCATGTAAGCGACCGCGTGGGCTGCGCTGCGTAGGTCGGGTTCGCTGACAATCTCGACCAGCGGCACACCGGCCCGGTTGAAGTCCACGAGCGACCGGTCGTTGCGCTGGTCGTGCACGTTCTTGCCGGCATCCTCTTCAAGGTGGATGCGGTTGAGACGGAAACTCAAGACCTCACCGTCGACCACGCAACGCACCTCACCGCCTTGGCAGATGGGCGCGGCAAACTGACTGATCTGATAGCCCTTAGGCAGGTCTGGATAGAAGTAGTGCTTGCGCGCGAAGCGACTTGACTGGTCGATCGTGCATCCCAGCGCAAGCCCAAGCCGCATCGCCAGCTCCACCACCTCGCGATTGAGGACCGGCAGCACGCCCGGCATGCCCAGCGTGACGGGATCAACCGACGTGTTGGGTCGCTCGCCAAAGCCAGCAGAAGCGGCGGAGAAGATCTTCGATGACGTCGCGAGCTGCACGTGGATCTCAAGCCCGATCACGGCTTCCCAGTCACTGTGCGCCATCAGCGGCCTCCCCAGTTGCCTAGCTTCCGCTCCAGGCGCTCGGCGATCGAGAGCAACCGGGCCTCACCGAGGGGCGGCGCAATCAGCTGCAGGCCAATCGGAAGCCCGGCAGAGTCGACGCCACACGGCAGGTTGAGGCTCGTGTTCCCTGCGAGCGACGACGGGATCGTGAAGATGTCCATGAGGTACATCTGCAGAGGGTCGGTGACGTGCTCGCCGACCTTGAAGGCGGTCACTGGCGACGTCGGTGTTGCCAGCACGTCGACATCGGCAAACGCTGCATCGAAGTCTCGGCGAATCAACGTCCGAACCTTCTGTGCCTTGAGGTAGAACGCGTCGTAGTAGCCGCTTGAGAGCACGAACGTGCCCAAGATGATGCGCCGCTTCACCTCGTCGCCGAAGCCCTCCGCGCGGCTCTTGGCGTAGAGCGCTCCGATGTCGGAGACCGACTCGGATGTGCGGTGGCCGTAGCGAATGCCGTCGTAGCGAGACAGGTTCGACGACGCCTCTGCAGTGGCGAGCAAGTAGTAGGTCGCAACCGCCGCTTCCGTGTGGGGCAGCGAGACAGGCACGCACGTCGCGCCGAGCTGCTCAAGTTGGCCGAGAGCCGCGTCCACAGACGCCTTCACGGCAGGCTCAATCCCATCGATGAAGTACTCTTGCGGGACGCCAACGCGCAGCCCAGCAAGGGAACCGTCGACCGCATAGTTCGGCGCTTCGACCGCGTGGGTTAACGAGGTCGAGTCCAGTGGGTCATGGCCAGCGATCACGCCGTAGACCGCCGCAACGTCTCGAACGGACCGGCCGAGAGGGCCGACCTGGTCGAGGCTCGACGCAAAGGCAATCGCCCCCCAGCGGCTGACGCGCCCATACGTCGGCTTGAGTCCGACGACGCCACAAAAGCTCGCCGGTTGTCGAATCGAGCCGCCGGTGTCCGTGCCGAGCGACGCCACGCAGCTGCCAGCAGCGACTGCAGCCGCCGAACCACCTGACGACCCGCCTGGAACTCTGGTCCCGTCGTGGGGGTTGAACGCGGGACCAAACAGCGAGCGCTCGTTCGACGAGCCCATCGCAAACTCATCCTGGTTGAGCTTGCCGACGATGATCGCGTCAGCCTGACGCAGCCTAGAAACGACCGTCGCGTCATAGGGCGGCACGAAGTTCTCGAGGATCTTCGACGCGGCTGTCGTGCGGAGTCCCTTTGTGCAGATCTGGTCTTTGACGCCGATCGGCACGCCGGCGAGAGGTCCAAGCGGCTCGCCGGCCGCGCGGCGCATGTCGATGGCTTCTGCCTGCGCACGGGCGCCATCGGCGTCAACAAGAGCCCACGCATTCAGCGAAGCTGTGGCTTCGGCACGAGCAAGCGCTGCCTCTGTCAGCTCCAACGCGGACGTCTCGCCGCTTGCTTGTGCCGCGAGCGCGCCCTCGATCGTCAGCGGCGTCTCACACACGTGCTGCATCAGACAACCCTCGGAACGACGAAGGCGTCTTCATCGGTGGCTGGCGCGTTGGCGGTCGCAGCCTCGTGGCTGAGATGCGCCCCGACCGCATCCGCACGAAGCGGGGTCGCATGCGGGATCGGATGAAGCGTCGGCTCCACACCGTCGGTGGCGTACGCGTCGAGGCTAGCGCAGTAGCCAACAATTGCCTCGAGCTGTGAACCGAAGCGCTCACGCTCGTCGGGCGTGAGCTCTAGCTGGGCGAGCCGGGCGATGTGGTCAATATCGAGTCTCATGGCACCTCTGAGCCTGCCAACAAGGGAGCAAACGTGGTGTCGCCCGCGAGATAGACCTTTAGGAACGCAACCGCATGACGACGTGCGCTGATCCGCGCGGCCTCTGGGGTCGAACCCGCGGGGCACGCCAACACCAAGAGCGGCGGGAGGTCCTCCGCGAAGTCGTTGTGCCCACCGTCCGCGACGACCCACTGGTGACGAACCGTCGATGCCGTGTGAGCCATGTACTGCTCGTAGTTCTCGTCGGCCGGCGCACAGGCCGGGGCGAACGTGCTCACGGACTCGTTGCCGAGCTCGCTGCCGATGAGGCCAAGCGGCACGGTCAGGCCACCCATGAGCTCCGGCGTCACGCTCGGGTTCTGGGGACTTGCTGGTGTCAGCGGGCCGCCTGGCGTGTCCACTGGGTCGAGCGCAAACACCGCCTGGACCCGCGCATCGAGTGTTGCCGCCAAGATCGAGGTCTTGCCGCCGCGTGAGTGGCCTGCAACGCCCAGCTGGTTGGCGTCGACCGTCGACTCCAAGACGAGCGCATCGAGCCCATCGAGCGTCGCATTGGCGAGATCGAGGTGGTCGATCGCAGCAAAAGCCGAGTCCCCGTAGGTCGGGATCAGGGTCACAATGCCCCAGCTCGCGAGGTGTTCACCGAGGTACGCGAAGCTCGACCCTGGGAGCTGAAAGCCTGGCGCGAAGACGATGGCTGGGTACGGACCGGGACCATCTGGGGTGAAGAGATCGCTCGCGTAGCCTGCCACCGTCACGGTGGTGGCGGTGACCGTGAACGGACCGGCAACCGACGTGTCAGGAGCACCCGTCGTGTCGGCCGGAGGCGTCGTGTCGGCCGGAGGCGTCGTGTCGGCCGGAGGCGTTGTGTCGGCCGGAGGCGTCGTGTCGGCCGGAGGCGTCGTGTCGGCCGGAGGCGTCGTGTCGGCCGGAGGCGTCGTGTCGGCCGGAGGCGCCGTGTCGGCCGGAGGCGCCGTGTCGGCCGGAGGCGTCGTGTCGGCCGGAGGCGTTGTGTCGGCCGGAGGCGTCGTGTCGGCCGAAGGCGTCGTGTCGGCCGAAGGCGTCGTGTCGGCCGGAGGCGCCGTGTCGACCGGTGCCGCTGTGTCCGCAAGCGGCGTCGTGTCCGTAAGCGGCGTCGTGTCCGCAAGAGGCGTCGTGTCCGAACCAGCATCTACGGTCGTGTCTGTCTCGCTGGACGTATCGCCACCGACGTCGCCGCTGGCCGCATCGTCATCCCCGCAGCCGAGCACCCCAACCACGACGAGCGCCAGCGCGCGTTGTGTGAGCGTCAAACGCCTCATCAGATACGACCACCGGTGTCACGAATCATACGCGCGAACTTGCACCGCTGCTCGTAGAAGTCGATGAGGCTCTCCCGAACGCGTGCGTTGAACGTCTCCGCGTCAACGCCCGTCAACAGCGGGATGGCATCGTCGAGATCGGCGACGGCCCACACGTGAAACTTCCCTGCCGTTGCTGCGTCCACAACCCGCCGTCTCAGCATGAGGTTCTTGACGTTCGAGGCCGGCACGACAACCCCCTGCGAGCCCGTGAGTCCACGCTCCTCGCAGAGCCCGAAGAAGCCCTCGATCTTGGGATTGACGCCGCCGATCGCTTGAATCTCTCCCTGCTGGTTGATGGAGCCTGTGACTGCGCGCGACTGCAGGATCGGAATCCCGGTCACGGCGCTCAGCAGCGCCATCAGCTCTGCCAAGCTAGCGCTGTCGCCATCGATCATTCCGTACGACTGCTCAAACACCAGGCTGCCCGACAGCGACAGAGGCTGCTCACCGGCGTACCGCTTGCTCAGCAGCGCCTGGATGATCATCACGCCCTTGGAGTGCAGGCTGCCCGACAGACGGACCTCGCGCTCGATGTCGACGACCTCGCCATCGCCGACGCGGGCGGTCGCCGTGATGCGGCTGGGACGCCCAAACTCAAAGTTACCCGCGGCCACGACCGCCAGTCCATTGATCTGGCCGACCACGCTGCCATCGGTATCAACAAGGATGGTCCCGCGTCGCACCGCCTCGTGGTGGTAGTCCCGAGGCTGCGAGCCGCGCCGGTCGCTCGCTGCAAGCGCCTCATCCACATCGACGTCGTCGGTCATGTCGACGCCACGCTTGGCGGCCCAGTAGTCCGCTTCGTCGAGCAGGTTGAAGAGCTGTGACAGGTTGGCGGAGACGTAGTCTTGGTCTTCCACCTCGCGCGCGCCCTCTTCGATGACGCGACCTACCGCTGACGCGGTGAGTGGACGCAAGCCCTTGGCCCGCACCTTGGTCGCGATCAAGCGCGCAACCAGCATCGTGTGCGCAAGGTTGCGAGGAACCTGCTCCTCGAAGGCTGCGCAGATCTTGAAGTGCCGCTCGAACTCAGGGTCGAGCGCCAGCAGCTCATAGTAGAGCCGGGGGTCGCCAAGCAGCACAACCTTCACGTCCAGCGGAATCGCTTCCGGCGTCAAGCTCTGCTGGGTGTTCAGGCTCGAGCGACCGCCCGGGCTGTCCATCCGGATCAGCTGAGCTCGCAACATACGCTTGAGCTCGCTCCACGCGAAGGGCCCTTGAACCAGACGGCGGGCGTCCAAGATGAGGTAGCCGCCATTGGCGCGGTGCGCGACGCCAGGCTTGATGAGGGTGTGGTCGGTCACCATCATGCCCATCTCGGTCAGGTGCTCGATGCGACCGATGAGACGACTCAGGTCCGGGCTATCTTCGTAGATCACCGGTGCGCCAGTAGAGTGTGCATGGTCGACGAGGACGTTGACCTCGTAGCGCCGGAGGTTGACCGGCGTCGAGCTAGGCGGCGCCATCTGCATCGGCGGCCCGCCGCCTTCCTCGCCGTCATCGGCTTCCTGAAAGAGAAACACCTGCTCGACGATGTCGCTTTGGACAGCGTCAAAGAAGTCTAGGACCGCGGGCAGATCGCTGTAGTCGTCACGCAGCGAGTCGATCAGCGCCTCCACTTCGTTGCGGGTGACCTCCTCGACCAGCGCCTTGAGCTTGTCGCGGGTGTCCTTGCGCCAACGCGGAAGGCTTCCAGCGAACGCGTGAAGCTGGTCCTCCATCTCGGCGACCTTCGCCTCAAGTGGCTCGCGTAGCTCGTCCGGCAGCTGAGCAACGTCATCGTCGTCGAGCACGCCGTCTCGAGCCTCGTTGAAGGGCGCAAAGCTGATGCCCTCGGGCGAACGGACCACGGCCAGGCCGTTCTCGCCGGCAACAGCCTCGATGGCCTCAAACGCTTGGGACTGGAGCTTGTCGAGCTCGTTGGTGATGGTGCGAACGCGTGCTGAGTAGGTGTCGCTGGCGAAGACCGCCGGGATCGTCATCTGCAGCTCACGCACAAGGTTCTTCATGTGGCCGCGCAGACGTGCCCCTCGCCCTGGAGGCAACGAGAGGGTCCGCGGCTCGTGCGCACGGTCGTAGTTGTAGACGAAACAGAGGTCGTTGGGCACGCCCTCGGCGGCCGCTCGCTCCTGCAAGACATGGCTGACGACGGTGTGCTTGCCCACGCCCTGAGTTCCCATCACAAAGATGTTGTAGCCCTCGCGCCGGATGCCGAGGCCGACCTCAAACGCTTCCATGGCGCGGTGCTGCCCGACCGTACCCACGAGATCATCGAGCTCGTCGGTGGTCTTGAACGAGAGCTCCTCCGGCAGGCAGGGCCGCAGGAGTTGGTGCGCTTGAAGCGGTGCATTCTCGGCCATTTGGGCCTCCGTCGTCAGGGTCGCCGGACCCTAGCATATCTGGGCCCACATAAGGTGGAGACACGTCTCGCCGTCAGGGTCGAGCGACCGTAAACCGCAGGCTTATCACCGACCCTAACGAGCGATCGCAGGTTACGATGCCGATGCGTCGTCGAACGCCGCGATCACCTCGGCCGGCGCTTGAACGAGCTCGATCAGGACACCGACGCCGCCGACCGGCGACTGCTCGTTGCCCTTGGGGTGGATGAAGGTCACATCGTGCCCGGCGGCTCCCTTACGGATACCGCCTGGTGTGAAGCGGACCCCATGCTCGCCGAGCCAGGTCACAGCGGACTGGATGTCGTCGACCCACAAGCCGACATGATTGAGCGCTGGTACGTGAACCCTTGGGCGTGCGTCGGCATCGATGGGCTGCATGAGGTCCACCTCGACGGCAAACGGACCGACCCCAAGACGCAGGATGTCCTCGTCGACGTTCTCGCGCTCGCTTCGATACGTTCCAACGGGCTCAAGCCCGAAGAGGTCGCCCCAGAGATGCTGCAGCGCGCGCTTGTCGGGCGCACCAATCGCGACCTGCTGAACGCCGAGGATGCGGAAAGGACGAGGGGCTTCAGGCATCGGCGACTCCATCGATCACTCCTCTGGCGGTGAGAAACGCCAGCATTCGCTTGGCCACGTCTTCCGGATACTCGACGTAGGCGCTGTGTCCATAGTTGGCAGGCTCGACCACGGCAGCAGACTCCGGCAGGTGCTCGCGGTACCACTGAAGGTGCTGCGGCGGTAGCACCTGCTCGGCGCCGCCCCACATGAAGAGAACCGGCATCGTCAGCGGCTTGAGCTGCTCTGGCGTGAGCAGGTCGTCGACCGTTGCGGCCTCAAAGAAGTGACGTAGCTCAGGCCTAGCGAGGCGACGCTTGAGGTCACCGGCGACCAGCCGCAGGTACCACGGCGGCTCGTGAAAGAGCTTCTGCAAAAATGCGTGTGCCTCGGTGTTGCTGGCGAACTCGAACTTGCTCTTGAGCTCGTCGAACGCAGTGGGCTCGACCGCAGCACCGGCAGGCGAGAGCAACACGAGCGCGGCGACGCGGTCAGGGTGTTCGGACGCATACCGGACGGCAGCCCCACCGCCGAGGGAGTTGCCATAGAGCACGAAGGGGCCCGTCAGAGCGTCGTCGAGAAACGCCTTCATGCGCTGGTAGAGCGACTCGGCCTCAAGCGCCTGGGCGCCGCGGTCGCTGAACCCGTGAGCGGGCGCCTCGGGGATCACGATGCGACGAAAGCGAGGCCGTAGGTGCTTGACGATCGGCGCGAACGCGCTGGCTGCCGAACCAACGCCGTGCAGCAGAGCAGCCTCCATCGTGGGGGCTGGCCCGTCGGAGGCCTCGGCCTCGACGGTGTAGTAGTGGACTCGGTCGCCGTCATCGCCGTGGAACGCGCTGGTCGCACCGCTGCGCTGAAAGTTCCAGCGACCAAGGCGGTCGAAGAGCGTAGGCAAGAACGGGCTCCTCGTTAGGAGGGCAGCGGGAGCGCTGCGCGACGAGAGGTTCATCCTTACCCGGCGCGGCTCGCGCTCGGCAAGCACGATCGCGACACGGTCAGCTGCGGCAGCGATGCCCTATAAGAATCCAGCAGCGCGTGGCTAAGCGCGACGCCCGTTGCGTCGTCGGAGCGCGATGACGATGCCGAGCGCCAGCAGCCACCACCAAGGCAGCGACGAGCCGCCCTGGCAGCTGTTGTCGATGGGGACTTTCACCGTGGTGAGGTCGGTCACCACGTCGACCCCGGTGCCGCCGGTGTCGTCGATCGCGGTATCAAGCGTCGGGTCGGTGGTGTCGAGCAGCAGCTCGTCGGTGTCGGGGTCAAGGTCGCTGGTCGTATCTGGCGAGAGGCCCGTGTCGTGCTCCTGCCCAGTGGACGTGTCCTCAGCGAGAGCGTCAGCATCTGTGTCGCCAACCGACGCGCCGTCCTCATCCGCGTCGACGTCGGACATCGCGTCGTCGGTGCCGGTGACATCAGGCTCGACAGGGTCAAGACAGTCTTCGGGCAGCTCGCACGGGCCCCAGAATGCGTTGGTGCCGCAGTACTGAACGCCGGTGTCACAGTCGACCGGGAGCTCCGGGTAGTCGCACGGGCGCTCAGTACCTGGGAAACAGGAACCGCCGCCACACACATCGTCCTCGTCGATCGTCCCGTCGCAGTCGTTGTCGACGTTGTCGCAGACCTCCATCGAAGGCGCGCACTCGCATAGGAAGTTGCTGTTGCAGCTCTCCCAGTCTGGGCACCCGCCACAGCTACCGCCACAGCCATCGCTACCGCACTCCTTCTGTGAGCAGTCGGGGATGCACACGCACGCATCGACCTGACAAACGTGCTGCGTTGGGCAGGGGCCGCAGTCCCCGCCGCAGCCATCGTCGCCGCATGGCTTCCCGTCGCACTGTGGCTCGCAGACGCACTGGCCGCCGCTGCAGGCGTGTGTCGCAGGGCAGCTGCCGCAGCTGCCGCCACAGGTGTCACCGCCGCACTCCTTGCCGCTGCACTGGGGCGCGCAGACACACTCGCCACCGCTACACGTGGTGCCCGCGCCACACGATCCGCAGCTGCCGCCACAGCCGTCGCCACCGCACTCCTTGCCGCTGCACTGGGGCGCGCAGACGCACTGGCCGCCGCTACACGTGGTGCCGGCGCCGCATGCGCCACAGCTACCGCCACAGCTATCGCCACCGCACTCCTTGCTGCTACACTGGGGCACGCACACGCACTGCCCACCGGTACACGTCGTGCCTGCACCGCAGCTGCCACAGCTGCCGCCGCAACCGTCTCCGCCGCACTGCTTGCCTGCACAGCTCGGCGTGCAGTCGTTGACCACCACGCGATACTTCAGCGATCCGTCGGCAGGCCCGCCGCCAAGAGGCGCCTGAGCGAACCACGTGAAGAGCTCATGGAGCAGCCCGAACTGCTGAACGCGCGTGCCGGGGGAGTTGCCTTTGAAGCTAACGGCGAACGTTCCGACGGCGCCGGGCGGCACGGAGCCGCTGATGTTGGACATGCGGGACGGGTTGAGCCAGCCCGGAGCTGCGAGCGGCGACGCTTGGTCGCGGGGGATCGGTGCGAGCTTGGTGTTGGCGTTCCAGGTCTCGGTGCCCTTGTTTCGGAACCTCACGGTGCCGGTGACGACCTCGCCTAGGTTGAGCGTGATGGTGCCGGTGCCCTGTACCGGAAGTGTCGAACTGACGAACTCGGCGGCGTAGAAGGGACGGCAGCTCGAGTGCCGGGTGGAGTTCGTGTAGATGCCGACGTGGTTGGCGACTTTGCGCGTGCTTGAGATCGCCCACGAGCCGTTGACCCACAGCTGGCTTGAGCCGCCACCGTCCATGTTCGAAGCTTGGTAGATGGGCGGGGCGCCGGCCTCGGCTGCATCGGCGACCATGTGCTGAGCGAGCTGAACGTGTCCTGCTCCACCGCCGACCGCCGTGATGTAGAGCCAGCGCTGGTCCTGGCTCAGCCCAATGCCGGTGCGTCGCTTGGCGCCTGTGTAGAAGTCGTGATTGGGCCAGGCGCTAAACACGGCACCGTTTCGGATAATGTGGTCATGGCCTCCGACGACGTCGGTGACGCCGGCGTGGTAGGGGACCGAGTCGTGGATGACGCCCTGCGCCCACTGGGGACCGAACTGCCAGTAGTGGCGTACCTCGTTGTAGAGCCCGGTCTGAGTCGCCGGCCACTCGATGCCGTCGCCGCGAGCTTTGCCCACCACCTTCGTGGCGCTTGGAAAGTTAAAGAAGTCGGCGTTCACGGCTGCGGATAGGCCAAGGAGGTTAGCGTAGGACTGGGCGGTGCGGTTGTTCTCGCCCCACTTGGTGGTTCGAACCGAGATCCCGGGGTGACAGAGACTTACGACGAGCGTCGCGCGGCCGGGGTTCGTCACGAGGATCAGCCCAGGCTTGGGCACACTCACACCCGCGTGCGCATGGCGCGTCACGCCCTCGGCGACCAAGGCGATGGTCGCAAGAGCCAGCACCCACAAACCTGACTTTAGGATCCGCATCGTCGACCTCCACCCAACCCATTGAACCAGCAGGTCAGCTTGGATGGAAGCCCTGCGTGGCTCGGAAGCTGTCGGGGACGTCCGGCAGCCACGTCCGTTCCCAGGGCCGAGCGGCTCGACGACGTTGACATGCGTTACACCCAGTCGGAGATCGGCCAGCCTCGACGCTTGGCGAGGCGGCGTAGCCTAGGGTCTGGGTTGACCACGTACGGTTCACCGACAGCCGCCAGCATCGCGACGTCTGAGTAGGAGTCCGAGTAGAACGCAGCCTGCGCGAGCGTTCCGCCGCCGTGTGCGTCGAGGTAGCGGCGGGCGTGGTCGACCTTTCCTGCGCCGTAGCAAAGCGGAAGCTCGACCTTTCCCGTGAGCTTGCCATCGGTATCGGTCGGGAAGCGATTGGCGAGCCAGGCGTCGAGGTTCCAGCGCTCGGTCGCCGCAGCTGCCAGGTAGCTCGACGTGCTGCTCAGCAGCACCAGTCGGTCGCCGGCCTCGCGGTGCTTGCTAAGGGCGATCGCCGCTGCCGGCAAGAGACTGTCGGTGACCTGGTCGGCGAAGAACTCTTGGGTACGCTGGTCGAGCTCGTCGGCGGAGACACCGCGATAGCTCGCCACGGCGCGCTGGTACGCACGGTTCATGTTGATGAGCGACAGGTGGTAGAGGCCCATCCATGCCGCAGACTGCACCAGCTTCAGGGTGCCAATCCGCCCGTTTCGATGTTCCCACTTGGCATACGCCATGGCGCTGTTGAAGCCGATGAGCGTCCGATCGAGATCAAAGAAGGCGGTACGCATGAAGGATAGCTCGCGTGGTTGGCGCGTTGACACGCGTGATTTGGACGATCCCTAACAGACAAACGGCGCCGCAGGAGACCTGCGACGCCGTTCGTTTCACTCTCGTCGGAGCCTAGCGGCCGTCACGACGACGACGCCAGAACGCGCCGCCCGCAAGCAACATCAGCGCCAAGGCCAACGCCAAGGGCGTCGTGGTCTCGCCACCGGCACAGCCAGTGTCGAGGAAGCCACCACCGCGGACGACCAGGTCGTCGGTGCCGAAGTTGATGGGCTCGCACGTGCCGTTGTCGCAGTTGTCGCTGCCGCAGTCCGTGTTGATGCTGCAGCTCTCGCCGTTGTCGCAAGCGTTGCATGCGCCACCGCAGTCGACATCCGTCTCGTTGCCGTTCTGGATGCCGTCGTCGCAAGCCGGCGCATCGGCACAGGTGCCGCTGTCGCAGAAGTCGCTCAGGCAGTCGCTGTCGTCGCTGCAGCGTCCATCGTTGGCGCAACCGCCGCAGTCACCACCGCAGTCAATGTCCGTCTCGTTGCCGTTCTGAACGCCGTCATCGCAGGCAGCCGGAGCTTGACCGCAGATGCCGTTGTCATCGCAGAACCCGCTCTGGCAGTCGCCGTTGATGGCGCAGCGCTCGCCGAGGTCACAGGCCGGGCAGGAGCCGCCGCAGTCCACGTCGGTCTCGTCCTGGTTCTGCGTGTCGTCGTCGCAGGTCGGCAGCTGCGGCTGGCAGGTGCCATCGTCGCAGAGGTCCGACTCGCAGTCGCTGTTGTCAACGCAGTTGAAGTTGAGGCCGCAGGGGTCGCAGGTGTCGCCACCGCAGTCCACGTCGGTCTCGTCCTGGTTCTGCGCGTTGTCGTCACAGGTCGGGATCGAGTCAACGCAGATGTTGTCGAGGCAGAACGTCGACGCGCAGTCGTCGCCGTCGCCGCAGACGGCGCCAAGGGCACAGCCGTCGCAGTCGCCGCCGCAGTCCACGTCGGTCTCGTTGCCGTTCTGGACGCCATCGTCGCAGGCCGGAACACCGCAGACACCATCGCCGACACACACGCCGCTCTGGCAGTCGGACGGTGCGTTGCACTTGAGCTCGTCAGCGCATGGGTCGCAGACAGCGCCACCGCAGTCGACGTCGGTCTCGTCGCCGTTCTGGATGCCATCGTCGCACGCCGGAGCCGCGCAGAGCATGTCGTCGCCGCAGACGTTGCTCGCGCAGTCGTCGTTGGTGCCACAGCCAAGGCCGTCGCCGCAGGGCGCGCAGACCGTGCCGCCGCAGTCGACGTCGGTCTCGTCGCCGTTCTGGAAGCCGTCACCGCAGTCGGGGCCCACGCAGGTGCCAGCCGAGTCGATGGTTGCGCCGTTGCAGATGCCGCTGTTGCAGTCATCGGCCTCGAAGCAGGCATCGCCGTCGGGGCAGGCATCGCAGGTGTCGCCACCGCAGTCGACGTCCGTCTCGTCCTGGTTCTGCACGCCGTCGTCGCAGGTAGGCGTCACGCAGACGTTACCGGCGCACAGACCGCTGACGCAGTCGGTACCGGCGAGGCAGGTGTCGCCGTCGGGGCAAGCGTCGCAGGCGTCGCCGCCGCAGTCGACGTCCGTCTCGGTGCCGTTACGCACGCCGTCGTCGCACGAGATGCAGGGGCCGCAGACCGCGCCGCCGCAGTCGATGCCTTCCTCGTCGCCGTTCTGCTCACCGTCGTCGCAGGTCGGGCACGTGGCCGGGCAGCTGCCGCCGCAGTCCACGCCTTCCTCGTCACCGCTCATCATGTTGTCGATGCAGGTGGCGGGGATGCAGATGCCGTCGCCGAAGCAAACGCCGCTCGTGCAGTCGTCCGGACCGAGGCAGAGGTCGCCGTCGGGGCAGGCGTCGCAGATGTCACCACCGCAGTCGACGTCCGTCTCGTCCTGGTTCTTCACGCCATCATCGCAGGTCTCAACAACGCAGGCGTCGCAGGTCGCGCCGCCGCAGTCGAGGCCCTCTTCGTCGCCATTCATCACACCGTCGGTGCAGCTCGGCACGATGACCGCGCTGAGGACGTGGATGACGCCGTTGCAGGCTTGCACGTCTTCGATGATGACCTGGATACCGTTGACGAAGATGTCGGTGCCGTCGAACGAGATGAGCAGCGTGTCACCGTTGAGCGCCTGAGCGCTCGAAGCCGTCTCGAGAGCCGCGGCCGGGATGGTGCCGCTGAGGACGTGGTACGTCAGGATCTCGGTGAGCGCAGCCGTGTCAGCAAGCAGCGCGGTCAGCACGCCAGCTGGCAGCGCGGCGAACGCCGCGTCCGTCGGCGCGAGAACCGTGAACTCGTCGGTGCCCTCGAAGGTCGCGGTCAAGCCGGCCGCGTCGAGCGCTGTGAGGAGCGTCGTGAAGTTGCCGGCGGCAGTCGCCGTCTCGATGATGTTGCCCAAGCAGGTTCCATCCTCGCCACAGGTGCCGCAGTCGCAGTCGTCTCCAACGGTGCACATCTGGCCGAACGCACAGGCGTCACAGGTGTCGCCACCGCAGTCGACGTCGGTCTCGTTGCCGTTTTGGATGCCGTCGTCACACGTGGGCTCCGGGCAAGCTGCGCAGACAGCGCCGCCGCAGTCGATGCCCTCTTCGTCGCCGTTCTGGACGCCGTCGTCGCAGGTCGGGTTCACACACTCGACCGGGCAAGCATCGCCGTCGCACTCGACGTTGGAGCAGCCCGCGAGCGAGTCGCACGAGTCGAGCGTGCACGGGTCACCGTCGTCGCAGTCCGTCTGGTCGGGGCCGGCCGTGCAGGCGCCGTCGAGGCAAACGTCGCCGGCGGTGCAGAGGTCGCCGTCGTCGCATGCGTCGGTGTTGTTGACCGCCACGCAGCCAGTCGCAGCATCACACGAGTCGGTGGTGCACGGGTTGCCGTCGTCGCAGATGACCGCCAAGCCGGGAGCACAAGCACCCTCAGAGCAGATGTCGCCCGCGGTGCAAGCGCTGCCGTCGTCGCAGGGCTCGGCGTTCGCCGTGAACACGCAGCCAATCGCCGAGTCGCAGGTGTCGTCGGTGCAAGCGTTGCTGTCGTCGCAGACCGGCATGCCCGTTCCGGGCGTGCACGCGCCAGCGTCGCAGACATCGCCCATGGTGCAGGCGTCGCCGTCGTCGCAGGGCTCGGTGTTGGCAGTCGCCTCACACTCACCGGTCATGACGTTGCAGGTGTCGTCGGTGCACGCGTTGCCGTCGTCGCACATGCTGTCCATCGTGCAGGGCACGTCGCAGGCGTCACAGGTGTCGCCGCCGCAGTCAACGCCGGTCTCGTCGCCATTCATGACGCCGTCCTCACAGGTCGGAACCAGCACGCCCTCGAGGACGTGGATGACGCCGTTGCAGGCTTGGATGTCGCGGACGATGACCTTGATGCCGTTGATGAAGATGTCGGTGCCATCGAACGTGATCGCGATGTCGCTGCCGTTGAGCGTCGTTGCGGACGTCAACGTCTCCACCACCGACGACGGCACAGCGCCGTTGAGCACGTGGTAGGTCAAGAGCGCTGTGAGCGCCGGTGTGTCACCGAGCAGAGCGGTCAGCGAGCCAGCCGGCAGCGCCGCGAAGGCAGCGTCGTTGGGCGCAAGCACCGTGAAGGGCGTCGTGCCCTCGAACGTCGACGTGAGGCCAGCGGCATCGAGCGCCGCCAACAGCAACGTGAAGTCGCCAGCAGCGTCCGCCGTCTCGATGATCGTGCCGAGGCACGTGCCGTTGTCACCGCACGTACCGCAGTCGCAGTCGGTGTCGACAGTGCAGCCCTGACCGAACTCGCAGGCGTCGCAGGTCGCGCCGCCGCAGTCCACGTCGGTCTCGTCCTGGTTCATGATGCCATCGTCGCAGGTCTCGCAAGCGTCGCAGATCATGCCGCCGCAGTCCACGCCGGTCTCGTCCTGGTTCATGATGCCATCATCGCAGCTCTCGCAGATGGCGTTGACGCAGACCGTGACTGGCTCGAGGCCGTTGGGCAGCTCAACCGGCATGCCGGCGGCGTCGATGTATTGCATGGCCGTGATGCCTTCCACATCGGTCGGCGTCGCCGTGATGCAGTAGTCGTCGGCAATCGCAACGGCCATACCGTCGCTGCAGCAGGGACCCCAGACCCAGGTGAACACGCCACCCGCAAGGTCGTAGGTGTCGCGC